>NZ_KV816283.1:0-619 GCF_001814395.1 Corynebacterium sp. HMSC059E07
CCCCGTCTAGGTGACAAGGGTCGCCGTAGACAAGCTGGCGGCAGGCATCCAGCGCGACTTGGTTGACCAGGTCCCAGCCCACACCGAGTGCTTTGGCGGTGGCTGACACACTCATCCGGTCAATAGCAAGGCGCTGCAAGATCCAGCGGGTGACCCGGTGCGTGAGCTTGGCGCCGTCATCAGCGCAGGTTAAAGATTCTTGGAAGATCTTTCTCTTACATGAGGCGGCTGTACACCGGAATCTAGGGACTGTTACGTGCAGCCTAGTGGGGAATCCAACAACAGGAAGATCAACGAGTCGACGGGTGATGTGGTCGCGTAACTTTCCTGGCTGTCCGCAGTCCGGGCACACACCAGTAACGGCTACTGGCGTGGCCTCAATGATGGTCAGCGGTCCGGCATCAGCGGCACCGGTGATGGCAAGCCCGATTTCCGCGGTACGGCAGATAGTGTCGGCGACGAGATTTCCAGTAGGCTTCACAGTACGGGTCCCTGGTGGGTTTAGATGGTTGTGTAGGAACTTTCATCTTCACACCAGGGACCCCTACATGTTGTGGTGACCCGCTGAACCCGTCGATTTCTACCTCACCCCGCTACGCACCCCGAAACCGGAAGAGCC
>NZ_KV816284.1:0-162226 GCF_001814395.1 Corynebacterium sp. HMSC059E07
AGACTAAAACAGCACCGTGGGCCCCGCAACCGGAAGAAGAAAAATTCTGGTCGCGGGTAGCGGAGGGATAAGAAAAGCCCCTCAGGGGAGGGGCTTAGCAGCTACATCTCGGTAAGCGAGCGGTCACCTGACCATTCGATATGGAACGTGCCCTCGCGGTCCACACGCTTGAAGGTGTGGGCGCCGAAGAAATCGCGCTGGCCCTGAATCAGAGCAGCTGGGAGGCGCTCGGCGCGCAAGCTGTCGTAGTAGGACAGGGAAGAGGCAAACACCGGAACCGGCAGGCCCAGCTGCGTTGCAGCAACCACGACGCGACGCCAGGGGTCGATGAGGTTCTCCAGCTCGCCCTTGAAGTACGGGTCCAGAATCAAGGCAGGCAGGTCGGCATTGTTGTCGTAGGCCTCACGGATGCGATCGAGGAACTTCGCGCGAATGATGCATCCACCGCGCCAGATGGTGGCCAAATCGCGTGGGTCCACGTTCCAGCCGAACTCCTCGGAGCCAGCCTTGATCTCATCGAAGCCCTGGGAGTAGGCAATGAGCTTCGCGGCATACAGTGCACGGCGAACGTCTTCGACGAACTCAGCCTTGTCCACATTGAGCTCGGCAATGGTTCCGGAAGGCAGCTGGCCTTCCTGGGCAGCTGCACGTTGAGCAGTGGCAGAAGAGAGCGCACGCGCGAAAACGGATTCCGCAATGCCGGTGATCGGCACGCCCAGCTCGAGACCATTAATGGCGGTCCAGCGGCCGGTGCCCTTCTGACCGGCGGCGTCCACGATGACGTCGACAAGCGGGGCACCTGTCTCCGGATCTTTCTGTGCTAGTACTTCGGCGGTGATCTCAATGAGGTAGGAGTCTAGGTCTCCGGCGTTCCATTCGCGGAAGACTTCGGCGATTTCAGCCGGTTCCATGCCCGCACCATAACGAAGCAACTGGTAAGCCTCACCGATAACCTGCATGTCGGCGTATTCGATGCCGTTATGCACCATCTTGACGAAGTGGCCAGCGCCATCGGGGCCGATGTGGGTCACGCACGGAGTACCGTCGACATTAGCGGCGATGGACTCGAGGATTGGTCCCAAGGTCTCCCAAGACTCAGCTGGGCCACCAGGCATGATGGACGGGCCATTGAGCGCGCCTTCCTCACCACCGGAAATGCCTGCGCCGACGAAGTGACGCCCCTTAGCGGCCACCTCCTTCTCGCGGCGAATGGTGTCCGTGAACAGTGCATTGCCGCCATCGATGATGATGTCACCCTCATCCATGGCCTCGGTGAGTTGCTCGATGACGGCGTCAGTAGCCGCGCCGGCCTTAACCATGATGATCGCCTTACGCGGGCGCTCGAGGGAGGCAACGAAGTCCTCGACGGTCTCGGAGGCAATGAACGCTCCTTCATCGCCGTGCTCGCTGATGAGCGCGCGAGTCTTTTCCGGGCTGCGGTTGTACACCGCGACCGTGTTGCCGTTGCGAGCAAAGTTTCGCGCAAGGTTGGAGCCCATCACAGCAAGCCCCACAACGCCAATCTGAGCGAGATCTGTCTTTTCAGCACTTTGAGTCATGTTCACCATCCTACGTCACCGAATTCCACTAACCTGTTGTGGCATGAACCACTCTGAAATCTTTGAAAAGCTCTTGGCCGTTTCCCAGTCGCGTCCGCTCAACGCGGAAGAACTCGAATTGATCAACTCCAACCCGCAGGGGCTCGCAGGGCTTATTGGCCTGCGCTACACGCACATTTCTGCAGACGAGGTTCGATCTGAGGTGGAAGTCGTCCCAGATCACCACCAGCCTTGGGGCGTTGCAAATGGGGGTCTGTACTGCACAATTACGGAATCGACTGCATCCGTCGGCAGCCTAATCCTCGCAGGCAAGCCCGTTGTCGGTGTCAACAACAACACGGATTTCCTCAAGCCGGTGGCTTCGGGCACGGTGACCGCCGTTGCTACACCGCTGTACAAGGGGCGCCGCACGCAGCTGTGGGAGGTTAAGATCAGCCAGGGGGATGTGCTCCTCGCCGCGTCCACGCTGCGCACGATGGTGGTGCAGTAGCCTCTTACAACCAGTTGTTGCGGCGGAACCACCACCACATTCCGGCCACAACTAACACCATGAGGCCGATTGCGCCGTAATAGCCCCAAGGAAAATGTAGCTCCGGCATGACATCGAAGTTCATGCCGTAGATACCCGCGACGAGCGTTGGTGCGGCCCACATGCCAACCACCGCGGAAATCGTGCGCATGTCAGAGTTTTGCTGCATGCTGATCTTGGCCACGGAGGCGTCGATAAGCGAGGTCAAGCGCTCATCGAACCCCGACACGTGGTCTTGGACCACCAGCTGGTGATCGTTGACGTCCCTGATGTAGGAGCGAATCGCCTTCGGAATGAGGTCCTTGTGGTCAGAGACCATCGAGCGCAAAGCAGGCGAAAGCGGCACGATGGCGTGCTTCATCTCCAGAATCTCGCGCTTGAACATATAGATGCGATCGATGTTCGGCAGCGAATTCGGAGTGAAGATTTCTTCCTCGAGCTCGTCGACCTCGATGGCGATGAGGCGGCAGATCTCCGAATAGCGGTCCACCATCATGTCTAGGATCTTCCACGCTAGGGACACGGGGCCCTGTTCGACGAGGTCCTGCTCATCCTCGATCACGTAGGCCAAGTTGGGTAGCTTAGCCGAGTGACGCACCGTGATGATGAATGTGTCACCGATGATCATTTGCATCTCACCAGTGGAAATAATCTGGCGCTTATCGGCTACCTCGTCGTGATCCCGGTAGTTCACCGACCGCGCCACCACGAACAGCTGGTCATCGTAGCGTTCCAGCTTCGGGCGCTGGTGTGCTTGGACGACGTCCTCGACGATGAGCTCGTGGATACGAAACTCAGCCGCCACCTTCGTCATCTGTGATTCGAGCGGCTCGTAGAGGCCTACCCACACGAAGCCGCGGCCGTACTCTTCTACGGTTTGCAGCGCGCTGTGCGGCGAAAACTCGCCGGGAAGAGCCTCGCCATCGACGAACACGCGGCAGTGTTCAATGGCACGTTCGACGGGAACGGAAAAACTCGGAGCACTGTCGTCAGAAGTATTTTTCTTGCGTGGCTTGAATGGTGACGGTACAGATGGCATCGTGTCTCAGCCTCCTTCGTTTCGTATAGGCGTTTTGTAATGGCGGCTAAAGCTTACACCTGTAAGGGCATATAATCGTTGTCATGCCTACCTGGAAAGAAGTTACTGTAGCGAATCCCGCCCATTCCCATAACTTTGCGCGGAAGTGGAAGACACTTCGGGCCCAGGGCAAGGACATCGATGGGGAAGCCCGGCTTATCGACGCCATGAGTGAACGCCACTCCCGCGTCCTCGACGCCGGCTGCGGTTCCGGGCGCCTCGGCGGTGAATTGGCAAAGCGCGGCCACACGGTGTTGGGCGTGGACGTCGATCCCATCCTGATCGAGCATGCGGTCAATGATTATCCGGAGGCCCGTTGGGAAGTGGGGGACCTTTCGGAAGAGGAAATCCCGGAGGGCAACTTTGACATCGCTGTGGCTGCGGGCAACGTGATGACCTTCATTGCCATCGAAGGACGTGAGGCCGCACTGTGCAACATCTTTAACGCTTTGCGCCCGGGTGGTCGGTTCGTCGTTGGTTTTGGTGAAGGTCGTGGTTGGGGCTTCGATGAATTCCTCGACCTCGCCCGCGCGGTGGGCTACCGAGTCGACTTCATCTTCGCATCCTGGGACATGAAGGTCTTCAAGGAGAACTCCACCTTCATGGTGGCCGTGCTTACCCGCCCCGGCGCCGACCTATTGGGTTAGCGCTGCGCTCCTGCGGCGAGGCGCCGCAGTCGGTGACCATGGTCAACGGGGCCGCGCCCGCGACCGACGTGAAGTGCATCAGCATTCTCTATCGCTTCGTGGAGCCATTCGGTGGCCCATACCAATGCCTCGTCGAGTGTTTCCCCCGCTCCTAAACGTGCTGCGAGCGCGGAGGAGAGCGAGCAGCCGGTGCCGTGGGTGTTCTTCGTGTTAATCCGCGGGCAGGGCACGCGGGTTACCGCGCCGGACGGGCTTACTGTTGCATTATCGGCTTGGGCGCCGTCGAGGTGTCCGCCCTTGACCACGACCCAGGTCCCGTTGTCGTGAGCCCACTGAGTGGCGATATCGATTGCTTCCTCGAGGGTGCGCGGCTGTGCGACGTCCGCGAGGACAGCGAGCTCCGGCAAGTTCGGCGTGACCACGGTGGAGTGGCGGGCGAGCTCGCGCACAGCGCGCTCTGCCTCCCGTTCGAGTAGACGGTCGCCGCTGGAGGCGACCATGACCGGATCGCAGACTATGGGAACCCCCTCGGGCAGGGTAGAGACGAACTCGCTCACCGTTTCGGTGATGGACACCGAGCCGAGCATGCCGATCTTGAGGGCGTCGATAGTCACGTCCTCCTTCACACTTGCCAGTTGCTCGCGCAGGAATTCCACCGGTGGAGTGTGGATGGCGCGCACCCCTTGCGTGTTTTGCGCGACGAGGGCCGTCACTACTGCCATGCCATAGGCGCCGGCCGCCTCAAAGGACTTAAGGTCAGCGTGAATTCCTGCCCCTCCCGTGGGATCGGTGCCAGCAATGCTGAGGACGCGAGGAAGGGCAGGACGGTTCACGGTTTTCTCCTTTACGCTAGGGACTTCTTCCGTTCTACCGTATGTGGCCAAAGAAAAAGGAGAGAGGATGACTCCTCTCTCCCTTAAAGAGCGTAGAACCTAGTGAAGGTCGCGGTCAATGACGTTGCGAGCGACGCGCTGCTGCTGGGTGATTTCCAGGTTGCCGCGGTCGCGCGAGAAGGCGTTGAGGATCCAGTGCAGCGCCACGAGGGTACGGCTGCGGAAGCCAACGATGTAGAAGATGTGCAGGCCGAGCCAGGAGATCCACGCCGGGAAGCCTGCGAACTCGGTCTTGCCCAGCTTGACGACGGCGTTGAAGCGGGAAATAACGGCCATGGAGCCCTTGTCAAAGTACTCGAACGGCTCGGCTTCGTTCGCGGTGGACTCTTCATCGATCTTGGCTTCGATGAGCTTGCCCACGTGGTTGCCGCCCTGGATGGCCACCTGGGCCACGCCCGGAAGGCGGTTGAGGGAAATCATGTCGCCGACGATGTAGACGTTCTTGTACTCGCCAACCGTGAGATCCTCGTTGACGGAGACGCGGCCGGCACGGTCGGATTCCACGCCAGCCTGGTCAGCGATGACCTTGCCCAACGGGGAAGCAGCGACACCTGCGGACCAGATCTTGGTCGCGGCCTCGATGGTGACCTCTTCCTCGGTCTTCATGTTCTTGTAGGTGACGGCGTCAGCGGTGACGTCGGTAACCATGGCGTTGAGGCGCACGTCAACACCCAGCTTCTCCAGCGTGCGTTGAGCCTTGCGGCCGAGGCGCTTGCCAAACGGCGGAAGGACCTGCGGAGCGCCGTCCAAGAGGTAAATCTTGGCGGAGGAGGAACCGAAGTTGGAGTATTCGCCAGCAAAGGTGCGCTGTGCCAGCTCGGCAATCTGGCCGGTCAGCTCAACGCCGGTCGGGCCAGCGCCCACGATGACGAAGGTCAGCAGCTTCTCGCGCTTTGTAGGATCCTCTTCCAGCTCCGCCTTCTCAAAAGCGGAGATAATGCGGGAGCGGATCTCTAGGGCATCATCCAGCGTCTTCATGCCCGGGGCATACTCGGCGAAGTGGTCGTTGCCGAAGTAAGACTGGCCAGCGCCGGCTGCCACAATGAGGGAGTCGTAGCCGTAGGTACGAACAGCGCCATCGAGTTCCGCGGTGACAGTCTGATCCTTGATATTGACGTCGGTGACCTCACCGTTGACAAAGTTAACGTTGTCCTGGTGACGCAAGATCTGACGGGTAGACGGGGCGATCTCGCCGGCGGAAATGACGCCGGTGGCTACCTGGTAGAGCATCGGCTGGAAGAGGTGGTGGTTCTTCTTGTCGATGAGGGTGATCTCAACATCCGCGTCCTTGAGCTTCTTGACGGCGTTGATACCGCCGAAGCCGGCACCGATAACAACGACGTGGTGGCGGCCGTTACTAGGACGGTGGGGAGTTTGCGCCATGGTGTTTGATTACCTTCCTTAAGAAAGCCAGATTATTTTACCCGAGTCAGTCTAAACCTTTCTAGCGGTACATGCATACTTTATGGGTTATTAACTGGCTTTTTGGGCCGCGCCTCCACCCGTGCGGGCCCCGTTGGCTTTAGTCTGGGAGGACACATGCGTGCGATGAGGAAGGCTGACTTGAGCGTGTATCCCCACTTGGCTTCGATCGATGCTGCGGTGTGGCCCGGTGTGGCTACTGTCCCTTCACCGCGCCTACTGCGTATGAAAGCTGGCCGGGCTGAGGCGGAGTTCGCGCAGGCCTGTTCCAAGGCTGGGGTAGAGCTGGAAGGCGAAGACCCAGATGTCACCGTGCTTCACGACGCCCTTTTCTCCCGCACCGCCGATTCGGGCTGGCTGGGCCTGGCCGAGTCTTATATGGCAGGCGAGTGGACAACTCCCGATTCTGAGCGCCTTGTCAAAGTCCTCACGCGGCTGGTGGAGGTGGGTTATCGGCCGAAGGCCAAGGAGCTTGCCGTGGAGACATCGAGCCCTGGTGAACTACCACTTGACGTTGTGAAACTGTACGCAGGTGACTCGCTGAGCCATTCGGGCGGCATTTTTGCAAGTGGCGTACCCACTACGGTGCGCGAGGCGGTGCGTAGCTATAGCGCGCGTGCGGGCAGAAAAGAACCCAAAGAACACTTCGTCGATGTAACCACGGTGACCGAGCCGGCATCAACGGACCGTGAAGACTTGGGCGACGCACAGCGTCGCGCTGCGCAGTGGCTTCTCGACGCCACCCGCACCGGCGCCGGAACCCACCTCTTAGTCTACCCAGCCACTGGGCTGCAAGTAGCGGTTCAGGCGGTGTCCCGGCGCGCCACGGTGGACGTGCTTACGGGCGACACGGAGCAGAAGGCGCTTTTCGACGAGCAACTGCTTCTCGAAGGCGCCGCTGATTCGGTTCACGTGCAGGGCATAGAGACGGCCTTGCCCAACCCAAAGAAGTGGCGCGGGCGGTATGACGCGATAGTGAGCGTCGAAAAGTTGGAGACGCTTTCGCCGCCGGAACGCCGCCGATATGTCGAGATGCTGGACCGCTCGCTGGTCAGTGGCGGGCGTCTGGTTTTAGCTTCGCTTTTTGCCACGGATACGATGACTCCGGCGGCTCGTTCGGCGATTCAGGTTCTGCGTGCCTATATCTGGCCTGGCTTGGAATACCCGTCGTTGGAAGAAACCCATAGGCTCTTCGATAAGCGCTCCAACCTGCGAATCATCGCGCAAACCCACACCGGAAGCCACTACCTCGAAACGCTTCGCTACCAGCGCAGCTTTTTCGATGGCCGCCACCGCGAAGCCGGGGCAGCCGGGTTCGATCAGGTCTTTCGACGCCTGTGGACCTTCCAATTTGCCCTGCGCGAGGCGTTGCTCAGCCTGGGCATGCTGGATGCCGTGCACGTGGTGGCGACCCACCGCCACCGCGGCGGCCGGCGTTAGCGGTCTACACTGGGGTGGCGCCAACGTCACAATCCACTTTGCCGACCGGAGGATAAGAGTATGTCAGAGCGCCCAGGAATTATCGCGCACCGAGGTTATAACGGTTGGTACCCCGAAAACACATTTCGGTCCTTCGATGAAGCCCTCAAGCTCGACGTGGCTGGTGTGGAGTGCGACGTCAACCTAACCAAAGACGGAGAAGTCGTAGTTATCCACGATCAGACGGTGGACAGGACGTCGGATGGCGCCGGCGCTGTTGGCGACATGACCCTAGAGGAGCTGCGCACACTCAATTTCGGTACCCACGGGGATCCGCAACGCATCATGCTTCTCGACGAACTCGTGGAGCTCGTCATGTCATACCCTGGAAAGCAGCTGCTCATAGAGACGAAGCATCCGTCTCCTTTTGGTGCACGCCTTGAGGAATCGGTAGCGGAAGTCCTGCGCGGCCGACAGCTCGATGCCGACCCACGGTTCAGCCTGATCTCCTTCAACCCCGAAGCAATTGCTCGGTTTCGACACTTATTACCGTCCTTGCGGTCATTCCTTCTCCTTGGACCTGATGAGGGAGTCCCGGAAATGCTCGAGGGTGCGACAGGATTTGGGCCTTCCATTTACCAAGCGCGGAGGGACGCCGGCTTCTTTGCCGATGTTGATGCCCCGTCCTACGTGTGGACGGTGAACCTACCGAAGGACATGGAGTGGTGCTGCGAAAACGGAGTATCGCTCATGGCAACCGACCTGCCAGAGCTGGCAATCGACGTGCTTTCGCGCAGTTAGCCAGCGTTAGGCTACATCCTCATCTGATCCGTCATGGACCGAAATGGTCTATCTAAAGAGACGGCGGAGTTTTCTCATTAACGCGACGTGATGTGAGGTCTTCCATCGTGATGCTTGTGATGTTCCCCACGCGCAGCATGGGTTTTCGAGTGCTCGGCTCCGGAAATTTTCCTGCTGTTTATCAAGTCAATACTTTCAATAAACTTTTTGTTTACTGCCTTGGTCTAGTTTCTTCTGCATGGCAATTTCCACCCCGGCAAGCGGGCTAACGGCTGCGATCCCTGCAGTCACTGAGAAGCCGGTCGTCTCCGAGGACTTCGCGCGTCATCCACGCAAACGGAAGCTCGATTGGAAACAGATCGGTCTTGCGGCATTGCTCGTTGGCCCGAACCTTCTCCTTCTCGTTCTTTTCACTTATCGGCCGTTGGTCGATAACATTCGCATCTCTTTCTTTAACTGGAATATTTCATCGCCGACGATGACCTTTGTCGGTCTTCAGAACTACATCGACTGGTTCCAAGCACCGGATACCGGACGCGTGGTGTTCAACACTGTCGTTTTTACTTTCTTCGCGGTGGCCGGTTCGATGGTTTTGGGACTGGCTCTGGCATTGCTGCTGGACCAAAAGCTTTTTGGTCGCGCTGCGGTGCGTTCGATGGTCTTCGCTCCCTACGTCATCGCAGGTGCGGCGATTGGCGTGGCCTTCCAGTTTGTCTTCGATCCCAACTACGGCCTCATCCAATACTTCTTGGGGATCATCGGGGTCGATGCGCCGAACTTTTACCAACAACAGAACTGGGCGCTGTTCATGATTACGGTGACCTACATTTGGAAAAACGTAGGCTACGTCTTCGTTATCTATCTGGCTGCTTTGCAAGGACGGCGCCGTGATCTTGACGAAGCATCGGAGATTGACGGCACCCCGGCCGCGCGACACTTCTTCCGTGTGGTCCTGCCGCAGCTTCGCGGCACCACCTTCTTCTTGTTGATTACCGTGCTGCTCAATTCCTTCCAGGTCTTCGACATCATCAATGCGATGACCGGTGGTGGACCGTTCGGCTATGGAACTTCCACGATGGTCTTCCAGGTGTACCAGGAAACCTTCATCAACAACCGTGCCGGCTATGGCGCAGCAGTAGCTACCATCATGTTCCTCGTAGTGCTTGTCATTACGGTGCTGCAGATTAAGTTGCAGGAAAGGATGGATAAGTAAATGTCCGAAAGCCACGCAATTCCGGCTTCCGTCCAAGTGGGGCTACCGCAAGCAAAGGGCGAGCTGCCACCGGTTCCTGGCTCACAGTCCCTCGCAGCTCCAGTCATCACCGAGGCCCAGCGCAAGCGCAAAGGCGAGCCAGTTGATCACAGTCATCCAGCAACGAAGGTTATAGGCTATATCGCCTTGGTACTGACGGTACTCATGATTATGGTGCCCTTGTACTTCATCTTCATCACCAGCTTCAAGTCTTTCCAGGACGTGTACTCGGACCCGATTTCTTTCTGGCCTAATCCGCTCGAGGCGGAAAACTACTCCTACGTCTGGCAGACCTCTGGCTTCTCGAGCTACCTGAAAAACTCCGTCATCATCACTCTGATCCTGACGGTGGTAGAGGTAGTCCTCGGCGTTCTGACTGCCTATGCCTTCGCATTCATTCGTTTCCCCGGCCGAAACCTACTGTTCCTGCTTATCATCGCCTCGCTGATGGTTCCCAACCAGATCACCATTATTTCGAACTACTCGCTGGTCGCGTCGTGGGGTTGGAGAGATACCTACGCTGGCGTCATCATCCCACTGGCGGGCGTGGCGTTCGGTGCCTTCCTCATGCGCAATCACTTCCAGTCATTGCCCCCGGAAATACTCGAGGCCGCTCGCATGGACGGAGCAGGTTTCTTTACCACCTTGTTCCGAGTGGTCCTGCCGATGTCATGGCCAACGCTGTCCGCGTTCGTCCTCATCACCGTGGTCAATGAATGGAACCAATACCTGTGGCCCTTCCTGATTACGGATACACCGGCTGCAGCCACACTGCCGGTGGGCCTGACCCGCTTGCAGGACGCGGAAGGCGTTACAAACTGGGCACCAGTGATGGCCGGCACCGTGCTGACAACCCTGCCCATGATCATTATCTTCCTCATTCTTCAGAAGCCGATGATCAAGGGCCTGACTGCGGGCGCAGTCAAGGGTTAGTCTGACCGCCTGCTTTCTCTATGCCCAACTCAATCAAGTCCCCAACTCTTCACCTCCAAAGGAGAACCTCCCCATGTCTCGTAAGACCACTACTCGCATCGTCGCTGCCTGCGCGGCACTACTGACCACCGTGTCCTTGACCGCTTGTGCAGGCGGATCGACCACCGCAAGCAACGGCTCGAATGATGACGGCGATGCCAACACCATCACTTTCTGGTCCAATCACCCGGGATCCTCGCGCGACTTAGAGCAAGAGCTCATTGATGAGTTTGAGAAGGAAAACCCGGATCTCAAGGTTGAGCTGGTCACCGCGGGATCCAACTATGAGGAAGTTGCGCAGCGCTTCAATGCTGCCCTCGCAGGCGGCGATCTGCCTGACGTCCTCGTTGCCTCCGACGTCACCTGGTTCAACTTCGCACTGAATGAGGCCACCACGCCGCTCGATGACCTCTGGGAGATGAACGACATTGACTCGGAGAGCTACGTCGATACCCTGCGTGAAGACTACAAGTACAAGGACAAGCACTACGGCGTGCCGTACTCCCGATCCACGAACCTGATGTACTGGAACACCGATGACCTCAAGGCAGCGGGGCTTCCTACCGACCGTGGTCCGAAGGACTGGGAAGAGTTCGACGAGTGGGCCACCAAGATCAAGGACAAGCTCGACAAGCCCGCCGTAACCGTTCCGGATGGCTCCAACTACCTCGACTGGTACTTCCAGGGCATGATTTGGGCCTTCGGTGGTTCTTACTCTGATGAATGGGAACCGAACTTCACGTCAAAGGAATCCATCGAGGCAGGTAAGTTCCTGCAGGAGCAAGTCAAGGCTGGGCATATCGAAATCTCCACTGACCCGACCGTCGCATTCGGCTCCGGCAAGGCCTCCGGTCTGTTGGAGTCCACCGGTTCCTTGGGTGGCCTGAAGGAGACGGCAACGATTCCGTTCATCACCACCTACCTGCCGGGCCCTGGTCCTTCGGCAGCGACTGGCGGTGCCGGACTGGCCGTGCCGGCTGGCATTTCTGACGAGCGCAAGGCTAACGCGGTTAAGTTCATTGACTTCCTGACTAATACCGAGAACACCATCAAGTTCTCCCAGAAGACGGGCTACATGCCGGTGCGCAAGGACGCCTTGGACGATCCGGAAGAGAAGAAGTTCTTGGAGGAGAACCCGAACGCGCAGACCGCTATCGAGCAGCTCAACGAGAACACCAAGCCGCAGGACTATGCTCGCGTCTTCGTACCAGGCGGCGGCCAGCGTATCGGTGGCGTTCTTGATCGCATCACCGTAGGTAATGAGGACGTGGAGACCGCATTCGGTGACCTGCAGAAGGAGACCCAGAGCGTTATCGACCGCGACATCACCCCGAAGCTCAAGTAACGCTTCGGATACTTTGAAAGGACACCATGGCTACAGTTGAATTCCGTCAAGCTTCCAGGATTTATGATCCGAAGAAGCCTCCGGCGGTTAGCCGCATAAACCTAGATATCAAGGACGGCGAGTTCCTCGTACTCGTCGGGCCTTCGGGCTGCGGCAAATCTACGACATTGCGCATGCTCGCTGGCCTTGAGCCAATCGACGAAGGGCAGATCTTCATCGACGGGGCTGACGTTACTGAAGCCCGCTCGCGGGATCGCGATGTAGCCATGGTGTTCCAATCCTATGCGCTGTACCCCAACATGACAGCGCGCCAGAACATGGCCTTTGCCTTGCAGAACGCCAAGGTGGATAAGGCAACCATCGAAAAGCGCGTGAATAATGCCGCGAAGATGTTGGAACTGGAAGACCTCATTGATCGCAAGCCTTCCGCGATGTCGGGCGGCCAGCGCCAGCGCGTGGCTATGGGACGCGCTATAGTTCGCCAGCCTAAGGTCTTTCTCATGGATGAGCCGTTGTCCAACTTGGATGCGAAGCTGCGCGTATCGACGCGTGCGCAAATCTTGCAGCTGCAGCGCGAGCTTAATACCACCACGGTCTACGTCACCCACGACCAGACTGAGGCCATGACCATGGGGGACCGCGTGTGCGTTCTCAAACAAGGCATCATTCAGCAGGTCGACGCGCCGAACACGTTGTATGAGAATCCGGGTAACTCGTTCGTGGCGACGTTTATCGGTTCGCCGGCTATGACTCTCATCGACAACGTCCCCTTCGTCGACGGTCGCGTTGTCGGCGGCAAGGACCATGCTTTGGACTACTACATGCCGCCGGAGCAGGCCGCGAAGGTGGCATCGGATCGCGTCATCGTCGGCGTGCGCCCAGAGAACTGGGAAATCGTTGGCGTGAACCAACCCGGTGAGCAATATGGTCTACCAGTTCGGGTCGACATTGTGGAGCACCTTGGCTCCGAGTTGTACGTCTACGGCGGCCGGGAGGAATCGGCGGACGACGTCATCGCAGTCCGCGGTGACCGGATCACTGTGAAGGTGCCGCGCGGCATTGCCGTGCACCAGGGAGACACGATCTACCTCCGCCCGATTAAGGGAGGTTGCGTGTTCTTCGCCCCAGACACCGAAATCAATTACGACTATCTCTAAGCTGCTTCCACCACGACTGACGTGCCGGTGGCGGGGCTCCCACGAGGGGTGCCGCCACCGGCATGGTGCTATGGAGTGACGACCGGACGGGAAGCCCTCTCCAACAGCACTGCAATCGAGTCATAGGTCTTGCCCGCAATCATTTCTAGACCCATCTCGCAGGTGCGGTTATCGGAGACGTACGCGTCGAAGTGCTCGGCGTCGAGAGAAGCGCGCTCCTCGCGGGTAGCGGACTCAACAAGCTCCGGGTGAAGCATGACGCGGTCGCCGGCGGAGCCACAGCACTGTGCCCCCTCAGGGATCTTGGCGTCACCGCAGAGGTTGGCCAAGTCAAGGAGGTCCTGGCTAATCCCCATGTGATCTGTCGAGCACGTCGGGTGGACGGCGATGCTGCCCATGCTCTTCACGATTGGCAGGTGTGGTGCAATTTCATCACGCAACCACTCCACGACATCGAGGATCTTTAAGTCCTCCCAGAGCTCACGGTCGGCGGGGGAGAGCGCCTCCGGAACCGAGTCGAGCAGCCCGTGGGTGCAGCTTGCCGCGTCAACCACGATGGGCAGGCGGCCGTGCTCCGACCAGTGCCAAAGATCGCGAACTATCTTTTGAGCCTGATATTCAAAGCCCTCTTTGTAGCCCTTGGATGACCACGGGGTGCCGCAGCAATCGCCCGCGACGTCTTCTGGGATCCACACTGGCTGGCCAGCGCGGCGACCAAGCTCGACAATGGCGCGCGGCAGGTCCACCGAATCCTTAGCGGCCCCTGCTGGGCGGCCGAAGATACGGTTAATGCACGCGGGGAAGTAAAGTGCACCAGCACCCTCGCGCGGAGTTTCCGGCAGACGCGATGCAGCCTTCGGAAGTGGGCCCGGGACGGTCGGCAGCAAGTCGGGGGCCACTACGTTACGCGCCATGTTGGCCCCCAGTTCCAGAGGCTTGTGAGGAACTTTGTTGGCGGAGACGATGCCAGCGCGGGCAAGCTTCTCTACCAGCTCCCAGCGCTGCGCCGTCGTGAGCGCCACTTTCTCGCGGGCAGGGGTTGCCTGCTGAGAACGTAGCTGCTTCATGACCGCTCCGGTATCGATGCTGATCGGGCAGGGGATAGAGCACGTGCCGTCGGCCGCGCACATGTCGACGGCGTCGTACTGATACTCCTTCTGCAGCTGCGCCAGGACTTCTGAGCCTTCTTCCTGCCGAGCCATCTCGCGGCGCAAGACGATGCGCTGGCGTGGGGTCACCGTGGCGTGGCGGGAGGGGCAGACAGGCTCACAGAAGCCACACTCCACGCAGGGATTGATCTCACTTTCGGCCTTGGGGAAGGACTTGAAGTTGCGCAGGTGAATGGTCTGGTCGCGCGTGAGTTTTACGTTCGGTGCGAGGATGCCCTTGGGATCGATCATGTTCTTGACTTCCCAGAAGAGCTCGAAGGCCTCCGTGCCCCACTCGTGCTCCAGGAAGGGCGCCATGTTGACGCCAGTGCCGTGCTCGGCCTTCATCGAGCCCTGGTATTTATCAATGACCAGCTCAGCCAAATCATCCAAGAACGCGGCATAAGACTCACGCTCCTCCTCAACGTCGAAGCGCGGGGTGAAGAAGAAATGCAGGTTGCCAAAGGCAGCGTGCCCCATAACCGATTCCGGGTAGCCATACTTGGCCTGCAAGTCCAACAGGTCCGCTGCAGCTTCGCCGACCTGCGACGGTGGGAAGCAGACATCCTCGGTGATATAGGCCGTGCCATTCGGGCGATCCGCACCCAGCAGCCCGTACAGGCCATTGCGTAGCTCCCAGGCGCCGCGCATTCCTTCTGCGGTGGTGAGGAATTCGAGGGGGCGCAGTAGTGGGGCGTCGGCAAGCACTGCGCGCAGGCGTTCCATGGCCTTGTCCAGGTCTGCCTCGTCGCTGCCGCCGACCTCCACGAGGAGTGCTGCGGCATCGTCATCGAGGTTGCGCCAGGACTCCGGGGCGTGCGCATAGTGCTCGGCGGAGCGGCGCATCACCGGGGCCACTAGGAGCTCGCAGGCCTCCGCGCCGGTCTCCATGATGGGGTGCACGTAGTTGGCGGCATCGCGGAGATTGGGCAGCTCGACCCATGTCGTGGCCTTCACGCGCGGTAGCTTCACCGTGCGGATGACGGATTCGGTGATGGCACCGAAGATGCCCTCGGAGCCAATGAGGAGGCGCTTGAGGATGTGCACGGGCTCGTCCTCGTCGAGGAAAGCATCGATGCGCAGGCCGTTGGTGTTGCGAATGGAGAACTTGGTGCGCAGGAACTCCACCATCTCGGTGTTGGCGCGTAGCTTGTCGCGGAAGGCTAGCAGATCGGCGTGGAGCTTTGGCTCCTGCCTGCGGAAGACCTCATCGCCCCGCGAGGTATCCATGATGGTGCCGGAGGGCAGGACGAAGATGAGCTCTTCAATGCTGTGGTAGCTGTCGCGCTCCAAAGAACAGCGCATGCCGCCGGAGTTATCCGCCAACACGCCGCCGATGGTGCATACGGACGTGGAACCCGGGTCCGGCCCCAGCATGAAGCCATGGCGGGAAAGCACGGCCTGGGCATCGCCCAAAATGACGCCGGGGCGCGACCACAGCTTGCGGCCTTCCTCGCGTACTTCCATGCCGCCGAAGTGGGTTTTGACATCGACGAGGATGTCGTCGCCCATAGCTTGTCCGTTGAGCGAGGTTCCTGCCGCGCGGAAGGTCATGTGACGATCGTGGCTATCGCAATATTTCATCAAGGCAGACAGGTCCGCTGCGTTGCGCGGAGAGACCACGATGTTGGGGATGGAGCGGTAGGGGCCGGCATCGGAGGAGAAGCGCACGAGGTCACTGAGGCGTCCATGCACGTTTTCTGCGCCGACGATGGCTTTCATATCCGCGAGGAGTTCGGCGGGGGAGCCCTTCTTGAAGCGTGCGGGGACGGCGTCGGCCTGGCTTGTGGTGCCGGCTGGACGTGAGAAACGAGAGGAATCGGGGCTTAGTAGCTTGGACATGTTTCTAATCTATCGCTTGATAGTAAATCTCGACCAAACCGGGTACGTGAGGTTCATCATATGGGATACTCAATTCATCTAGTGAGACACCTTCTGGAAAGGAGACACCGTGACGAACCCACACGCAGAAGGGGAGACCGGCGAGAAACTCGCCGTGTATATCTTCCCAATCGTCATCATTGCCTGCGCTTTTGTCGCTTTCATGAGCCCCAACACCTTTGAACCGATAGGGCAGTACACCTCGCAATTGCTCATGGTCATCATGTTCTCGATGGGCCTGACCTTGACCATTCCGGACCTGGCCCTCGTGGCGAAGCGGCCGTTGCCTATCTTCTTGGGTGTTATCTGCCAATTTGCCATCATGCCGACCAGCGCCGTACTCGTGGCAAAACTGCTGGGGCTTTCCGACGCCGCCACCGTCGGCCTCATCCTCCTCGGCTCTGTGCCCGGCGGTACCGCATCCAACGTCATGGCTTACCTAGCCAAGGGTGATGTGGCACTGTCGGTGGCGATGACCTCGGTATCGACTCTCGTCTCACCGATAATGACGCCTTTGCTCATGCTGTGGCTGGCGGGGGAGACCGCTGAGGTCGACGGCGCCGGCATGATGTGGTCGCTGGTTCAGACAGTGCTCATTCCTGTAGGGCTCGGGCTTCTCTTGCGCGTTATTGCCAGCAAGGCAGTGGACAAGGTCCTGCCGGCGTTGCCATGGGTAGCTATTGCCGGCATCGGCGGTGTGGTTATGGCTGTGGTTTCAAAATCACAGGACAAGCTCGTCACTGTTGGCCTGGTCGTCTTCGCAGGTGTGGCCATTCAGAACCTCATCGGCTTCCTTTTTGGCTATTACTCGGCGAAGCTTGCCCGTCAACGCGAGGCGGCGGCGCGTACTACGGCAATCGAGGTGGCAACGCAGAACTCCGGATTGGCTTCGGCCTTGGCGCTGCAGTTCTTTACCCCGGAGGCGGCGCTGCCGGGTGTCGTGGCCGCGGTGTGGGCCAATGTCACCGGAGCGATCTTCGCCGCCATCGTGCGCCGCAAGCCCATTGTCAACGAACCCCAGACCAAGCGGGCGACCGTTGCTGCATAGTTAGCAGGCGTCTCTCTCACAAAGCAGCATCTCATGGGCGGCTAGCAAATACTGTGCTAGCCGCCCTTTCCATTTGTCCAGACCTGAAAGTGCAGGAACGCTGGTCGTCGCCAAGCACTGCCCGGATGCTTGGCGACGGCCACCTGCAGGTATGCACTTTCTAGTCTGCGCTTTTGGAAGCAGAGGCAGAGTGCTCCCACGATTGGATCCCCCAATCGGTGTCTTTCGGGACGGCGCTGCCGGGGCCAAGCCGCCGACGGAACCGAAACCAAAATCTCCCCGACCTTTGGTGCGTAACACCAGAAGAAGTCGGGGAGAAGTATGTGTGTTAAGACCGGCTAAACCTGCGAGAGGTCATGGTCCTTCAGCTCCTGCATCATGATGATTGCGATGAGGGAGATGAAACAGACGATGATGAGATAGTATCCAACAAAATTCACGTTATAGGAGCTGACCAGCCACGTTGCGATGAAAGGCGCTACTGCAGCACCGAGGATGGATGAGACGTTGTACGCGATGCCGGAACCGGTGTAGCGCACGTTGGTGGGGAAGAGCTCTGGGAGGACAGCGGACATAGGGCCGAAGATGAGTCCCATGATGAACATGCCGACGACGAGGAATCCGAGGACCGAGTTTCGGTCAGCGTTGTCGATGCCGAGGAAGAAGGGGAAGCTAAAGCCGAAGGCAATCATGATGAGTGAGGTTACGGTCAAGATTGGCTTGCGCCCGTACTTGTCCGAAAGCATCGAGGATACGGGAATGCCGATCATGAACATGAAGATCGAGATCAATTGGATCTCCAAGAACTCCAGGTAAGGGATTCCCAGGCCCAGTTCCTTGGTCTTATCACCAATGCCGTAGGAGAGAATCCAGGTGGTGACCAGGTAGAACAACGTGTAGCAAGAGACCATGACGAAGGTGCCGATGATCATTGGCTTCCAGGCGATGCGGAATGCTTCCACCATAGGGGTCTTGACCTTCTTGCCTTCGTCAACGGCCTGCTGGAAAACGGGAGTTTCTTCCAGGCGCAGGCGGACATAGAGGCCGATGAGAACCATGACCGCAGACGCGAGGAAGGGCAGGCGCCAGCCCCATTCCATGAAGGTGCCGGTGGTGTCACCGCGTGAGTAATCCATGGTGGCAACCAAGGTCAGGAAAAAGCCGTTAGCTAAGAAGAAGCCGAAAGGTGCGCCAAATTGTGGCCACATGGCAGCAGAAGCGCGCTTGCCTTCCTCAGCGGTTTCGGAGGCCAACAGTGCTGCGCCGGACCATTCGCCCCCCAAGCCTAAGCCTTGGCAGAAACGCATCAGGGCCAGCAAGGCCGGGGCAATGATACCTGCGGTCTGGTACGTGGGCAGGATACCGATGATGAAGGTGGCGATGCCCATTGTCAGGAGCGCACCGACGAGCGTGGCTTTGCGGCCGACGCGATCGCCGAAGTGCCCGAAGAGCAACGAGCCCAGCGGACGTGCGATGAAGGCCAGGCCGAAGGTGGCGAAGGACTGGAGCAGGGCGACGGTGGGATCCTCGGTCTTCGGGAAGAAGAGAAAAGGAAAGACGGCTACGGCTGCCGTGGCATAGATATAAAAGTCGTAGAACTCGATGGTCGTGCCAATGGTCGAAGCCACGGCAATACGAACACGATCACGTTTGGTGAGTCGCTGTGTTGCGCCCGCTGACTTCGGCAGCGTGGTGTTGACGGCGGTCATGTGAGAGGCGCCCTCCTTGAAAATTTCAATAGCTTGATTGGTTATGGAGGAAACACTACCGTCTCACCGGGTGAAATGAAAGTCTCATTGAGTGAAAAATTCAAAGCGAGCGACTAGCGGTTGAAAGCTGGGGAGTGGAAGCGTCGTTAAAATGACATAATGTACATTATCGGACAATCACTTATGCACTGGGTGGAGGGGGATCTTTCCTTCAGGGCCGCCCGGTTCCGAGTTTGTTCCTTGACTGTACTGTCTCGACTTTCTCGTGGACGCTCATGGTTTCACCCTGGTCGCAGCGCGTGCTGTTGGCGGCTGGCTGGCGATTGGTTTCTGGGCTGCGTGTCGTATCGGCGTTGCCGATTCTGTGTTGGGAAATCCTTCGGGGCTGCAAGGTTCCTTTGCTTGCTACCTTCCGGATGTCCCTTTTTGCGCGCCACTCCTTGTTTTGTGGATAAGGTCTCGTGCGCGGGGTTGCTATAGTTGGCGGCCGCTTACCTTCATCTGTGCCTCCCTGTTGGCTGCTTAGCGGGCGGCCCAAATTGCCATTAAATAGTCACAGTTACGTAATTGGGGTATGTTTCTGTGCATGCGTCAAGCATCATTTTTAGCGCTGACGGTAGGCGATCACCAGCTGCACGATGGTAAGAGCTACGAGTACCGCCGAGAAGGCAGCGAGGAGCTTCATCTCCTGCAACCAAATAAAGATGCCGAATCCTGCAAGCACGATGAGCCGTATCCACAGGACTGGAATGAGGCGTTGGGAATTCATGATGAACAGTGAATCTTACTTCTCAAAGGTGACGCGGACGTTGATCTCGCCAGTTTCGGAGATCCGCGCGGCGATCATTTCAGGAGTCTCAATACCGAAATCGAGGCGGTTAATCGGGATGTCGCCACCCAAGATGATGGTGTCGCCATCGCGGACCACCTGAAAATCCTGGCTCACGCTCTTGGTCTGGCCGTGGATGGTGAGATCACCTGTGAGTGGGACGGTGACTACTGAGCCGTCGTCAGGCACGGCGGAGACGTCTGCGGGCTCAGTCAATGTGAAGGTAGACTCTGGATACTTTGTGACCTCAAAGAGCTTTGTTTTCATGTTCTGGTCGCGCACCTTCTTGTCCGTGGTCAGGCTCGCCATGTCCACGGCGATGTGCGCCTTCTCAACGGTGCCGTCCTTGATGATGGCCTGGCCGGTGACATGCTTGGTTGAGCCCGATGTCGTGCGCTTATCGGCTGGGAGGATCTCATCGATAGTAAAACCTGCCGAGGTGTGGTTATATGCCGTACCTTGCGCCACGTGCCATTCGCCATCGACGTTGGTAGTAGCGGCCTGGACCTTATCCGCATTGATGGGCTCGGTTTTGACACCGCGGCCCATGATCAAAGAAAACACTAGTGGTCCTAGGGCCAGCGCTGTCGAGGCCACAATCAGGATCACGAAGATACTAACGATCAGTTTGCGGTTGCCTAATAAGGATTTCATGTACTATCTCAATTCCTCAAGCTTTCGAGCCAGTGCGACCAGTTCAGCACACAGCTGTTCCATCTCTTCAGCGCTGGCGCTTTCCGACGCTGCCGTAGCAACATCCTCAGCGCAACACCGCAGCTCAAAGAGGCCGTCGCGGAGACGATCAGCCTTCTCTGGAGTTAGGATGACGGCATCCGCAGGAATAGGCGTTCCAACCACGTTGTGGCGCTGCTCGTAGGCTCGCTGCTTGCAGGATGGCGAGCAGAACTTGCGTGGCCTACCCCGGCCGCCCTGCGCGATTTCCTTGCCACACCACTGGCAGGTTGCCGGGCTGCGCCTTGGCGGCGTGCCGGGCTGCGGATCCTGTGTACCAATCACCTCAATCACCTTAGCCCATTAACCCGAGGGTGGGAACAAAGGCAAGGGGCCATTCGTTATAATGATAGATCTTTGGGTGATATAGGTCGACCCTGATCCCTTTCCTACCTCAACACTTGAAAAGGATGATGTTGCATGGCAGATCGCGTACTCCGTGGCAGCCGCATGGGCGCAGTGAGCTACGAAACCGACCGCGACCACGACTTGGCCCCGCGCCAGATGGTGAAGTACCGCACCGAAGACGGCGACATCTACGAGGTGCCCTTCGCTGACGATGCGGAGATTCCCGAGGAGTGGATGTGCAAGAACGGTAAGCTCGGCACTCTGGTTGAGGGCGAAGGCGTAGAGTCCAAGCCCGTGAAGCCGCCGCGGACCCACTGGGACATGCTGCGTGAGCGTCGCTCCATTGAGGAGCTGGATGAACTCTTGACGGAGCGCATTGAGAATCTGCGTTCGCGACGTCGCGCGGCGGCACGCCTCCTCAAGGAGCAGAAGGCGCAGGAAGAAGGAGAGGCCTAGCAGCCTTTGCGCGCCGCATAGAATTCTCAAGGGTAGTGAATCCACGAAGAAGTGGATACCACTACCCTATTTTTCGTTTTGGGCCCAGCCTGCCCGCAGCGCCTTATGCGGCGCTGCTATCGGGTGAATCGGAATTGAGTTCGGGCCATTGTAGCGCCAACTCAGCGAGATAGACTGCGAGGGCCGGACCGAGCACAACGAGAAAGAACAGGTAGCCTCCCCACTGCGCAGGGAAAAAGAGTGGGTACAGCACCAGCAGTGCCCAAGGGCACACTGCTAGAAGCGTACGCGGAAGGTGCGCTACCGCCTTCATCATGGCCGTTGTGCACCGTTGGCTAAACCTCAACCCCGGCGCATCGAGGTGGAAGAACCACACGCTAATGCAGCTTATGACAATGAGGCCTGAGACCAGCGCAGCGCGAAGCACTACGCCCATCGTCCCGAGCTCAGCCTTTGCGATAATGGCGAATTCATAGGCGGCCAAGGCGCCTACGGCGAGGCAAATGAGCCACCATGCAGTGTTTACCCCGGGACGCGTCAAAAGGCCCCGAACGAAGGCCGAGCCGCGGCGAGAACCTTCTTCGCGAACCATCTGACCAGTCACCGCGTGAGCGGTGCGTAGGGACATTCCCCCAGTGAATACGGGAAAGCACGTGATAACCAGGAGAACGTTAACGATGACGAGGTCAGCGAAGAGGCTCAGAGCAGCATAGAACTTCGATTCGGGGCCCAGCATGCGGTTCATGGTTTTCTAACCTACCGCACTGCGGATTAGCCCTTGACAGCGCCAGCGGCAACACCCTCGATGATGTGCTTCTGCGTGGAGAAGTAGAAGATGACGATAGGAATAATGGCCAGAACCAGCATCGCCATCATGGCGCCCATATCGCGGTTACCGTTGGAGCCAACGAAGGACTGGATGACTACCGGGATGGTCTTGTAGCGGGTGGACAGGCCGATGACCAGGTACGGCAGCAGGTAGTCGTTCCATACCCACATGGCGTTGAGAATGGCCACGGTGATGGCAGTCGGCTTAAGCATAGGCCACACCACGCGGAAGTAGTTCTGGAGCGGGCCGCAACCGTCGATCATCGCGGCTTCCTCGACGTCCAAGGGGATGGACTTGACGAATCCGGCAAACATGAACACCGATAGACCGGAACCGAAACCGAGGTAGAGCACCACGATGCCGATCGGGTTGTTGAGGTGAAGCATGTCTGCAATCTTGACCGTCGGGAACATGACCATCTGGAAGGGGATAATCATGGACACCACGAAGAGGTAGTACAGAAGGTTCGTCCACCAGGTCTTAACGCGCGTGATGTAGTAAGCAGTCATCGCAGAGAAGAACACGATGACGATGACGGACAAGATCGTAATGACGAAGGACCACAAGGTCGCTTCAAGGAAGCCCTGCTTGGTCAAGCCCACCATGAAGTTCTCGAAACCGACCCAGGTTTCACCGATGGGTAGGGAGAAAGGATCGGATGAGATAGCGAACTTGGACTTAAAGGAGTTGATGAAGATGAAAAGGATCGGGCCAAGGAACACGATGGTAAAGAACACCAGGATGGCGTAGACCACGAACTTGGCGCCGCCGGACATCCTGGTCTGGTTGTCCGTGGGAAGCTGGTGATCCTTCTTCTTCGGGGCCGGTGCGGCCTGCGCTGAAGTACTGGTAGTCATGACTTAAGCCTCGATTTCCTTGGAGCGGGTCGCGCGCAACTGGAAGTACGCGATGACGACCACGACGACGACGAAGATGACGGCCTTGGCCTGCCCCACGCCCTCGACGTTCATACGGTTGAACAGCGTATTGACGATGTTGAGGGCGACCATCTCAGTTTGTCCGCCAGGTGCACCGTTGGTCAGTGCAAGGTTTTGGTCGAAGAGTTTGAAGGAATTCGACAAGGTCAGGAAGAGACAAATGGTGATTGACGGCATGACCATCGGAATGGTGACGTGGCGCAGCATTTCCCACTTGTTGACACCATCGAGCTCAGCGGCCTCGAGAAGCTCCGGCGGGACGTTTTGTAGACCGGCGATGTAGATAATCATCATGTAGCCGATCAGCTGCCAGTTCAGCAGCATGATGAGGCCGGCGTAGCCGAATTTCCAGTCCGCGCTAATAGTCGTGGAATAGTGCGAAAGCACGGCGTTGATCATGGTCTGCCAGGTATATCCCAGGACGATGCCGCCGATGAGGTTCGGCATAAAGAAGACCGTGCGGAAGAAATTTGTGCCGCGAAGCTTGCGGGTCAGCATCCACGCCAAGAGGAAGGCGAAGACGTTGACGGTGATCACGGAGACAATGACCACGAGGACGGTGAAACCGAAGGCTGAGATGAATCCTTCGCGTTGGGAGAAAGCTTTGACGTAGTTGTCGATGCCAACCCACTTGGCGTTAGTGATGGTGGTGAATTTCGTAAAGGAGAGGAAGAAACCCACGATAAACGGCACCAAGAAGGCAATCATGAATGCCAGAAGGGTGGGCAAGACAAAGACTGGGAAGTATTTCTTCAGCGTTGCTTGCATGGTGGTGAAACCTTAAATTCAGGTGGTGCCACGCGTTTCCCAAAGGATGGCGGCGAGGAGAGGGGGCTGAGGGCGTGGAACAAACTGACGAGTACGTGCCATGCCTCTCACCTACTCCCCTCCCCGCCCTCCGTTTGGGAAGGCGGATGGCGAGGGGATGGGACTAAAGGTTTAGCCCCAGTTGGATTCCTTTTCAGCAGCCCAGTTGTCCTTGAACTGCTTGACGACGTCATCCCACTTCAGGGTGCCGGAGGCATACTGAGACAGGGCTTGGCCGAAGTCATCCTTGAACTGCTGTGACGGGAAGTACTGGAAGTTCCACGGGTAGGTGGTGAGGTCTTCGTTGTCGATAGCTTCCGCGACCTGCTTTGCCAGCGGGTCATTCGGAGTGTCTTCTGCGGAGTAGTTCTTGAACGGGGCAATGAAGCCAAGGTCCTTAACCACGTGCTCCTTGCCGGCATCGGAGGTGAAGAGCCAGTCCACGAAGTCCTTGGTAGCCTTCTGGTCTACCTCGGAAGCCTCCGAGTTCACACCCAAGTAGTTTTCGGTACCGACG
Source organism: Corynebacterium sp. HMSC059E07 (assembly GCF_001814395.1). Classification (NCBI taxonomy): domain Bacteria; kingdom Bacillati; phylum Actinomycetota; class Actinomycetes; order Mycobacteriales; family Corynebacteriaceae; genus Corynebacterium; species Corynebacterium sp. HMSC059E07. The sequence continues at coordinate 24,317 of NZ_KV816284.1, forward strand.
TTGATGCCGTGCTTCTCCTCATCCGGCAGGCCCATGTACATCGGCAGGAACTTGATCTTGTCTTCCTTGACTACGTTGCCGGAGGTCTCGGAAATCTGGGACCATGCCCAGTTACCGTTTTGGACCATGGCGGCCTTGCCCTGAGCGAACTCAGCCATGGAGTCAGAGACCGTCTTAGACGGGGCAAGAGACTTCTCGACGGTGGAGTTGTCCAGGTAGAGATCGAAGAGGTTCTTGTACTCCTTGTTATAGGAGAAGTCGATTTCGTTGGTGTCCTCGACGCCCTTGTCTTGGTACTCCTGCCAAATCGGAGCGTTGGCCAGGTGAGTCTGCCAGCGCCAGTCCTCGCCGGAGGTCAGTGAGGTGGAGGCAAAGGCGCCCTCAATGCCGAGCTCGTCCTTCTTCGCCTGCATGTCCTCGGCGACTTCCTTGAGCTTCTGGTAGCTCTTGATCTCATCGGTGGACTTGATCTTTGCCCCGGAGGTGGCGATGTACTTGTCGAAGATCTCGTCGTTGTAGATGATGCCGAAGCCCTCGACAGCGAACGGGACGCCGCGTACCTCTCCATCTTCAGTGGTCAGTGGCGGGATGTCATCGGTGAGCTGCTTAGCTACCTCGGTATCCGACATGTCTGCCATGTAGTCTTGCCAGGTGATGAAACCAGCCGGGCCGTTGACCTGGAAGAGGGTCGGTGCTTCATCTTTGCCGATCTCAGCCTTGAGGGTCTGCTCATAGGAGCCGGAGGCTGCGGTGACGACCTTGACCTTGACGCCGGTCTCTTCGGTGTAAGCCTTTGCGATCTCCTGGTAAGCGGCATCCTGTTCTGGCTTGAAGTTCAGGAAGTAGACATCGCCTTCGTCGTCAGTAGAGCCTGAGCAGGCGACGAGACTTGCGGCGGCCAGCATGGAAGCCATGCTGATGGATGCGATGCGAGTAAGACGCTTCATGTGGTCCTCATCTTTCTTGATGAAAAGCGGGATGTTGAGCCGTAGATAGACAACCGGCTCGTATGCGGTTATGTCTGGGCGATCCTCCATGACAAAGGCTCTTGCCCAGTGCTACCAGTTGGCCCATAGCTGGTCACTATCCGACTATGAACTGGTTAGCCTGTCTCCTACCTTAGTGAGGTATTCCACACGATCAAAAGAAATCGGGCCTAAAACGCCCGATTGTGACTATATCCATATTCGGGCATGAGATCGCTCCCCATTTAAGGGGCAATCGGGCCTAAAACATACAAAACGATATAAGAAACGGCTGAGAGCGGCTCGATAGACTTGAGCTATTGAGCGGTGCTGGGGCATACGGGCGGTTATGACAAGTCGTCATCCGAGGCCGAGATCTGAAGCAGCCGAGCCTCGTCGCGGCGGGCGGGCAATACGGAAGAAAGATAGGACGCCGTGGCCTCTGGGAGGGTTACGGCCTCTCCCCTTTCTTGGGCGAGGAACCAACGGTGGTCAACGATCTCATGGAAGATCTGTGCCGGTTCCAGCTTGTGGAGCATCTCGACGGGAACCGCAGCGATGGTCGGCTCATACTCATGCGTCATCCACAAGTGCGCAGCCTGGGTCAGCCCAACATGAGGGCCGCACTCGATGGCCTGATAGGCCTGGATAGAGCCCAATAGGCGTTGCGCCTGGTGCTCCTCGACGCTCAGCCCTGTCAAGCTCAACAGCTCCGAACGATAGTGGCCGGGATCGACTACCACAGGGCGAATGCGCACGACCTGTTTCGACTCGTCCTTGGTGACCTTGAGCTCCCCCACGTCGAAACCCAGCTGGTTGAGGCGGTCGATCCTCTCGGAAACGCGCCAGTATTCGCTGGCATCTACGGATTCTTCGGCAGTTAGCTCTGTCCACAATTCAAGGTAGGAACTCTCGACCAAGCTTCCGAGGGCGATAACATCGATATCTTGATCTAGGCATTCACCTGCCTGCAAGTCCATGAGCTCACCGATGATGTTGACGCGGGCGATGTCGACGTCGTAAAGCCTGCGTGACTCGGAGAGATTGGGCTGGAACTCCCCTGTTTCGGCGTCGACAAGATAGGCTGAATAAGTCTCGGCATCACGCCGGAAAAGGGTATTCGACAGCGACACATCACCCCAGTAGAAATTGAGCAAGTGCATCCGCACCAAAAGCACCGACAAGGCACGGATGAGCTTCTCCGCTTCGACGACTGTCAGGTGCCGCGAGAAGATCTCGCGGTACGGAAGAGAAAACTCTAGGTGATCAGTGACCAGAGCTGCGGTGAGCGCTCCGTAGCTTTCTACAGCCGGCTGGCGTCCCGTGATGACTGCAACGGGACGCACGCTGGGAGCGCCGAGGCGCTGCAGCTCACGCAGCATCTTGTACTCGTGGTGAGCGGTACGCGCACCAATCTCCTTGACTGCGACGATGCCGCGATTGATCCCCACGAAACGCACGATATGCCGGGAAATGCCCCTGGGCAGTGCGGCGATGAGATCATCGGGCCACTGTTCCAGGGGCGTATCCCAAGGCAGCGTCAGCAATGCCGACGCGTACGTCGATGAGGTGATGCTCATGGACTCTTTCATGTCGAGTCACTCCACCTTCTTTGCTGATTTTGGCCTAGAGCTGTGCCACAGCCGTGCTGACATTCGCGACATGTGTCGCGGGTCAGCCGGCATATGGGCTTAAGGGAGGCGCTTGCCAGTCGACGCCGAGAAGTTGTGCTGGCCGCCTTCCACGATGCGTGCGTGGAAAATGCTGCCCGGGGCAGGCGCAGTGTTCGGGGCTGCACGAACGACGATCTGGCCCGACTCGGGGACGTCTTCGCTCGAGGAACCGAGATCACCTTCGCCCACCAATTTTCCGTAGAGGAAGGAGTCGGAACCAAGCTCTTCCACGAAGTCAAGCTTGATCGGGATGGAGAGATCGGTGGACTCGCCCTCGGGGATGATTTCGAGGGCCTCTGGGCGGAAGCCGATGGTGATGCGACCGTTATCCTCCGGCGTCATCGCAGCGACAGTTTCCGGGGAAAGCTTGATACGAGCATGGCCGGAGGTTGCGTTACCGTCCTTGACAGAGAAGGTGCCCAGGTTCATTGCCGGGGAGCCGATGAAGCCGGCGACGAAGACGTTGGCGGGGCGGTCGTAGAGCTCGCGGGGTGCGCCAACCTGCTGAAGGTAACCGTCCTTCAGTACAGCGATGCGGTCACCCATGGTCAAGGCCTCAGTCTGGTCGTGGGTGACGTAGACGGTGGTAACCCCAAGCTTGCGCTGCAGGGCTGCGATCTGGGTACGGGTCTGCACACGTAGCTTGGCATCGAGGTTGGACAGCGGCTCATCCATGAGGAAGACCTGCGGGTTACGCACGATTGCGCGGCCCATTGCAACACGCTGACGCTGACCGCCGGACAAGGCCTTCGGCTTGCGCTCAAGGAATTCGGTAAGACCCAGGGTGGCGGCGGCTTCGTCGACACGCTTGTTAATTTCGTCCTGGGACTTGCCGGCGATTTTCAGGGCGAAGCCCATGTTCTCGCGCACGGTCATGTGCGGGTAGAGAGCATAGTTCTGGAAGACCATGGCGATGTCTCGGTCGCGCGGGGCAACGTGGGTGACGTCTTTGTCGCCGATGTAGATGGCACCGTCGGTAACGTTTTCCAAGCCGGCCAGCATGCGCAGCGTCGTGGACTTACCACAGCCGGAGGGGCCGACGAGGACGAGGAATTCGCCATCGGCGATTTCCAGGTTGAACTTCTTGACGGTGGGTTCCTTAGCTCCTGGGTAGGTCAGGGACGCATCTTTGAATGTTACGGTTGCCATAGCAAACTCTCCTCCATCGGCAGGTACGTGCCGAACGATCCGTAGTGTGAGAATGAAGTGAAGCAAGTCACTGCGCACCAGATAAAGTGCCACCTACGACATTAGCACTGGTGGTGGTTATTACCGCAAAAGCCCGAAAACCATGACAGGTTTTCGGGCTTGTTTGCCTTATGCGAGGCTCGAAAGATCAGCGTGCCTTGCCTCGGAGAGGCTGGATTTTAACGGCTGAGCATTCCTTTAACCAGGCTGGATACCTCGGATACAAAGTCGGACACGGCATTCTTAGCCGTGGAGGCCTTGGAACCAAGCTCCATATCCTTCACTGTGCGGGAAGTGATCTTGGATACTTCCGAGGTGAAGTCGCTGACCTGCTCGGAGCGGTGAGCGACACCCCACTTGGTCACCTCGAGCAGGGAATCCTTGACGAAGGAGCCGTCCAGCTTTGATTCGCCTAGCTCGCGCTCGGTGAAGGTAATCGGAACTTCGCGGACATCGAAGCCATCCTTGATGGCGCGGAAGGCAACATCTACCTGGAAGATGTAGCCGGCGTTGGATAGTTCCTCAAAGTCGAGGTGCTCTAGCAGTTCGCGACGGAAGGCGCGGTATCCAGCGGTCATGTCATTGATGCCAGCACCCAGCGCCACCGAAATGTACTTGTTGCCCAAGCGGGACAGTAGCTCGCGGTTGGCCGGCCAGTTCACAGTCTCTCCACCCGGCACATAGCGAGAACCAATCACCAAGTCGGCACCCTTGTCGATCTCCTCGAGCAAGAGGTGGAGCTGCTCCGGGGCGTGGGAGCCGTCCGCGTCCATCTCACAGAGCACCTGGTAGTCCTTCTCTAGGCCCCACTCGAAGCCGGCGATGTAGGCGCCGAGGAGGCCGCCCTTACCCTCGCGGTGAAGGACGTGCAGGTGAGAATCCTCGGCGGCCAGCTTGTCCGCGGCCTCTCCGGTGCCGTCCGGGGAGTTATCGTCCACGATCAGGATGTGAACCTCCGGGGTGGCCTTGCGCACGCGGCCGGTAATCAGCGGCAGGTTCTCAATCTCGTTGTAGGTGGGGATGATGACCAGAGTAGATTCGTGGGTCGAGCTCACTAGTTCCTTGCTCCTTTAGGTTTCTGCTTTAAGGCGCGCTGCGCCGTCCGGACAAGCGGGTGGAATAGATCGCGTACAGCGCGCAGACCGTTCCAATAATAGTCATGAGCCACTGCAGGAGCGAACCATAACGCACCGCAAATGTACGTCCCTCTCGGAGCGGAAGCTCTTCTTCGAGATAAGCCGGTTCAAAGATGCCGCTGTCCTGGCTCACGGAACCATCTGGGTGCACGATGGCGGAGACCCCTGACGTGGCCGCCACAACGACGGCGCGATCTGCTTCCATGGCGCGCAGACGGCTCATGGCCAACTGCTGGTAGGTCATATCGGAATCACTGAACGTGGCGTTATTTGTTGGCGTCGTGAGAATCTGCGCCCCGTTGTTAATCGCGGTTCGAAAGGCCTGGTCAAAGCTCACCTCGTAGCAGGTGGCTACGCCGACCGCAGTCCCTGCCATGGTCACCACTCCTGGCCCATCACCGGGTTTCATGTCGCCTGCAAGATCCACCAAATCGGTAATCCGCGCAAAGAAGTCACGCATCGGCATCGTTTCGCCGAAAGGCTGCAGGTACTTCTTGTAGTGATGCTCCCCCACCGATCCATCCGGGTTGAATACCTGCATGGTGTTGCGCGCACCGACCTCATCGCGCGTTAACGTGCCGACGAGGATGGGGGCGTCGATGTCGTGGGCGGCGGCGTCGATAAGCGCCCGTGCGTCGTCGTTGGCAAAAGGATTGATATCGGAGGAGTTCTCCGGCCAGATGACGATGTCAGGCCGTGCACCATCCTTGGCTGCCTGTTCGGTGACGCGGACGTGGTTATCCAGCACCGCGCGGCGCTGCGCGGCGAAGTCGAGCCCAAGCCGCGGAACGTTTCCCTGGACAGCGGCTACCGTCACAGTACCCGTGGTATGGCTAGGGCGATTCACGCCCTGCGCAGCTACAAGTCCGGCAAGCAACGGCACCGCTAAGAAGGCACAGGCCAACCGTGGCGCGCGCGCAAGCCCCACCAGACCCGCGCCCACGCAGACGACCGCACAAGTAATGAGCGCGGGACCACCCCACGGTGCGAGGTTGGCCAACGGTCCTTCGATCTGACCCCACGCCAGGCGCACCCAGGAAAAGCCTCCAAAAGGCACGGAGGAGCGCAGCATTTCCACCGCCACGTAGAAAAAGGGGAAGAGCGCGAACCCATAGCGCAACCGCAGTAGTGCTGCCCCGCCGACGCCGAGGAGGATGCTGTACAGCGAGAGGAAGATAGCGAGCGCAATATAAGGCATGTTGCCCACGAGCTCACCAATCCACGGCAGCGTAAAGAGGTACAAGACAGCGCTATGGACAAAGGCGATGAGTGCTGCCCACCCTAGATGCAGGGGCTTTCTCCAGGGAGCCAGCGCTGCCACCAGCATGGCCATCCCAATGATCCCCGCGGCCCACCAGCCGCGTGGTTCCACCGAAAGATACGTGACCGCGCCCGACAGAGCGGCAAGAACAAGCCGCGCGAATATGGGGAGCACTACTTGCTTCCGTCCTCGAAGTCCTCAGGCTTAACGTGTTGGGTCCACGTGCGGATTTCTTCTTCATCCAAGACTTCGTGCGATTGGCCTGACTGATCCATTCCGCTGCCGGCTTTACCGCCACCAACAGTGCCGAAGGAACCATAGGAATCGCGGTGCTGCGCCATGGGCGAGGCCTCGTACACGCGCACGCCCATGTCCTCGATCTTTTTGAACATCGAAGCGGCAAGGAGCGTGCGGATTATGGATCGCGTGGGCGCAAAGATGAGCAGAGCGCCAAAAACAGTGGAGACGAACCCAGGCAGCGAAAGCAGGATGCCGCCCACCATGGTCAGACCAACATTGCCGGCCGTTTTGCCTGGGGTGGGATCCTCCATCACATAGACGCCATCTCCGGTCTGCCGGATGCGGCTGGCCATCATGCGGCGCACTTCCCAGGTGGCAATCGTCATACCGAACAGCATGGTCAACGCCAAAGCAAGCAGCGCCCACAGCACACCGATCCACTCGGCGACTGCCCAAAACGCCAGGGTTTCGAGGAGAATGTACGCGATGAACAGAAGAAACGGCATGCAGCCCACCATACTTGCTGGACCTGCCGGTTCGCTGGTGACCCTCCCGTAACGATTAAACTTGCGCACCATGTCCCTCACCGAGTCGAAGCATCCTGAATCCGAGACCATGCGCTTCCACCCCGCCGGCGGCGTCGTCACGCCCGAGCAGTGGTTAGCACTGGGCCAGGCCGCCCGTGAACATGGCGATGGCTATGTGTACCTAGAGCAGCACAGTGTTATCAGTGTGCGCGGCGTGAGTAACGAGCAGGCGCTTGGCGACGTCCCCCTCCCCACCGCCGCTGTCCACGTCTTGGCCTCTCCCCTCTCCCTTCAGGCGCGCCGGGTAGCGCAGCGCGTTGCTGATGCCTTATCTGAAGAGGAAGGAACCTCCCCGGCTATCACCCGCGCTGCGGTCTTCGGCGTCGATGGCGGAGCTGGCGATCTCCTCGCACACGGCGTGGCGGCGGGACTCCAACTATCCGGCGCTAGCGCAGGACAGGATGAGGAAGCCGATTCCGCTCGTCTCATCCTTGAGGGGGCAGTAACTGGGCCGGCGCTGGGATTAAGCGACGCGATTTCGCAGCTCGTGGACTACGTGGTCGAGGCCTCCGCTGAGAATCTAGAGGCCATTGACCGTTTGTCCTTGGCTACACCTGCCGGACTCGTGCAATCGGATGTGCCCATCGGTTGGTTAACCGAACACACTGCGCCCGGCCGCGTCGATCTCGGCGCGGGCCTCCAAGATGGCGTGTTGCCCGCAGAGTACGCAGGGCTCATTGCCCAGCTGGGAGCAGCGATCACCGTTACTCCGTGGCAGGGCTTGGTCATCCACGATTTGGCGGAGGGCGATGCGGACGTCGTGCTCCGAGTCCTTGCTCCGCGCGGCTTCATCTTCGATGCCAATTCCCCCGCGCTCGGACATCGCTAGCGCGGCATGTGCCGCCAGATGGGGCGCGGGACAAGCTTCATGACCCAGGCCAACAGCTGAAGCGTTCGTGGGATCCACAGCGTGCGGGACACCGGCCGCGAACCCGACGAGGATTCGACGGCCTTGACCATAGCTTGTGCGACTACGTCAGGTGTCACCGACAGGGGCGCGGGTTTCATCCCTTGTGTCATGGACCCGATAACGAAACCGGGGCGCGCGGTGATCAGCGCTAGGTCGCTGCCCTGCAGGCGATCCGCCAGACCTTGGCAGAAGGCATCGAGGCCAGCCTTGGTTGAGCCATAGACATAGTTGGCCCGCCGTGCACGCCAGCCCGCAATGGAGGAAAAGGCCACGATGTGGCCTCTTTTCATGACGTCGGCCAGCACGGTGAGCATAGATACCTGCGCGGCATAATCAACCAGAGCGATGTCGAAGGCATGGGCTTCGTCGTGCTCAGCTTGCTCCTGGTCACCCAAGATTCCGAAGGCGACAACCGCCGTCGTGATGTCCTCACCCGCGAGCGCTGCAGCTTGCTCGATAACTGCGCGGTGGGAGGAAACATCCGCGGCATCGAAGGAAAGCGTGTGAACGGACGTTGCTCCGTTGCGCAGAAGCTCTGAGGTGAGCTCATCCATGCCGTGCTCACCCCGCGCGGCAAGTACTACCGGGCGGCCTGCGCACAACCGGCGTGCAAGCTCGCCGCCAATATCGCTGCGCCCACCAAGAATCAATAGTGCGCCCATTAACGCAACCCCCTCGGAGCTTGGTTCAAAGACTCGTAGCCGGACTCGGTGGTCACCACGATGTCCTCGAGACGCATGCCCCATTTTCCGGGTACATAGATACCAGGTTCAATCGAGAAGGCCATGGACTCTGCAAGCTCCAGCTCGTTTCCTTCCATGATGAAGGGCTCCTCGTGCGTCGACAAGCCGATGCCATGTCCGGTGCGGTGCGTGAAGTACTCACCCCAGCCGGCGCTTTCGATCACACTGCGTGTCGCACGGTCGATCTCCTGGGCAGTCGCCCCGGGCCGTGCAGCAGCTCGCCCGGCAGCTTGGGCCTCTTCCAACACCGCATAGGCTTCCTGGAAATCAGCAGGCGCCGCAGAAGGATCCGCGCCTACCACGTAGGTGCGTGTGCAATCAGAGTGATAGCCGGAGGGCAACGTGCCCCCGATATCCACCACCACGGGATCACCAGCGCTGAGTTCGCGCTCCCCATAGTCATAGTGCGGGTTCGCACCATTCGGGCCGGAACCAACGATGATGAAGTCCACCTCTTTGTGCTCGCGCAAGATAAGCTCGCGCAAATCTGCCGCTACGTCGGCCTCAGTGCGGCCAGGCTGCAGGAGACGTGGCACCTCTGCATGGACGGCATCGATAGCCACTGCCGCAGCGCGCAGCTCCGCTACTTCATCTGGGTCCTTGCGGCTAAAGAGCTCAGCCAGCGCCTCGGTAGCAAGCACATACTCCACATGTGGAGCATCCGTCGAAGTGAGCGAAGACGGCTCGACTTGGCGTCGAATCGTGGACTGGAAACGCAATACGTGGTCCGCAGTTAGCGAAGAGCCCACAGCCACGGTGGTGGGATGCGTACCGTCTAAGGCCAGTGCATAAGGGTCCTGCCCATCGCTCCATCCCACCAGCCGGGCAGCAACGCCTTGAAGCGATTCGATGTCGGTGCTGGGTGCGACGATGATCGGTTCGGCATCGGGACGGATGACCAGACAGGTCAAACGCTCATGGGAAGAGACCCAGGAGCCCGTAAGATAGGCGAACTCTGCGCCGGTACCCACGAGCAACACATCGATATTCTTGGCAGCGGCAATCGCGCGGGCGCGGCTCAAGCGGGAAGCATAATCAGTCATGGCAGTTAGCCTACCGCTCGCCTTCGTCCAGTTAAGCTGGGCGCCGTGAATTCCTATCCCGCAGCCGTCAAGATCCGTACCCGCGGTAGCTATTGCTCGGGTGTGCTCATCGATGCATCCTTAAACCCCCGCTCCCAGCAGTCAACCCGGCTAGTTCTGACCTGTGCGCACTTCTTTCGCGATGGCGTGGGCGGTGGTGAACACTACAAAGTCAGTGGCGGGTTCAACCGGCGGATCACCGCCGTGCGCACGATTGACGGGACCGATATAGCTGTGTGCCTGCTTGATATACCAGCACCGCCCCGGGACCTTCCGGGGCTCGCTAAAAGCACACCGCATTTTCGCGCGCCAGTCAACACCTGGGGATATGGCGGAAAGTCCCGTCGCGCACAGAAGCGAACGGGGTTGTTTCTACTGCCCTTCTTTCGTACGTGGTCCATCGACTTCCGCACCACTGTCTCCCCCGCCGGATTTGTCTTCAACACGATTCCGGCAGTCAAGGGTGACTCGGGTGGGCCAGCGCTTGTCGACGCCGCCATCATCGGCACACAAGCCCTCATCCTCAACCCATTGGGGAGAAACCTGAAGCTAGCCACGGTGGCGCTGGTCGCGCCCCACCGCAAGGCCATCGCGGCGGCAGCCACCGCGATGCTGGACTTGGTCGAAGGAAATTAAGCGCCGATGGCGACAACGCCTCGTTGAATCGCGTCAATGGCGCGCCGGGCATTGCGGCGAATCTCTTCTTCGTAGCCTGTCTTGGCTACCTGCTGGAGCAGGTCGATGACCTGGCGGCACCAACGGACGAAGTCGCCTGGAGTCAGCTCTGCGCCGGACTCGTTGGCAGCGGCCATGCAATAGGCCAAGGGTGCGCCCGCCGTCCACTGGTGGATCGCCAGCGCGAAGGCGGGCTCCGGTTCACGGGTCTGTGGCAGATTATGGCGCTTCTCATCGCTGACAAGCTCCGTGTAGATGCGCCACGTTGCGTTCATGGCATCCGCCATGTCGTCGCTAGCCGCACCTGGTTCGCCGCGGGTGGCCTTGCGGTTCTCGAAGACGCACAGGGAGGCAATGCCGGCCAGCTCTGCCGGGTCAAGGTCATTCCAGATACCCCGCTTGAGGCATTGTGCCACCAGTAGGTCGGACTCGGAATGGATCTTGGCCAAACGCTCGCCTTCGTCCGTGATGACCGGCTCGCGGTCCTCGCCATAGCCTTCAAACTCCACGTAATCCATCTCCGCCAGCAGGTCCACGATGCGCTCGAAAGTGCGGCCGAGGGTATCCGTGGCGCGCTCCACCTTGGCTTCCAACTTGTGGAGCTCGCGCTCGCGTCGGGCGAGCTTTTGGGCCACACCAGCTAGCTGCTCGCGGTCGGTCGCCGGCCAATTGTGCACCGGGTGCTCGCGGAGGGCATCGCGCAGCTGCGCGATCTTCTTGTTGGGGCGATTGCGAGGCTCAGTGCGCATCTTCTTAGGCCGCTTGTAGTAGTCGCGCTTGAAGGCATCCTGAACATACTTGGTATGCCGACGCGGATTCTTCTGGGCCGCTCGCGGCAGCTTCATGTGGCCGACCACAATTGGCGGATTATCTATACCGGCTGCATCGATGCGGCCTGACCATCCGGTCTCCGTGGTGACCCAGGGGCGTGGATCGGCGGTCTGGTTTGCCGGGGTGATGACAACTGCCAGGGTTGGTCGCTTCTTCGTTGCGATAGCGATGACCTCACCCACCTGCAAGCGGGCAAGGACCGCCGCGACCTCCTTGCTCCTCTCTTCCCTCTTGGAGGCACGCGCTGACTTTTCTTCCTCAGTCAGTGCGCGGCGCAGCCTCATATAGTCCATGAGGATCTCCGCCGGGTCTTCACCATCAATTGTCGGCGGAGCCAAGTTATCTACGGCCTGATCCAACTGTGCCCGTAGCTCACGGACGCGGTGCTCAGCGCGCTCAATCTCGCGCGTTTCTTCCACGACGGAACCATCCGCCTGGAACTGCGCAAAGGACTTCTCCAGCAGGCGCAGAGAGTCATCGAAGCCGAGCATGCCCAGCAGGTTGATGGCCATGTTGTAGCCGGGTTCGAAGGTAGAGATGAGCGGATAAGTGCGGGTCGATGCGAGCCCCGCCACCGCGGTGGGATCCATGGCGGGTGCCCACTGCACGACGGCATTGCCCAAGGTATCGATGCCACGCCTGCCCGCGCGGCCGGTGAGCTGCGTGTACTGACCCGGTGTCAGGTCCACGTGTGCCTCGCCGTTAAACTTCACGAGCTTCTCAAGGACCACCGTGCGCGCGGGCATATTGATGCCCAGGGCAAGGGTTTCGGTGGCAAAGACCGCACGAACCAGGCCTTTGACGAAGAGCTCCTCCACGATGTGCCTAAAAGCTGGCAGCATACCCGCATGGTGGGCAGCAAAGCCACGTGAGAGTGCTTCGCGCCAACGCTTGAAATCAAGAACCTTGAGGTCTTCTTCCGGAATGCCTTCCACGCCCTTATCGACGATGGCCTTAATCTCAGCTGCCTCCTCTTGGGAGGTCAACACCATGCGGGAGCGCAGGCACTGGTACAAAGCGCCATCGCAGCCCGCACGGGAGAAGATGAAGGTAATCGCCGGCAGCATCTCCATTGCCTGCAGTTCTTTGAGCACCTCTGGACGGCCCAGCGGTCGGTAGCGGTCCTGCGCACGGGGTGCGCCGCTGCGCCGATCCTTGTTTCGGTCGTTGCGTCCTCCGCCTTTGTGTCGGGCACGTGCACGGAAGCTCGCGCGGTTTTGTGAATAGTCTGCGCGGCCGTTATCGCTGTCTCCTGCTTCTAGGCGCTGGATACGCCGCGCCAACTCAGTATTGACCTGGCCGCCTGAATCAGGCTCGAAAAGTGGGTAGATCTTACGGCCCACCATCATCCACTGGTCCAGCGGTACGGGGCGCTTGTCGGTGACGATGACCTTGGTATCTCCGCGCACGGTGGTTAGCCACCGGCCGAACTCCTCTGAGTTGGACACCGTTGCCGACAGACCGATGATGGAGACGTGCTCCTCCAGGTTAAGGATGACCTCTTCCCATACCGCGCCGCGCGAGGCATCCGCCAAGAAGTGGATCTCATCCATCACCACGTGGGTCAAGCGATCCAATGCGCCTGAGCCCGCATAAATCATGTTGCGCAGGACCTCGGTGGTCATCACGAGGATGTCCGCGGAAGAATTGATGGAGACATCACCCGTCAGCAGCCCCACGGCATCCTCGCCGTGTGCCTCAACCAGGTCGTGGTACTTCTGGTTACTCAGCGCTTTGATAGGGGTGGTGTAGAAACAGCGGGTCCCCTGGCGCAGCGCCAGGGACACGGCGAACTCACCAACGACCGTTTTGCCCGCGCCGGTGGGAGCACAGACCAAGACTCCGTGGCCCGCTTCAACTGCTTGGCATCCTTCAATCTGGAAGTCATCCAGTGAGTACGGCAGTGCTTGAGTGAACTCGTCCAGATGCGTCAGTGTCATAAGTCCCCAGGGTACCTGTCAGGGACGGCGTACTAGCGCCCCGGTCCCCAGCGCCAAGGAAACGTTTGAACAAGTTCCCTAAAAAGGCTGACCAGCTTACAGAACGTCGTCGAAAAAGCCGCTCTGCGGGGGCTGAGTATTCCTCTGTTGAGGCTGCGGTGCCGGAGCTTCACCCGTTGAGGCCGGGGGAACAGGCCTGGAAGATACCGGCCGCGAAGACGCAGAAACGCTCATGGATGCGGACACCGGAGTCGGTGCGCCAATGGCACCCGGACCTTCGTCCAAGGACGAGGCTGTTTCATCATCCAGATCCATCCAGTCTGGGCGCTGACGCTTCTGGCGCTTGTCATTGATTCGACAGAACTGGAAGGCCAATTCCACGAGGAGTACGAGGGCACCGGCCAAGACCAACATCGAAAAAGGTTCTTGGCCGGGTGTAACCACCGCAGCGAAGATCATGATGGCGACAATGATGATGCGGCGCTTGTCCTTGACGTCATCGTATTCCAAGACACCTATCACATTGAGGCATACCACGAGTAGTGGGATCTCAAAGCTCACGCCGAAGATGAGGAGCAACGTTAGCAGGAAGTAGAAATAGCGCTCACCGGTTAGTGCCGCGGTCTGGTACTCCGAGCCCATGCCCATAAGGAACTCCAAACCCACGGAAAGGATGAAGTAGGCAAGAAGCGCGCCAAGCACGAAGAGAACTACCGCCGTGGAGACAAAAAAGAAGGTGAAACGGCGCTCGTTCTTATGCAGACCGGGCACAATGAATGCCCATATTTGATAGAGCCACACCGGTGAGGACATTACTGCGCCAGCCAACGCGCCCACTTTGAGGCGCAGCAGCAGCATTTCGAAGGGGCTGGTGGCGAGCAAGCGGCATTCGCCATCCGCGGTGAAAGAGATGCGCTTTTCCTCAGGCAGCGAACAATAGGGCCCACGCAAGATCTCGCCCAGCGGCGCCATATTAAACGGAGCGTTTTGATACCAAATGAATCCGATGATGGTGCCTACCACGAGAGCAAGCAAGGAAATCACGATGCGCCGACGCAGTTCTTGGAGATGTTGGACTAGGGTCATCTCCCCCGTAGGATTCTTGGGCTTGCGGCGCAGCTTTGAGGTCCACTTTTGCTTGCGTGCGCTAGACGCGGGATTCGGCGGTGTACTCGCGGTACTCATGCAATGCCTCCCTAGAAAGCCCACAGCGGCACACACGCCCTTGGAGTTCCAAGTCCCTTGAGCGTGGTGTGCCTACCGAGAAAGATGATTAGTTCTGATTTCCATCAACCGGCTTGGATGCGCGCGGCTGCATTTCCGGGCTGTTCCAGAAGTCCTCATCGTTCTTCTTCGATGCAGCAATTTGGGCTTGCTGCTCGGGAGTGTTGTTCTCCTCCTTCATCTCCTTGACTTCGGACTTAAAAATGCGCATGGAGCGGCCCATCGAACGAGCTAGCTCCGGCAGCTTCTTGGCGCCGAACAACAGCACGATGACGAGAACGACAAGGCCGATTTCCAAAGGTCCCACGGTCATTGAGGGTGCCCCTTCTTTCTAGGTTGATGAAGCGTACGGTTCCATGCAGCAGCGCTGTACGGGACGCACGCAGGAGAGCTCTTAGTCTGGCAGTTGAGTATAACGCTCTAGCGCCCGATTTCTATGCTCCGAAATGGCGTCGACAAGCTTCTGCGGCCCCACAACCCGCAATCGGTCGGCTTGGCCGAGGGCGAAACGGCTAAACCATGCTTCAGAGCCGACGGGCATTGTTGCAGCTATCAGCCCATTTTCCAGTGTGTCGCCGAGCGTGATGTCGTAGTGCTCTGCCAGCCAGGTGAATTCTTGGTGAATCTCCAGCTGCGCAACGACAGTGTGATCTAGACCAAAGGGGGAATCGGGGTTGAAATCCAGCTTGCGCACGTGCGGGGTCGCGCTGGCGTCGAGTACCTCAACATCACTCATGCGGTCCAAGCGGAACGTGCGGTGCTCCCCCACCGAATCATCCCAGGCCACCAAATAGGGTTCGCCATCCACGATGAAGATTCGTGCCGGGTGCACGGTGCGCTCGCTGGTGCGGTTGGAGGACATGCTCCAATAGGTGAAACGGACCTGCCGCCGCTTGTCGACGGCCCCCGCCAACGCCGCTTGCACCTGAGATTCCTCCGGATCCGTTGTGGCCAGGGAATCGTAGATGGCGGCGGTCTTTTCATCCATAATCGCGCGCAGTTTCGCGGCGGCAGAGTGGACCGCGGAGACGTCGACAAGCCCCGGCATTGCCTCAAGAGACTCGAGCGTCAGCAACAATGCGCCGGCCTCCGTTGGGGTCAGACGCAGGGCCTGGGTTAGGCCCTGGTCGTTGTAGATCTCGATGCCGTCGCGGTAGCTGAAGCTTAAGTCAATGAGGTCTTCAGTATTGCGGCCCACCCCGGAGCAGAAGAGCCTATCGACGGCATCCTTAAGCTCAGCGGGGGTCATTCCCAAATCCTCGGCCGCCTCCATCGGGGTCAACCCTGGGTGGTTGCGCAGGTATGGGATGAGGTTGAGGGAGCGAACAAGAGACTGCAGTTTGCGTGGCTGATCAGCCATGGTGTGATTCCTCCCCACTCAAGAGCGCGACGATGTCTGAACGAACTTCTGTCGGTTCAATCACCACGACATCTGGTGCATATCCCGCGGCGGTGCGCACTAGCCAATCGCGGCGCACGCCCGTCAGCGCAAGGAGGCCATCCGCGCGTCTGCGTCCGGCATCGACAAGCTCCGCGGCCTGGCCATCTGGTACCTCAAGGAGGGCATCGACGGTGTCTCCCCGGTCAAGCGCTTCCACGACGAGATCTTGCAGCGGCGCGGTGGGCTCGAGGTGGGTGGCCGCAGCGCGCGAGCGCCTGACGTTGTCCACGCGGGTAGCGCGGAAAGTACGAGGTGCCTCGCGGTCCACATCCCACCCGACGAGGTAAACGCGATCACGGTGGTTGACTAGGCCCCAGGGATCCATGTGGCGGCGAACCGGCTTGGCTGAGGGCGTGGCGTAGTAATCAAAGGAAATGCGCAGCCCCGCGCGCACGGCGGTAATCACCCCGGTGACGAGCTCTGGGCTCAGCCTGGTCATGTCGTTGACGGCGGTGTAGACGGGCGCACCGCGCAAGTCGCGGGAGGCTCCCGAGGCTGCGAGTTTGGTCCACGCGGACAAGCTGAAATCACTCAAGCCCCCCGGGGTGCCAATCCCGCCGGCAACGCCCAACACCATGGCTTCCTCGGGTGTGAAGTCCACGGGAGGTAGCTGGTAGCTTTCGGGATCGAGGCGATACACCGACCCTTCCGCGCCACTGCTGTGTGCTACTGGCACACCGGCGCGCTGCAGGGTCAGGATGTCGCGGGAAAGCTGCTTGTGAAAGGCCTCGTCGCTGCGAGATTGATAGCCCTCGACGTTGCTGCGAATCCAGGCAGCGCTGCGGTCGGGAACGCCGCCTTGGTGCGCTGCGCCATGCAGCGCAAAGGTGAGGTTGGTGAGCCTTTCGATGGCTCGATCTCGGACTGGTGTCCGAGCCGCAGTGCGATCTGCTGACGGCATGATGGCAGGTTCCTTGTTGAGGTTCGGGGCCTTAAGCACCTTGGTGCGAACGCATGTAGTCTAACAACCCGTCTAAGCGCGGGTCCTCGGACACGAAGGGGTCGGAGAACTCTTCGGTCATGGGTTCTGGGCGGTTGACTTTCATCCGGGTCCAATCCACCGTCACAGCGGCATTGAGCTCGCGGGCAACGGCGAGGAACTCGCCGCGCAGCTTGGCGCGGGTGGTCTGCGGGGCGGTATCGACGGCGGCATTGATAGATGCATCATTGATCCACTGTTCCACCATGCCGCGCTGTTTCAGCACGCTGTAGAGACCGCGGCCAGGGCGGATGTCGTGGTAGGTCAGGTCAATCTGGGCCAGCTTGGGGTGCGCCCAATCTCCGCCCAGGCGCTCGCGGTAGCGGTTCAGCAGGCCGCGCTTAATCACCCAATCGATCTCACGGTCGACCGCGGAAAAGTCTTGTATGTCAATGGCCTGGAGGGTGCGCTTCCAGAGATCGACGACGCGTGCGAGTTCCGCCGTTGGCGTGCCAGTATCCTCGCGGTGCTCCAGCCAACGCTCTGCGGCGGTACACAGTTCTTGCTGGATTGCGAGCGCGGTGGTGTTGCCGCCTCCCTCGAGCGGAAGCTCGGTGCGGCCGGTGGAATCGAGCGCGATGGTGCGGATGTGCTGAATTGGATCAAGCACCGAAAGCTCCGGTACCTCAAAGCCAGCCTCTAGCATCTCCAGCATGAGCAGCGTGGAGCCTACTTTGAGCGCCATCGTGGGCTCCGCCATGTTGGAGTCGCCGACGATAACGTGCATGCGGCGGAAACGCTTCGAATCACCATGCGGTTCATCGCGGGTGTTGATGATGGGGCGTGAGCGAGTCGTCGCAGAGGACACGCCCTCCCACACTTGGTCGGCGCGCTGTGAAAGCACGAAACGCGCAGGCTCGTCGCCCTTGGCAGGTTTAATCATCCCGGCGCCGCAAATGAGCTGGCGGGTGATCATGAACGGCAGGAGGGCCTTGCCGAGGTCTTTGAGCACCACGTGGCGGCCAATGAGGTAGTTCTCGTGGCAGCCGTAGGAATTTCCCGCAGAATCGACGTTATTCTTGAACAAGTAGACGGCGCGCTCCTCCCCCTCCGCCGCCAAGGTCTCCTCTGCTTGCACGGCCATGCGGCTGACCATGGCATCGCCAGCGCGCTCGTACGCGATGAGCTGGCTCAGGCTATCGCATTCAGCGGTGGCGACCTCCGGGTGGGAGCCGACATCGAGGTAGAGGCGCGAGGCGTTGGGGCTAAAGATGTTCGAGGAGGAGTACTTCGACACGATGGGCCGGAAAAGCACGCGGGCTATCTCATCCGGGGACATGACCCGCTGGCCATGGGAAGCACTCGCCGTGATTCCGTATTCGGTCTCGATTCCCATGATCCGCCGTGCGTACACAGGGGCGCTACCGGAGGGGCGTTCCACCTTTATTCGCCGCCCTTTTGGACGTAGGAGCGCACGAACTCCTCGGCATTGGACTCCAAGAGCCCATCGATCTCATCGAGGAGATCATCGGTTCCGGCGCTGTTGATGCTGACTTGTCCAGCGTCGAACTCTTGAGAGTCTCCTCCCTCACCGTTGCCGCCGCCGGCATTGATCTGAGACTGCTGTCCGCTCATTGTCAGAGCTCCTTTCGCGAGTGGAGGTTTGCTGCGCTAATACAGTGTAGGGTACTCGATTCGCACCCCGAGCTGGCGCAAACCGTCGACGAAATCGGCGGCGCTGTCTGCAGATTCCAGCAAGGTTCCCACTTCGTCCTGTCCGAGCCGCGTGGTGTCATCGAGGGCCACGCAGGCGGCTCCCGAGTTGGCGCCCTCGGCTTCACCAATTCGGAAGGTTAGTGACTGCCACGATGCGGCCAGGACGTCTTCGCCGAACTTCCGGGTGGCGTGCCCGCGCAGGTAGGCGCGGGTATCCGCGGGCGGAGTATCGGCGGCCGCAGCAATCTCCTCCTCACTGACCAAGGTGCGCATCTGGCCCTTGCGCACGAGCGCGTGGTAGAGGGACTTGGCCGGATCGATATCGGTGTACTGCAGATCGATGAGCGCCAGCTTCGGGTCATCTGCAGCCACGCCGCGGTCAAGGTAGCCCTTAATCAAGCGGTACTTGGCTACCCAATCCAGGAGGTGGGCCGCCTTCAACGGGTTGTCCGCCAAGAGCGACACGACCTCGTCCCAGGCGGCAAGAACCTTCTCATCTGACTCTGAGGTCGCAGTAACCCGCTCCCGGTAGACAGCGAGGATCTCGAGGGCGGTGAGGCGGCGGCCGTCGTGAAGCTCCAGCTGATGAGTCAGGGTGAGGTCGCGGCTTACTCGCTGGACCTCTGCCACGGGGTCCTTCAGGCGCAGGTCACTAAAGTCAACGCCTTCCTCTATGGCGTCCAACACCAGTGACGTCATGCCCAGCTTGAGCAGCGTCGAGGTATGGGCCATCGTGGCATCACCGATGATGACGTGCAGGCGGCCAAAGTCCTCTGCCACCGCATGCGGTTCATCACGGGTGTTAATGATGCCGCGGTTGAGGGTGGTTTCCAGGGAAATCTCTTGCTCGATATAGTCGGCGCGCTGCGAAATCTGGAAACCCGGCTCCTCTCCGTCAGCGCCCAGGCCCATGCGGCCAGCACCGGTGACCACTTGGCGGGTGACGAAGAACGGGATCAGACCTTGGGCGATGTCGTCGAAGTCAGTCTCCCGGGAGTACTGGTAGTTTTCGTGGCTGCCATAGGAAGCTCCCTTGCCGTCCACGTTGTTCTTGTAGAACTTCAGCGGCGGGCAGGGATCGTGCGTGGCCAGTACGGACGTGCCCTGGGCGGTCAGAGTTGCCACGGCATCTGCTGCGCGTCGCAGGATGAGGTCGCCGGCGGCGTCGTAAAGCATCGCATCCCAGGCATTGGTGCACTCCGGAGAGGAATACTCAGGGTGGGCGTGATCGACGTAGAAGCGGGCTCCGTTGGCCGTGACCACGTTGGCCACACCTAGCGCGTTTGGGTCCACCACGGGCACGGTGTGGTAGCGCTTGAGATCGAAGCCGCGGCTATCGCGCAGCGGGTGCTCCTCCCGAAAGTCCCAGCGGGAGCGCGCACCGGTATGTAGGGCAGCATAGGCCACCACCGCGTGCGTGGACGTCACGATTGGTGACAACGCAGGGTTCGACGGCGTGGAGATTCCATACTCGGTTTCGGTTCCTAGGACACGGCTCAAGGTTTTACTCCCATCAATTCGACCCCGGTGACATGCGCGCCGGCGGAGGTCCCGGCGACGATCTTGGCCCACTCCTCCGGGTTGGCGGATGTCGGTACATACTCTGATTCTGCTTGTTCCGCAGCAATGGCCTGGTGCAGGTGCGCGGCGGTGATGCCGGCAGGCTGTGTATCCCCCGCAGCGTTGGTTTCGTTCAAAGCTTCCTTGATAGCCAGCTTCTTTGCGCGGGAGACGATGTTGGCAATCATCGCGCCGGAGACGAAGTCCCGGTAGTGCAGCACGCGGGGATCAGCGTTGGAGAAGTGCAGCGTGACGAAGGGGCGCTCCGCGTAGAGATCCTCCACTGCGGTATCGATGAGCTGGGAAAGCTCGCCCTCGTGCGGGACTGATTCCGGGAAGTGGCGCGCAAAGATTTCCCGCGCGCCCTGCTTGGTGGGCCGGTTGACGCGAATCTTGATGTCGAGGCGCCCCGGGCGCATGATGGCGGGGTCGATGAGCTCCTCGCGGTTGGTGGCACCGATGACGATGACATTGCTGAGCTTCTCGACGCCATCCAATTCCGTCAGCAGCTGTGGGACGACGGTGGTTTCCATATCGGAGGACACACCGGAGCCGCGCGTGCGGAAGATGGATTCCATCTCATCGAAGAAGATGATGACCGGCCGTTGGCTGCCATCAGCAGTGGGCTCGGAGGCAAGCTCGCGGGCGCGTTCAAAGATGAGGCGGATACGGCGCTCAGTCTCACCCACGAACTTGTTGAGCAGTTCTGGGCCCTTCACGTTGAGGAAGTAGCTGGGGGCAGTAGCGCCCAGGGACGCCGACAGAGAATGCGCGACCGCCTTGGCGATGAGCGTCTTGCCACAGCCAGGTGGGCCATAGAGCAGCACGCCCTTCGGCGGCTGGAGATCGTATTGGCGGTAGAGCTCTGGGTGGAGGAAAGGCAGCTCGACCGAATCGCGGATGAGTGAAATCTGCTCGTCCAGACCACCGATGTCCTCGTAGGATACGTCCGGGACTTCCTCCAGCGTGAGCTGCGCTACCTCGGTCTTATGCACGCGCTCGGTGGCCACGCCTGATTTCGGCTCGACCAGGAGGGTATCGCCGGCACGGACGGTATCGCGCAGCATCGTGCTGAGCAGCACCACCCGCTCTTCGCCCGCGGAATTGATAACCACCGCGCGGTCGGTGCCTAGGCGCTCCTGGAGCGTCGCCAGCGCTCCGGTATTCACCGGGGCACAGCCCTCCACCACCACGAAACCTTCGCCTAAGCGGACCTGCTGCCCGACTTGCAAGGAGCCCGGTTCAAGGTTGGGAGAAATCTTCACCCGCATGGCGCGGCCGTTGGTGTATACCTCAGCGTCGCGGCGCGAATCGTGTGCGCGCCCGGAATAGCCAAGAAAGACGCCGTACGTGGAGGCAGGCTCTGCAAGAGCGTCCACCTCGGCGAGCATCTGCTGAAGCTTCGTGCGCGCATCCTTCAACAGGGCAGCAAGCTTGGCATTGCGCTCAGCCAGTTGTTCTATCTGGCGACGCTGCTGGCCAAGTTCCTGGGCATGAGTGGCATCGTTCATAGAGTCCACCCTAGCGCGCAGTGCGCCACGTTTAGTGTGAGGGCTTATTTTCGGGCGCGGCGCTGCGGGCGGGGCGGGGTGACGCCGTCGGCAAGCCGGCGCGTCCAGATCAGGAACGCGGTGTGCGCGTTCATGCGGTGCTCCGGGCGGGTGGCCAAGCCCTCCACCTTCCATTCACGCACGAGGGACTCCCAGGCGCGCGGCTCCGTAAAGCACTTCAGCTCGCGGATTCCCTCCATCACCTTCATCAGCTGCGGCACGGTGGCCACATAAGTCATGAAGACGCCGCCCGGGATGAGGATATCGCGCACCTTCTCGAGGTGCTCCCAGGGTTCGAGCATGTCCAAGATGACGCGATCCACGGGGCCGCCGAGCTCCTCGACGGTCACATCGGCCAAATCGCCAAGCCGCGGGCTCCACCACTCGGGCTGCTCACCGAAGTATTCGGCGACGTTATCCACGGCGTATTCCAAGTGATCATCGCGTACCTCATAGGAGAAAACGTGGCCTTCTGGCCCCACGGCGCGCAAGAGGGTCATTGAGAGTGCTCCGGAACCGGCGCCGGCTTCCAGCACGCGCGCACCCATGAAGATATCGCCCTCGACCAGGATCTGCGCGGAGTCCTTGGGGTAAATCACCGCGGCGCCGCGCGGCATCGACAAGACATGGTCCACCATGAGGTGGCGGAACAAGAGGAAGGAGCTGCCCAGCGTCGAATCGATGACGGAGCCCTCATCCATGCCGACGATGTCATCGTGGTTGATGATGCCCTTGTGCGAATGGAACTGGCCTCCCTCCTCGAGGACGATGGTGTAATGACGCCGCTTGGCATCCGTGAGCTGCACGCGGTCGCCGTAGCGGAAGGGGCCAGAATAAGCCATAGCGTGAAAAACCTTTCACAAAGTTAGGGGCAAGGATTAACCAACCAAGTATGCCTCAAGGGCATCACCAAGCCATAGTTGGTCGCGCTCGCCTACCAGCTCACGGATCGAGTGCATCGAGAGCATCGGCACTCCCACATCAACGGTGGGGATGCCCAGACGGGTGGCAGAAATCGGCCCGATGGTGGAGCCACACGGGACATCGTTATTTCCCACGAAGCGCTGGAACGGAACACCCGCACGGCGGCAGGCAGATTCCCACAGGGCCACGGTATTAGCGTCGGAAGCATAGCGCTGGTTGCCGTTGATCTTGGTCACCGGGCCGTGGCCGATGATTGGGTGATGCGTGGGATCGTGCTTTTCGGCGTAGTTGGGGTGCACGGAGTGCGCGGCGTCGGCCGAGACACAGCTGGAGCGCGCAAACATCTGGAAACGCTGCTCCTCGTTCGCGCCGAGGGCACGGGCGGTGCGGGTCAGGATATCCCCCAGGATCGGGCCACCTGCGCCGTAGCGCGAAGACGAGCCCACCTCTTCGTGATCAAAGGCCGCCATGACGAGGACGTCCTTGTGCTCGATGGAGTCGGCGTACTTTGCAGCAGCGAGCAGGGCACGCAGCGAAGCATGAACGGAAGAAAGGTTGTCCATGCGCCCGGCAGCGATGAGCTTTTCGCCGGCGCCAAAGACCTCACCGCGCTGGGCATCCGCGGTAATCAGGTTGAAGGAAGCGATATCCTCTGGGTCTACGCCAAGCTGCTTGCCGACGACCCCCATCACCGACGTCTCCGGAGTACCTACGGAGAGCACCGGCTGCATGTGGCGTTGGCGATCCGGCTTGAACTCATCCTTGCGGTAGAGGTGGATCGCCAAGGAAGGCAAGCGCAGCAAGGGGCCGGTATTGACCAAGTGGCGGCTGCCATCCTTCGTGATGACCTGGCCGCCGACGGTGAGCTCGCGGTCGAACCAGCTGTGGAGAAGCACCCCGCCATAGACCTCGACGGCTACCTGCTGCCACCCTGCGGAATCGAAATCCGGGGTGGGCTTGAGAGCCAGGCCGGGCGAATCGGTGTGAGAGCCGATAATGCGGAAGCCGGAATCCGGGCCGGCGCCTCCGGGGACATACCATGCCATGACCGCTCCGCCGCGCACCATGACATGACCGCCTGGTGCAGCTGACCATTCGGCAGACTCATCTTGGCGGCTAAAACCGGCGGCGACGAGCGTGCGCGCCACCTCTTCAGCTGCGTGATAGGACGAGGGGCTCGCGGCGATGAAATCAAGAAAATCTTGCGTAGTGCTCATGCCATCTAGCTTGCCACGGACGGTCGGGAGATGCGGGAAGGTTCGCGGTGGGCTATGCGCTAGGCTGAGAAACACTATGCCGAAACGACTAGCCCTCTCCCCTTCCCGTGCCTCCGACTACAAACAATGCCCGCTGCTCTATCGCTTCCGGGCTATTGACAAGTTGCCCGAGCCCAAGACGAAGGCCCAGGTGAAGGGAACGCTGGTCCACGCTGTGCTGGAGAAGATGCATCAGCTGCCCCGCGAGCAACGCGAGTACCCAGCCGCGGTGAAGATGATTAAGCCCGAATGGGCGGTGATGCTGGGCAAAGACCCCGAGCTGCGTGATTTGGTGCCGGAGCCCGAAGAGCTGGCCTTCTTCGTCGAGGCGCGCGAACTGGTCAAGGGCTACTTCCAGATGGAAAACCCCCAAGGCTTCGACGCCCACAAGTGCGAGATGTACGTCGATACAGTTCTGCCCAACGGCGTGCCCGTCCGTGGGTTCATCGACCGCGTTGATGTTGCTCCCACCGGCGAGGTACGCGTGGTGGACTATAAAACCGGTAAGAAGCCGCTCCCCCGCTACTCCCAGGACGCGCAGTTCCAGATGAACTTCTACGCGCTGGTGTACTGGCGGCTGCTCGGCACCATCCCCACGCAGTTGCGGCTGATGTACCTCAAGGTCCTGGATTCGATGTTCCTCACGCCGGGGCCGGAGGAGCTCGAGTACTTCGAGCGCGACCTGGGTGAGCTCTGGGCCAAGATCGAAGGCGATGGCAAGTCCGGTGACTTCAGGCCCAAGACCTCGAAGCTCTGTGGCTGGTGTTCTTTCCAACACCTATGCCCCGCCTTCGGCGGCACGCCACCCGAGTACCCCGGGTGGCCGGACCGGGCCTCGTAGACGGCGCCCCGAAGAGCGCGCCGCGGCTTAGAACAGGCCAGAGATAGAACCATCCGCAGCAACATCGATGTTGTTGGCCGCGGGCTTCTTCGGCAGACCCGGCATGGTCATGACGTCGCCGGTCAGCGCCACGATGAAGCCAGCGCCTGTGCGGGGCTGCAGCTCGCGGACATGAAGGACGTGGCCTTCCGGGGCGCCGAGCTGGCTCGTATCATCCGAGAAGGAATATTGAGTCTTCGAGATCACGACTGGGAACTCCTCCCAACCGTTGTCCTTGATGTACTTCAAATCCTTCAGCGCCTTAGACGAGTACTCCACCCGCTCGGCGCGGTAGATTTCCCTCGCAATGGTGTCGATGGAGGCCTCGATGCCCTCAGCGGGATCATAGAGCTGGTGGGAGTTACCCTCGGAAAGATTCTCCAGAAGGCGCTCAGCCAGCGCTGTTGCTCCCGCTCCGCCCTTGGCCCACACTTCTGCTTCTTCGAGCGCGACGTCGAAATCGGCGGCCCACTGGCGCATGAACTCGCGCTCGGCCTCGGTATCGCTCCAGAAGAGGTTGAGTGCGACCACTGGCTTGAGGCCAAATTTGCGCACGTTCTCAACGTGGCGCTCGAGGTTCACCACGCCCTTCTTTAGTGCCTCCAGGTTCTCGGTGGTGAGTTCCTCGCGGGGCTGTCCGCCGTTGTACTTCTGGGAGCGGATAGTCGCAACAACGACGGCGCCGGCGACGTCAAGGTCACCGAAGCGGGACTTGATATCCATGAACTTTTCGCCGCCGAGATCTGCACCGAAACCTGCCTCCGTGAGGACAATGTCACCGAAGCGCATGGCCGTTTGGGTCGCCAGCAGAGTATTGCAGCCGTGAGCGATATTGGCGAAGGGGCCGCCATGGACGAAGGCAGGGGTGCCGCCCAGGGTCTGGACCAGGTTAGGGTTCAGGGCATCACGCATGAGCGCCGTCAGCGCGCCTTCTGCTCCCAACTCGCGGGCGGTTACTGGCTTTTGGTCGTAGGTGTAGCCCACAGTGATGTCACCGAGACGCTTCTTTAGGTCTGCCAAGTCGGTTGCGAGGCCGAGGATGGCCATGATTTCCGACGCCGCCGTAATGGTGAAGCCAGTCTCCCCCGGCACGCCATGGGCGGGGCCACCGAGCCCGGTAACGACGTGGCGCAGGGCACGGTCATTGACGTCAACGCAGCGCTGCCAGGTAATGCGGCGCGGATCGATGTTGAGCGCATTGCCCTGGTGGATGTGGTTATCGATGATGGCGGCCAAGGTGTTGGTGGCCGCGGCGATAGCGTGGAAGTCACCGGTGAAGTGGAGATTGATGTCCTCCATTGGGACAACCTGAGAGTAGCCGCCACCCGCGGCGCCGCCCTTGATGCCCATGACAGGGCCCTGGGAAGGCTCGCGAAGGGCGACGATAGCCTTCTTGCCCAGCTGCGTGAGGGCGTCGGTCAAACCGATAAGAACAGTGGATTTACCCTCGCCAGCTGGCGTCGGTGAGACGCCGGTGACGAGGACCAACTTGCCATCTGCGGGAGTATCCCCAACTTGAGTGATATCCACTTTGGCTTTGCTTTGCCCATAAGGAATAAGGGCCGTCTCCGGAATGCCTGCACGTGCAGCAATATCCGAAATCGGTTCGAGCTGGTGAGCTTGAGCAATATCAACATCAGAAGGTTGCGTAGTCATGCTCACCAGCTTAGCGCGCTAAAGAAGCGCGCTAAGCAACATCAAATTATTTCTAAATG
Organism: Corynebacterium sp. HMSC059E07; assembly: GCF_001814395.1. Taxonomy (NCBI): domain Bacteria; kingdom Bacillati; phylum Actinomycetota; class Actinomycetes; order Mycobacteriales; family Corynebacteriaceae; genus Corynebacterium; species Corynebacterium sp. HMSC059E07. The sequence continues at coordinate 50,733 of NZ_KV816284.1, forward strand.
ATGCTAGGTGATGCTAGATAAGGACTGCGCCAAAGGCGTAGCACAGGAGGACCGACAAGACGATGCTCACAGTGCCTGGGATGATGAACGGGTGGTTGAAGACAGCCTTGCCAATGCGAGTCGAGCCAGTGTCATCCATTTCGACGGCCGCCAACAAGGTCGGGTACGTCGGCAGGATGAACAGCGCGGACACTGCTGGGAAGGCAGCCACTGCGGTAAGCGGGTTGACGCCGAGGGCCAGGGCTGCCGGCATGAGAGCCTTGGTGGTTGCGGCCTGCGAGTACAGGAGCGCCGCAGCGAAGAAGAGCACGATGGCCAGCAGCCACGGGGCGGACTCAATGATGGACCCGGAGATGGCCTGGATGTCCTCCATGTAGTGGTTGATCAGCGTGGTACCCAACCATGCGACACCGAGCACGCAGATACAGGCGGACATACCCGACTTAAAGACAGGCGTGTTGAGAACGTCGCCGGCGGGGACCTTGGTGACCATGACGATGAGTGTTGCGGCGGTGAGCATCACTGTCATGATGGCTTCGTTTCGCGGCAGCGTCGGTTCCTCGATGAGCCCGACCTGGGATGAGGTCAGGGTGGCCCACAGCATCACGATGACGATGGCGACGAGGAAGATGATGACCGAGGTCTTTGCACCTTGTGCCGGAGCGTAGTTCTGGGAACCTTGCGGCAGCTTCACCAAGCCCTGTGCCTTGCGCTCTTGGTAAACGGGGTCATCTTCGAGTTCTGCGCCCGAGCGGTTTGCTACCCAAGCGGCAGGGAAAATGGAGAGGAACGTAGCCGGAATGAGGACCGCGAGGATCTGCAAATAGCCCACGCCCATCGGCTCCAGCAGCGAAGCCAACAGAACGACGGCTGCGGAAATAGGTGAGGCACAGATTGCCATCTGCGAGGCTACGACGGAAATCGAAAGCGGACGGGAAGGACGGACCTTGCCTTCCTTCGCTACCTCAACGATAACCGGGAGCGTGGAGAACGCCGTGTGGCCGGTACCTGCCAGAACGGTCATCAACCACGTAACGATAGGTGCGTAGAACGTGATCCTCTTTGGGTTCTTGCGAAGAAACTTTTCGGCAAGGTAGACCAGATAGTCCATACCGCCAGCGCGCTGCATGGCAGCAATGGCGGCGATCACGGTCATAATGATGCCAATGACATCAAAGGGGATGTCTTCACGCGTTACGGGGACACCGGTGAGGCCGAGTAGTAGAACGCCCAAGCCGCCGGCCATACCAATACCGATCGAACCAATTCGGGCACCGAGATAAATCGCCGCAAGGACGATAATGATGTGCACAACAACCATTATGTAACTCCAATATGTGCAGGTGAACTGCAGTATGGGTGGTAATTCGCGCTGTGGTCAGTACACGACCTGGGCGCGACAACTGACAGTTCTAATTCTGCCCTATTTATGTGGCTTTGGCGAGAATCCAGGCCCGATTGTGTCCGTTTACACACCGATGCCAACCACCGCTCCCCCATCGGGGTGTCCACGGTGTCGGTAGCATCAGTTGGATTGAAAACAGTCAAACGCCCGTACCACCTTCAGCGAGGCAGTACGGGCGTGGACGAAACAGCAGAGCGTATTTACAACACTGGTGCTGTCGACGGTTTATTCATCGATGTAGAGCTGACCGCGGAACTCCGGGTGCATGAGGTTCTCAACGGACAGAACCTTGTTAAGGGTCTCCTCATCGAGCAGGCCCTTCTCCAGAACGAGCTCCTTGACGCCCTTGCCGGTCTTGAGGGACTCCTTAGCAATCATGTCACCGTTGTGGTGACCAATGAACGGGTTCAGGTAGGTGACGATACCGATGGAGTTCTCAACGTACGCGCGGCAAACATCAGCGTTAGCCGTGATGTCCACGACGCACTTCTCACGCAGGGTGTCGACGGCGTTGCCCATGATGCGGATGGACTGGAAAAGTGCCTCACCGATAACCGGCTCCATGACGTTGAGCTGCAGCTGACCAGCTTCGGCAGCCATGGTGACTACGTGATCATTACCGAAGATCTTGAAGCAGACCTGGTTGACAACCTCCGGGATAACCGGGTTGACCTTACCCGGCATGATGGAGGAACCGGCCTGACGCGGTGGCAGGTTGATCTCTGCCAGGCCGGCGCGCGGGCCAGAGGCCAGCAGGCGCAGGTCGTTACAGATCTTGGCCAGCTTCATCGCTGCGCGCTTAATGGTGGAGTGCAGAAGCACGTAGGCGCCACAGTCGGAGGTTGCTTCAATGAGGTCGCGGGCGGTCTTGATCTCAAGGCCCGTCACCTCAGACAGTGCTGCGGTGACCTGGTGGCGGTAGCCGGCCGGGGTGTTCACGCCGGTACCGATGGCGGTTGCGCCGAGGTTGATCTCCAGCAGGCGCTTCTGGGCGTCACGCAGGATGGCCTGCTCTTCGGCCAAGTTGTGAGCGAAGGCCTTGAACTCGTCACCCAGGGTCATCGGCACTGCGTCCTGCAGCTGGGTGCGGCCCATCTTCAGGATGTCAACGAACTCATTGCCCTTGGCGTGGAACGCAGCCTGCAGCGCGTCGATACGCTCAATGAGGTCCTCCATCGCGTAGTAGATGCCGAGACGGAAGCCGGTCGGGTACGCGTCGTTGGTGGACTGGGACATGTTGACATCATCGTTCGGGTTGATGATGTCGTAGGCACCCTTTTCCTCACCGAGGTGCTCGAGCGCCAGGTTGGCCACAACCTCGTTGGTGTTCATGTTGAGCGAGGTGCCAGCGCCACCCTGGAAGACATCCAGCGGGAACTGGTCCATGCAGCGGCCTTCTTCCAGAATCTGGTCACATGCCCAGATAATTGCTTCTGCCTTCTTCTTCGGAAGAACGTGCAGGCGGCGGTTGGCCATAGCGGTGGCCTTCTTGACCTGGACCATGCCGCGGATGAAGTCCGGGATGGTGTTGATGGTCACGTAGGAAATCTGGAAGTTTTCGATAGCGCGTAGCGTGTGAACGCCGTAGTACGCATCGTTCGGAACTTCCAGGGAGCCGAGAAGGTCAGTCTCAGTACGCGTCTTCTTGCTAGAGGCGGACTTCGAAGACTTGTTGGTGGCCTTTTCTTCGACCTGGGACTTTACATCCTTGGTCTCCTTGGCCTCTGCTTGTGCATCCTTCTTAGTTGTCTTTGCCATCGGGGCTGACTCCTTGCATAAAAATCGAAGAACGATGATGGTCAGTCCCCATCGTAGCTAGGAGCCCGAATAAAATGTTTGGAATCTCCCCCTAAAAGCGGGCAATCCGAAGATCCGAGGCAAGAATTGCCTCTGCCCCAAGTTCTTCGAGGCTGTCCATAACTTGGTTGGCCAGTTTGCGGGGAACCATGACGCGCACGGCCACCCACCCTTCACGGGCCAAGGGAGAGATGGTCGGTCCTGTAAGCCCAGGGGTCACTGCCTCGACGTCTGGCAGCTTTTCTTCTGCCACGTTGTAGTCCAGCATGACGTAGTGGCGCGCATTGAGGATTCCTCGAATGCGGCTAAGCACCACGTTTTCATCAGCGGTGACGTCTTCTCCCTCACGCTTTATCACCACGGCCTCCGAGGAGACGATGGGGTCGCCAAAGGGTTCAAGCCCCTGCTGGCGGAGCGTGGCTCCTGTGGAGACAACGTCGGCAATGACGTCCGCGACTCCAAGGTGAATCGAAATCTCTACTGCACCGTCAAGGCGGATAACCTCGGCATCGATTCCATTGGCAGCGAGGTGATCACGCACCACGTTGGGATAGGACGTGGCGATACGCTTGCCTTGCAGCTTGGCGACGTCCCACTGCTCCCCTGCTGGTGCGGCGTAACGGAAGGTCGAGCCGCCAAAATTGAGTGCTAGAACTTCATTGAATTTCGCGCGGGAATCGAGCGCCAAGTCTCGACCAGTAATTCCCAAATCCAGGACGCCTTGTGCCACGTAGATAGCGATATCCTTTGGGCGCAGAAAGAAGAACTCGACTCCGTTCTCCGCGTCCACGACGTTGAGCGATTTACTGTGTCCGCGGCCCTTGTAACCGGCTTCCTTGAGGATCTCAAGGGCTGCCTCGGACAGTGATCCCTTGTTGGGGACGGCGATTTTGATCATCAGTGTGTGGTGCTTTCTACGCTGAATACGGTGAATGCTGGGACGGCTTTATGGCCGATTAAAGGTAGGTGTAAATGTCTTCGAGCTTGAGGCCACGCTTATGGGCCATAACCTGGAGCCAATACAGCAGCTGTGACATCTCCTCAGCGAGCTCTTCATCAGACTGGTATTCCGCGGCGATCCACACTTCGCCAGCCTCTTCGATGATCTTCTTGCCCAGATGGTGGATCCCTTTGTCAAAAGACTCCACGGTGCCGGAGCCCTCAGGGCGTTCGGCGATCTTCTGGGACAGTTCCTCAAATAGGCTCTCAAAATTCTTCACGGTGGTTTATTCTTCCACACCGCTGCATAAAATGCTGCTAGTCGGCCGAAATTCTCAGTTACGCAAAGCCGGCTGACATGATGCGCAACTGAAATCGGTACGTCTAGTCGGCGCGCAACCGGCTAAACCACTCGTGAACATCGGCCGCCGTCGCCCCCTCCAGATGACGGTGAGCAGAGCCCCGGAGGTCAGTAATTTCGGTGGCTTGCTCGGGCACCGCGACGTGGTCTCCCTCCGGTAGTCCGATGACGGTGCATCCGGCGTCGACAGCCGCGCGCATACCTGCCGCAGAGTCTTCGAATACAAGGCAGTCCCGTGGATCGGCACCCACTCGACGCGCCGCCTCGATATACATATCGGGGGCAGGTTTGCCTTGGGGTACTTCGTCACCGCAAATCGTGTCGACGAAGTACTCGCGGCCTAAGGCCGCAATCGCGGAATCAGCCACATATCGTTCCGTGTTTGTGGTCACGATCATCGGCATTCCCAGGCCCTTGAGTTCGTCGAGCAGCTCGGGAATCCCCGGGAAAACCTTCAGGTGTTGGGCAAAAAGGGACCTGACGTAATCAAACATGAGCGCACGGTAGCGTTCGTTATCTCCTGGCTGAAGCGTAACGCCTGCTTTGTGCGCACAGATGCTGAGAGTGTCCTCGAAGGTAGCGCCAACCGTGGCTAAGCGCTCCGTGGGTGTTAAGCGGCGCCCCAGTGTTTCAGAGAGATAAAAAGTGGCCTCTTCCCACAGGGGCTCGGAGTTGGTCAGTGTGCCGTCCATATCCCAAAAGATTGCTGCTGGACGGGTAGTGAAAGCGGAATTTGCGTGGTCAGTCAATTAGAAGTCCAGCTCCGGAAGCTGCGCGAGTGCCTCATCGTCCGCACCGGTTGCCGCAGAGGCGGAGTGAATAAGCTCCGTGAGCTCTTCCTTCTCTTCCGGTTCCAGTACTGCATCTGCGTTTTCTTGGTTGAAGGCCGCAAGCTTGTCCACGGTGGGGCGTACCGCGGCGCTCAGGAGTGACCCTTCAGGGTCATCCGGGAGCTTATCCATATCGTCAAGGAAGGACTCCAAGATAGTGCGAAGGCGTGGGAGTACCGCGGCATCAAACGGGGCCTCCCAGAATTCCTTTTCTTCTTCCTTGAGGTAATCCCCGGTAGCGAAGGACTGTAGGTTGGACATGAACTCATCAACGGTGGGCTGGAATTCTGCACGAATCGTCATGAGCTAAATCATGCCTGAAGTTACCTAGAGGCGCACGCCCAGCAAGGAATTAACTGCGGTGCGCAGCAAATCGGATGCCTCTTCTGTTGCTTCCCCGGATTCTGGAGCCTTCTTCGCCCATTCATCGAGAACCGCAATGGCGCGCGGAGTATCGAGATCATCAGCCAACGCCAACCGCAGGTGCTGAATGACCTCCTTGACTTCCTCCACCGTGCCCGGATGGCTTAAAGCTTCGCGCCATCGCTGGAGTCGCTCCTGCGCAGTGCGCAAAACGTCATCTGACCAGTCGCGGTCGGCACGGTAGTGGCCGGCGAAGACGCCCAAGCGAATCGCTGAGGGATCGACGCCCGCCTCCACGAGCTTGTGGACGAACACGAGGTTGCCCAAAGACTTGGACATCTTGGTTCCGTCCAAGCCGATCATGCCGGTGTGTACATAGGACTGCGCCATGCGCTCCACGCCGAGCGCTGCTTCCGCATGCGCTGCGGAGAATTCGTGGTGCGGGAACTTCAGGTCCGACCCGCCGCCTTGAATATCGAAGCTGGAGCCAAGCCGGTTGGTTGCGATGGCGGAGCACTCAATGTGCCATCCAGGGCGGCCCGGACCAAAAGGCGAATCCCAGGCCGGTTCGCCTTCACGGTGCGCGCGCCAAATAAGAGCATCAAGAGGATCGCGCTTACCAGGGCGATCAGGGTCGCCACCGCGCTCGGCAAAGAAGGTCTCCATTTGCTCGCGGGAGTAATTCGACTCGTAGCCGAAGTTCTTCGTGGCCTCGATGGATGCGTAGACGTCCGGATAGTCGGGGTCATCGACGACGTAGGCCGCACCTGCGTCGAGAAGCGCCTGCACCATCTCCGTAATCTCGTCGATGGCTTCCATCGCCCCAACGAAGTGCTGCGGAGGAAACACGGAGAGCAGCTCCATGTCTGAGCGGAAAAGGTTGATTTGGGAGGTCCCCAACTCGCGCCAATCCACGCCATCGCGCTCCGCGCGCTCGAAGAGCGGATCATCCACATCGGTGATGTTCTGGGCGTAATTCACCTTGTAGCCGTTATCCAGCAGCTGGCGGTAAATCAGATCAAAGGTCAGATAGGTCGCGGCGTGGCCCAGGTGGGTCGAATCATATGGGGTGATGCCACAGACGTACATGGTGGCAGTCTCCCCACTGATGTCGAGCTTCTTGACCGCTTCATCAGCGGAGTCATAGAGGTGAAGCGGCGACGGGGCGCCAGGGACGGAATCGATGTGCGGGACAGGCCAAGATTGCATGCCCACAATCCTAACGTGTGCTGCCTCCGACGCGGGCGCATGGCCGGGCACATGGCTGTGTATCGCAGGGTGCTGCGGGGCTGGGCCTCTTCACCTCCTACGCGGCCAGCACGCCAAGGCCCAGCAAGAGCATGACGATCAGGCCGACGGGGATGCGGTAAGCGGCGAACCACTCGAAGGAGTGGCTGCCCACGAACTTCAGCAGCCAGGCGATAGATGCATAGCCCACAACGAAGGCGATGAGCGTGCCAACGAGTAATTGGGCGCCGGTGGCGGATTGTCCCACGGTGGGACCGAAGGCGTCGCCAAGCGAAAACAGCCCCGAGGCCATCACCGCCGGAATAGCCAACAGAAAGCTAAAGCGCGTGGCCACCTCACGGTCGAGGCCGAGGAAGAGGCCACCGGAGATGGTGCCGCCGGAGCGTGAGACGCCAGGGATGAGCGCCAGGCATTGGCATAGTCCCATAACGATGGCATCGCGCATCGTGAGCTCGTCGAAGCCGCGGGTTTTCTTACCCACGCGCTCTGCCAGGATGAACACAAAGGAAAACAGGACGAGCATGGAAGCAGTAATCCATAGGTTGCGCAGATTATCCCTAATCAGGTCTTTCCCCAGCACTCCCAGGATGCCAATCGGGATTGAGCCAACGATGACCATCCAACCCATTCGATAATCCTGACCGCGCTGGTCCTTGTGTACGAGGCCCACGCACCAGCCTTTCAGGATCTGCCAAATCATCCCGGCGAAGTAGACGATCACCGCTAGCTCGGTGCCCAGCTGGATGACAGCGGTGAAGGAAGCACCGGCATCCTGTCCCCAGAAAAGAGTGGAGACGATGCGCAAGTGCCCGGACGAGCTCACGGGCAGGAATTCGGTGAGGCCTTGGACAAGAGACAGGACGATGACCTGCAGCCATGTCATGGCTTCAGTTGTAGCTGTTGTAGTCACCCGCGATAGCCTACTCGGGAGTCCCATCGCTTCCTGTTTCCACCACGCTGGCTGCTAGGATGAGGGATCGTGAAAACGCGTCGAGTCCTGCTTTCTTTTGCCCTCCTTTCCAGCGCATGCGCGCTTGCCGCCTGTAATCCTACGGTCGGGGTTGGCGGGGACCCCGACTCGGCGGTCTATGGCAAGGCCGAGCCCGCGTCCTCCCCGGCATCAGAGAAGCCGGTGGGTACCGTCGTGCCATTCGATGCAGCGACAGACCTCGCAGCCGTCGGCGACATCCTCGCCGTGCGCACCGAGGACTCGCTCGCGGTAGGTTCAGCTGCGGACTTTGAAGGCAGAAAGTCGACGCAGGTCACCGTGGACGAGAAATGTGGTGACCTCACCGCTTCTGAGAAGCACTTCCTTCTAGCGTGCGGGGATAGAGTTATGCTCATTGATCCGCTCAAGCCGGATTCCCCGCAGGAATTGGCTGTGGAAGAGGGGCAACCGGTGACGGTGGCTGCGGAAGCCTCCAGTGGCGAAGTCTTCGTTGGCTCGAAGGACTCCACCACCATCGGCGTGTACCTAGACGGCGAACGCACTACCGGCATCACTGTGGAAGCAGGCTCGGATCAGCTCATCTCCGTGCCTAATCCGGATGGCGCCGACGGCATCGTCCGTGTCTTGAGGGAAGACTCCACGATTCAATCGTTGGACTGGGAGAAGGAGCGTGCAGGAGGACGCCTTCGCGTGGGCCAGGGTGTAGGTCAGATCGCAGGCGGCGAGGGCGCCGTGGTTGTGGCTTCGGATACCGTCGGAAAGCGCATCGCCATTTACACCGCCAGCGACGTCATCCGCTTGCACCAGTACGGCAATACCGATGGCACCCCGTGGGGTGTGGCTTGGGACGCCGGGCGCAAGCTAGCGTGGGCGACAACTACAGACAACAACCTCCTCCACGCCTACACCATCGCTGCGGGTGTCCCGGAGAACGTCGGCACCATGGATACGGTGGCGGATGCGCGCAATATTGCCGTGCTTGGCGACGGCACCCTCGTCACCGCCTCCGCTTCTGGCGACGGGCTCCAATTCATTTCTGATCCACAGCTCGAGAAATCCCCGCGTTAGTATTTCAGTCCCCCCCTTAGCCTCAACTTTCCAAAGGACAATGCATGCAGTACTCCGCTCTTGACCGCGCCCGCCACGTGGCTTACCAAGCCGCCTTGAAGGGGATGTTTAAGCTCAGCCCGGAAAGAATTCACGGGATCATCAACGGTGGGTTGGCTGTGTTCCAATCGGCCGGCCCCTTCAACCGAGCTCTGGGCAAAGCTTTGCCGGTTACCGATCCCGTCCTTGAACAAGACGTGTTTGGGGTGCACTTTCCGCGCCCGCTGGGTCTAGCAGCAGGCTTTGACAAGAACGCGGCGGCAGCCGACGTCTGGTCCGCCATCGGCTTTGGGTACGCGGAGCTGGGCACCATCACCCCGAAGGCGCAGCCGGGAAACCCGGCTCCCCGGTTGTTCCGGCTCAAAGCAGACAAGGCCATCCTCAACCGCATGGGCTTCAATAACGAAGGGGCGCTGGCGGCCGCACGAAACCTCCGGAAGCGCCGCTACAACGATGTCATCGGCATCAATATCGGAAAGAACAAGGTCACCGAGGCTGAGCACGCGGTGGATGACTACCGTCAGTGCGCATCAGTTCTCGGGGAGCTGGCCGACTACGTTGTGGTCAACGTGTCCTCCCCTAATACCCCGGGGCTGCGTGATTTGCAGGCAGTGGAATCGCTGCGCCCCATCATGGAAGCCGTGGTGGAATCGACGTCCTCGCCGGTCTTGGTCAAGATTGCCCCAGACCTCAGCGATGAGGACATTGATGCTGTGGCGGATATGGCCGTTGACGTGGGGCTGGCGGGAATCGTGGCTACCAACACCACCATTTCTCGCGAGGGTTTGAAGACCCCATCCGCTGAGGTTGCCGCCATGGGCGCAGGCGGCGTGTCGGGTCCCCCGGTGGCTGCGCGTTCCTTAGAGGTGCTCAAGCGCCTCCATGCCCGCGTAGGCGACGACCTGGTACTCATTTCCGCAGGCGGAATCTCCACCCCGGAGCAAGCATGGGAGCGCATCACGGCAGGCGCTTCGCTGTTGCAGGGCTACACCGGCTTGATTTACGGCGGCCCGGATTGGATCCGTGACATCCACCGCGGCATTGCCCAGCAGATCCACGCTCACCGCCTCAGCAATATCTCGGAGGCCATTGGTTCTGGTCTTGAATGGATTGACTAGCCCGGCGAAGAGCTTTCAGGCCAGCCGCACGGAGCGCTTCAGCGTTTAGCAGAGTGTGCGGCGGATGATAACCGCGCACAGCCCTGCCGCCACTGCGTAGAGGAAGACGACGTATTGGCCCATCGTCGTGAGGACCGTACTAGGCAGCGCGCGGCTGGCGATGATAAGCACTAGCGCGAGAATCAGCGCAATGATTTGTTCGCGGCTACCACGCTGATCGCGGCGTTGGGTACTGAATGCGCCGACGAGGAGGGCCGCACCAACGATGGCGAGGCGGCGCCACGTCCATTCGAAGGTGGCGCCCCATCCGTCGGTGAAAATGGACACGAGCCCGAATAGTGCTAACACGGCAGCCAACAACATGAAAGCGCCGCCCACGCGCAGGGCGGCGGGGATTTCTACTCCGTCGGATGTGGGAGGGATGTCCGGGTTCTTACTCATTGTGATGAGTGTAATTGGGCCGCTTAGTGGGCCTCGTACCAGCCCCAGGTAATCGCGCGCCCGAGGGCGTGGAAATAAAGGTTGAAGCCGAGGACCGTAGGTGTTGCCTCCGGGTCGATCTCGAGGCGTTCGACGTCGACGGCGTGAACGGCGAAGAGGTAGCGGTGCGGGGCGTGACCTGCCGGCGGCTGGGGGCCATAATAGACGCGCTGGCCGGAGTCACCGCGCAGGCTGATAACGCCTTCGAGTCCGAGATCCTCAGCGGACCCTGCACCTGTGGGGAGCTCGCGTACGTCGGCCGGGATGTTGAAGGCCGCCCAGTGCCAGAAGCCGGACCCCGTCGGCGCGTCAGGGTCAAAGCACGTGACGGCAAAGGACTTGGTCCCTTCGGGCACATCCGACCACGACAGCTGGGGCGAGACATTTTCAGGTGCGCGGAAACGCTCTGCGATCTCCGCTCCCTCCTCGATATCGGACGAGGCCACGGTAAAAGCTGGGACACCCCCAACGGTGCATAGGGGTCTGGACCGGGGAAACGGGAGTCGGTGGCGTAGTTCGCAGTGGAATGTGAAGTGTTACTAGTCATAAATCCATTTCTACCGGAAAGCTATCTGCCGCGTTGTCGCTTACTACCCGGCTGTCTCAGGAGGTGGCAGTGGATACGCAACTTTCATCGTTGTGTTTTCCTCGTTTAAGAACCCAGTGAAAACCCGTTCTGAAGTGGCGATTTGTGAAGTTATGCCGGTTCGGGATACAGTATGCGAGTGCCCAGCCGAGAGGCTGAACAAACACCCTAGCCCGGGTGGCGGAATGGCAGACGCGCTAGCTTGAGGTGCTAGTGTCCTATTAACGGACGTGGGGGTTCAAGTCCCCCCTCGGGCACAGACCGAAGCCCCGTGCTTCACACCGTCAGAGATGATGATGTGAGGCGCGGGGCCTTCTTCATGCGTCGAAGGTCTATGCGTGCGATTCCGCAGTAGGTGCCGTCTCCTCTACTACCGTAGCCTTCTTCTTCGACGTGATGTAGCTATGCAGGCCCTTGATGACGATAGGCGCCACCGACAACGCGATGATAAGCAGCATAATCTTCTCAATCGAGTCAGCAATACCCGGAATGTTTCCGAGAAAGACACCAACGAGATTCATGGAGAGCACCCAAGCGACTGCGCCGCTGACATTCCATCCAATGAACTTCTTGTACCGCATTCCCGCCGTGCCGGCGGCTACCGGAATGAAGGTGCGCACGATTGGGACGAATCTTCCGAGCACTAGTGCAAGCGGGCCGTGCTTGTGGAAGAAGTCCTCGGCGGTGTTGAGATACTCCAGTTTGAGAAGCCGAGCGTCCTTCTTAAACAGGCCACGGCCAAAACGGTGCCCAATCCAGTACCCCACCTGGTCACCAGCTATCGCGGCGATCATGCCTACAGCAATGAGTACCCACAGGGAGACCTGGAGCTCATGGCGCAGAATCGCGGCAGTTACGAGTAGTGAATCACCTGGAAGAAATGGGAAGAGCACACCGGACTCGATGAAGACGACAAGGGCTATACCACCGATGAACCAGGGCCCAAAGGCTTCGAGCAAGGTGGCTGCGTCCATATAAGACGTGAGGTTGTGGATAAAGTCCATAATGCTCTCCAAAGAAAAATGCAGGCGCCAGGGCGGGCGCCAAAAGTAGGTAGTGAATCAGGAATTCGCTCCGCAGCTAGGGCGTAGAGACAATAAAGGTGAAACTAGCTAAGACGGTCACAATAGAAGTGGCCCTAGAGATGCTTGCGGATGCGCAGTGCTGTTCAGTATCCCGCGTGCAAGGCAATACTCATGCATCGAATCGCGGCTTAACAGTAAGTTGAGGTGCAGCTCTCAGCTGCTCCCCAGCCAGCCAAGCCGTCTCCTGCCTCCGTCTTTAGCCGTTCTCCCATGCTTTGGACTCAATGCGGGGTTTGGCGTCTTCGGCACTAGACTTCTATCTCTATGAACACAGGTTGGGTGCACAGCGTCGGGGACTTCTTCGCGTCCCTGGGCCGCGCTGCGTGGCAAAGCTGCAAGCGTTGGACGTGGAAACGTTGGACGGCAGTAGTCGCTGCCGGTGCGGCATTGACGCTACTCGCCGTGCTTGTCGACGTCCCCTCACTCACCGCCCTCCGCACGTGGTCAGACCAACTCGGGCCGTGGTTTGTCGTTGCTTTTACGGGCGCCTACATCTTCTTCACCCAGTTCCCTATTCCCCGGACCGTGTGGACTTTGGCGGCAGGCCTTCTTTTCGGCCCGTGGCTTGGGCTTTCTGTTTCCCTTGTCGCGCTGACTATCTCCGCCACCATTTCTCTCCTTATCGTCCGCGGCTTACTTGGTGAGTGGATTCGCCCGCATCTCACGCACAAAGCGGTATATGCAATCAATGCCCGGCTTGAGCGCCGGGGTTGGCTAGCGGTGGCGTCATTGAGAATGGTCGCCGGAGTTCCGTTTTCCTTACTAAACTATGTTGCAGCGCTCACGCCGATTTCGGTGACTCACTTCGCCATCGCTACACTCATCGGTTCGATTCCCACCACCGCCATCGGGGTCTTCTTCGGGGATGCGCTCACCGGAGCGATGAGCCCCTACACGATCGCCGGCTTCCTTATCGCTGCGGCAGTGGGAATCGCTGGTCTCATCCTAGACACGCGGTTGCCGCTCGGCCCCGGAATGCGTGGCCCAGTCAAGCGCAAAGAGTAGACTGAGCGTTGTTTCTTGCTGGAAGGAGTCTCTCACTGTGCTAGCTGTCCATGCCCGCTACCGCGGACGCTCGGTACGCCGCGCCGATTTGGTCCAACGATCCGCCGCCGCGCTTTCCACCCTGGAGGGAATCGGCGAGTTTGAGGTCCTTGGTGTTGAGGATATTTGCGCTGTGGCCTATTCTTCTCCGGCGGTCTGTGATGTCGTTATGGCGCTTCTCGCGGACGGTGACTGGGCCATTGGCATTGGAATTATCCCTGGCGAAGGCGCAGGTGATGCCGAAACACGCGCAGTGGCAACCGCCGCGGTAAAGGGCTCGGCGCGGGCCGGACACGTCTACGCCAAAATTGATCGGCGCGGGCGCGCTGCGGAGGCGCAGGATATTGCAGCGGCATTCGCCCTACTCGGCTTTGTGCTGCACAAGCGCACAATGGAAGGCCGTGAGGCGACATCTCTTGTACGCGGCGGGTTGAATCAGAACGAAGCTGCGGAAGAGCTGGGCATTTCCAAACAAGCGATGTCCCAGCGCCTCCAAGCGGCGGGGTGGGCAGCAGAGACGGCCGGTTGCCAGCTCGCCATCAACCTCATTGACCGAGCGAATTCGAATTAGAGCAAATCTTCTTTGCTCAATTCCGGTGTTGTGACAAAGTCGACGAGCCGCTCGACGGCGCCGATGAGCGTGGAATCGAGATCCCGGAAAGAATTCACGGCGTTGTACACGCGGCTCCACCCTTCCTTGGGATCAGACCACCCCGCGCGCTTGCAGATGCCCGTCTTCCAGTCTTCCCCATAGGGAACCTCGGGCCAGGCGCGCAGCCCTAGGCGCTCAGGCTTTACAGCCGCCCAGATATCAATGAAGGGGTGACCGGTGACAAGCACGTGCTTGCCCACCGTTTGCGTCAACCGCGTTTCCTTTGATCCTTCGACTAGGTGATCCGCGAGGACGCCCACACGGCGTCCCGGACCGGGCTGAAACTCAGCCAGGCGTTCCTCAAGGTTATCGAGTCCTTCGAGGTATTCGACGACCACACCTTCCACCCGCAGATCGTGACCCCAGACCTTTTCAACGATGGCCGCGTCGTGAATGCCTTCAACCCAAATGCGCGAAGGTGCGGCAACTTTCGCCTCAAGATTCTCCACACGGCGCGACCCGGAGTTTGACTTCCGCGGCGCCTGCTTTTCGACGTATCGCGTTAACGTCACTGGCTGCCCCTCCAACAAGAACCCCCCTTTCACGAGTTTGAATACTCGCTCATTTCCATGTCGGTCCTCGAGGCGCACGACTGGGCCCCATACGGTTTTGTCGACGCCCAATACTGCCCCTACAAAGTCATCACCTCGAACCTCGACGACCATGCCTGGTTCAGCGGGTACCTCGGGGTACTCCGGCTTCTTGTTCCGCGCATGTCCTGCAAAAATATCGCCACCATAGGGATCTCGGGAATTCAAGCTCATAGGGGTCTACCCTATCGTCTACACTGTCCAGCCATGGATATGCGCGCCGAAGTCTGGTCCCCTGTACAAAACGTTTCTGTTTGGCTTGGTGCATGGCTATGGGGTCACGAATCCACCGATGACCTTCTCGATGCCCTCAGCGAGCTGGGTGGTGAGCAACAAGGAGTCGAAGGAGAGCCGTTTGTTGATGTTATGTCACTTCTCCGGCGTGAAACGGCCTCCGTCATCGAGCTTGGAGAGCGCGAACCGCTGCTTCGGCTAGTTCTCTCCGGTCCTGGCGACGCGCCAGCACTTCCAGCCGGCACGGAATCGGCGCGAGCGGCGGCAGAAAATCCGGCAGGCGCAATCGTGGTGCGTACCAATAATCGGGATCGAAACCTGGTGTTGGTGCCCACCTATGCCGTGGGCGCGACACGGTGGACGGTGATTGAAGAGACCGCCCCGTTACCCTCGCCCGCTTGGCTTAGCCCGGGCGAGGCCGATGAGCTCTTGAGCACTGCGACGAATGAGTCAGCAAACCTCATCGAGGCATTGGGCTATCGCAGCGATGCCCTCCCCAATCCCCGGCTAACAGTAGGCACACTAAGCGATTTCTACGACACCCCCGGATTACCCGCTGCAGTGCCGGGGCGGGCAGCGAAGCTTTTCGCCCGCGCCGACCGCGTGGCGGCCATCATCGAGACGGTGACTGACCGCATTCAAGATCACAGTCTCGATCCGCAGCTTCTGCGCCTGTGGCGCCATATCCGCCAAGCACGCATGGCCGGCGTGGCTTATGCGCTCACCGATTTCGCGCGTTAATGCGGCTTGCGCAGAGACCAGATGTCACAGCAACCTTCAGCGCAGGGTGCGCCATTGACCGTACAGCCCTGAACGGTAACCTCACCGAGTGAAGCAGGTTCTGCGTCATGCTCTAGCTCCTCGATGAGGTCCACGACGAGCGAGGCAAACCTTGCAGATGGACCAGCGGTGCGGGTGCGATAGACGCTGACGCCCATTTCCTCAGCGGCTTGCTTCAGTTCAGTATCGAGATCCCAGATGACCTCCATGTGATCGGAGATAAATCCAATTGGGCACACGACGACGCTGTCGACACCATCTTCCTCGTGGATTCGCGTGGTGTGGTCGACAATGTCCGGTTCCAACCACGGGGTGGCTGGGTTTCCTGAACGGGATTGCCACACTAGGTCATAATTCTGGACCCCGGCAGCCTTGGCTACGAGCCGTGCAACCTCCGCTACCTGGCGGGAATAGATATGTTTATCGCCTTCTGCTCCCCCAACAGCATCGTGTGCCGATGGCACTGAATGCGCAGTAAAAAGCATGCGGGTGCTAGCCAGCTTGTCTTCCGGAACCTCCGCATAAGCCTCACGGACGGCTGCAGCCATCTCCTCGATGAACTTGGGGTGATCGAAGAATTGGCGCAGTTTGGTGAAGTTCATGTTGGGCAGTTGCTCGTCCTCGAGGTGCTTGCGCAATGCAACGATGTCTTCGTTGTACTGGCGGCAAGCACTGTAGCCACCCCAGGCGGAGGTGGCGAATACGGCGACGTTGCGCACACCATCGGCGGCCATCTGCTCGACGGCTTCTGTCCCAAACGGGTACCAGTTACGGTTACCGAAATAAACCGGTAGATTATGTCCGCGTTCCTTCAGCTCTGCGGAAACATTAGAAATAATCTCTCGATTTAGCGCATTAAGCGGACTAATGCCGCCTAGGCGGAAATAGTGTTCCCCGACGACTTCGAGCCGCTCGCGCGGGATGCCTCGCCCACGGGTGACGTTCTCCAAAAACGGGACGACCTCCTCGTTTCCTTCCGGGCCACCGAAGGAAAGGACGAGGAGGGCGTCAAATGAGGAGGGCACCGAATCGGTGCCGCGGGTGTTGCCCTGGGCAGTACGCAGTGTGTCAGTCATGCAGCCCAGTTTAGCAACGGGCTGAACTAGATCAGTCGCACGGCATAGGGTGCCATGCCGGCTTGACGTACTGGGGAGATGCTGACGTTTTGACCGGACTGCGGAGCTTCGACCATGGTGCCGTCACCAAGATAGATTGCCACGTGCTGATTTCCGCTCGGGCCGTAGAAGACAAGGTCGCCCCGCTGCATCTCGCTCGGGGAAATCTTGGTTCCCTTCTGATACTGGTAGCCGGTGTAATGCGGCAGGGAAATGCCGACGCCAGCAAAGGCATAGAGCACCAGCCCAGAACAGTCGAAGCCGACCTTGTTGTAGTCGCCATAAGAGTCAGCGACGCCGCCGTCGCGAATGCCCTGCGTAGGACCGTTGGCATCGCCACCGCCCCAGGCATAAGGAACTCCTACTTGAGACGTCGCACGCTCGATCACGGTCTCGATCTTCGCTTCGCGAGAGGCATCGCCCAGTGAAGCGGATGCCTTCTTCGTCACGCTATCGGTGGTGTCAAGTTCCTCCAGGACACCGGAGACATCGGATTCAAGGGAATCCTCGTCATCAGTTGCGTTCGCTGCATCGCTATCGGACGTCTCCGTGGAATCCGTCGCTTCCCCAGCGCTGTCTTGCCCACCCTGGAGGGCAAAGAGCTTGGAAGAGCCCTCCGCCAGAGCATCGATTTCCTCTTGGCTCAAGCTGTTATTGTGGTCCGGCTGAGATGCGGCCACCATCGAGGCCACCGTTCCCACCGCTTCAATGCCAAGTGCAACGGTTTCCGCATCGATTCCGTTCGGATCGAACGAGCTGGAGCTACCGCCCTGGGAGTTCTCGGCGTTCTCTTCAGAGGAGCTGGCCGTGCTTGTCGACGACAACTCTTGCACGTTCGGATCGGAAGCCACAGTGCTTGCGGCGCTAGAGAGCTCTTCCAATTCGTCTGCAGAGGCAGAAGCCGTCGACGGCTGCGATTGAAGCGTGGGGTTCTGTGCCTCAGAGTCGGAGGGGCCGGCCACGGTGGACGCTGTGGACTCGGCGGTCGGCTCCGTGCTGGCTGGTGTCGAGTGCCCCGCAGCGGACGGTGAGGATACCGTCGATGGGTCGTCGGCAGGAGTTGCGGCACTAGACTCAGAACGACCCTGTGCAGAATTAGTCCCGGCCCGCTCCTTGACCTTAGATCCAGTTGTTGGGCTTGACACATCTTCTCCGTCCAGACCCTTGGCTTGATTTAGCGCCTTATGAAGAAATGAGAGTTGGGAAAGCAGATCCTCGCGTTCGGACGTGGATTCCTCAATAGAAGCCTCGGACGCGGAGAGTTGCTCGCGCGCGGCAGCCTCGGCATCGGCCGCCCGGTCCGCACGTTCCTCGGCCAGTTGTTGGGTCTTCCGCAGCTGGGATTCCTTGTTCGCCTTTTCCGTGCGCTGCTTCTCCAAGTCGCTAACGACGGCCTGCTGCTTCTCAGACTGCGAGCGAAGGTAGGACTGGCGCTCCAGCATGTCCGAACGCGCGTCTTTTCCTGCCGCATGGGAGACGGCATCGGAAGTATTGGCTCGGCGGTAGGCGGAACGGGAGACCTCATCCAGCTTGGCCTGAGCATCGGCGACATCCGCTTGTGCGTCGTCAAGCTGCTCGCGCGCTGTCGTTGTTCCTTGGCGCGCTTGGTTTGCCTTAGTGCGGGCGTCGTTGAGATCGACCAGCGCACGGTTGACGGTTTCGCGCTGCGCACCTATGGAGGCTTCCGCTTGTGCGATGCGCTCCTCAATCTGGGCGATTGCGCCCGCGAGATCTGCGATGGATGGGTTGTCGGAGGATAGCAGGGATTTGATGTTGATCTGCTCAGGTTCCGCAGCCACTGCAGGAGTGAGCGCGGAGACAGTAGACAAGGCGGCGGTGGTCGCTATGGCAGCGCACGCTGCCTTAAAGCGTCGAAAGCCGAAAGATGATGTGGTGGCCACGAGGGTTATCTCCTAGACACCTACCCCGGAGATGTCACGCATGTTGCGTAGACGAGCTTGCCGGACATCGAGACCTGGAGGCGACGAGTTGGACGAGCAAAAGAAACAGCGGTGTGTACGTAGCTAGTCTCGCCTTCAAGCAGGATGAGGCGGCAATGGATTTCCCAATGGGACAACAGATTTCCCAATGGGAATAGTGGACTTAATAAGGCTTGCGCCCGGAATTGACCGGGATACGCGAACGCGGCTTGCCCCTGAAGAGCTCTTTGCTCTCTACGCCACTAAATGCCGAATAGACGGGGCGGCATTTTCTCTCACAGAGGCGGCAGGGAAACCTGCGGGGCATCTGGTGTGTGCACCAACATCACGTCGAACCGTGCGTCATAGCTAGCCACACTGCACTCTCATAGTGCTCGCTCGGCTCTCGTTGAGCGAGCGCCGAGTATGGCTGCACGATCCGACGACGAAGGGACACACACCCAATTTCAGGCTCGAGGTCCTGTGTCGGTTCCTCCTCGCTCGGCGCCGCGCTCGTGGAGGGCACTTCCGCGGTCCTTAGTGGCGCACGCGTAAGCACTCACAGCTGGCACCCAACCGGAAACCGATGGAACTCATGGCCATCACAGCCCTCGATGAGGGCGTGCGAATGAAGTGTATGAAGCCTCTTCCACTCGGGAGGTAGGTGTTTCGATATCTAAAAGGTTGAACACTGGTACCGACTGCGTCGAGAAAACTGCATTGCTACGCGCATCGCTGGCGCGGTGCGACGGTCATCCACCAGGCGGTGAACCCCAACGGTCCTCTTCGCTCGCGGCGTGCTTCCCCACATACCCGTGCGACAAATCAGTTGAGAGTCAAGGCTTGGTCCATGAACGTATGGAGCAATAGTCAACCCGTGAGTCGATACGTGAACCATACGTCACCGACACGCCATCTCGCACACTTTTCCCATCTTTCACATCAGCCACGGAAAACCACAAGGCGTTGCAGGCGCACCTAACCTGCAATGACTTTGTTATCAATGTGTGACTGTGACGTTGCTCACTCTCCCCCGGAGTGCAAACCTCTTCCCCTTGACTATCGCTGTGGATTGCGGCCCTGGGGCTGCCGCAGAAGCTCCGATTGCTCCCAGCGGAACCTGTCTTCTGGGGTGCAGGAAACGCTCCATTTCGGGACTGGAGAGAACCGAAGTATTCGTCGACTTAAGGTGCCTGTGCGGCATCCGATGTGGTCGCTGTGCGAGCCGTATTCCTAGGCCCCTTGCGTACCTCTCAACCACTCCCCCGTTGCAAAAGTCAAGGCTTAGTGGTTGATACTAGCCACTTCCCTACCCCTGCGGTAGGTACGGCGCATGTTTAGTGGAATGCTCGCGGCGGCCTCGATTGCTTAGTTTCTGACCGTGTCAGCCTTCCGTGTGGCGGCTCGAAATCCCGCCCAGCCCGCAACTGCCGCTACGCAGAAAAACAGCGTCAAGATTGTCAGCCATGGCGCTGAAAAATGATCTGCAGTTGCATAGAAATCATTCAGCAAAGTTACCTGATCGAGTCCAGTTGGCAGCGAATCCTCGGCTGCCTCAATGGATGCCCGATCATAAGAATTACTGACTGCGGACACCCGCATTGGCGCCTGGAGAATCACGGTATCGAGTCCCGTTTGTTCTTGAAGGGTTGTCGCCAGGTCGCGTAGATCTGGAATCTTGTCGGGGAAGACATCTACCACTGCGATGCCATGGTTGGGCTGGAGGGAGTCTGCGATGCGGGCCTGGAGGTCGTCGTCTAGCGCCAGCTCTGGGTTGGAGAACGCTACACCGTCGACCGAGAGCTGATCTGCAATGTCGTCTACATCTACGCCCGCCGGGATCATCCGCCACTCCTTAATCTCTATGGCCGTTAATGCTTGGTGGCACAGTCTTCTGCCCAAACACGATTCGGAGGTTTGTCCCCCGGATTCCCGATCGAGCCTAAACCTCGGAATGTGGGCGAGGCCGGCGACTCGCCGCTACCCCCGAAATGTAGGAAACAGAACGCCCGTACTGTTATGCTGGTGTCGACCGAGGGTTCTTGCATCTACAATAGATACGGAACATTCGCGTTCTGAGATCGCCGATACACCTGGCTCCATGTGGTTGCTTGGGCATATCGGCAAATTCGATGAACCTTCGACCAGTGTTCGATAACCCACAAGCGAAAAGCAAGGAATGGAGCTCCTTATGACTGAAAGCCTGAACTCCTTCGGCGCCAAGAAGACTCTTGAGGTCAACGGTAAGTCCTATGACTACTTTGACATCAATGCAGTCGAGGGCCTGGAGAAGCTTCCTTACTCCCTCAAGGTCCTGGCTGAGAACCAGCTGCGCTACGAGGACGGGAAGAACGTAACCAAGGATCACATTAACGCTTTGGCCAACTGGGATCCGTCCGCTGAGCCGGATACCGAGATCCAGTTCACCCCGGCCCGCGTTCTGATGCAGGACTTCACCGGCGTCCCCTGCGTGGTCGACTTGGCAACCATGCGTGAGGCTATCGCCGCCCTCGGCGGCAAGCCGGACCAGGTGAACCCGCTCAACCCGGCCGAGATGGTTATTGACCACTCCGTCATCGTCGAGGCTTTCGGCTCCACCGAGGCCCTGGAGAAGAATGTTGAGATCGAGTACGAGCGCAACCAGGAGCGTTACCAGTTCCTGCGCTGGGGTGCCGAGAACTTCTCCAACTTCCGCGTTGTTCCTCCGGGAACCGGTATTGTCCACCAGGTCAACATTGAGTACCTTTCCCGCGTGGTCTTCGACAACGATGGTGTTGCCTACCCGGATACCTGTATTGGTACCGACTCCCATACCACCATGGAAAACGGCCTGGGCATCCTGGGCTGGGGCGTTGGCGGCATCGAGGCCGAGGCTGCAATGCTGGGGCAGCCGGTGTCCATGCTGATCCCGCGCGTCGTGGGCTTCAAGCTCACCGGCGAGATTCCGACCGGCGTGACCGCTACCGACGTGGTGCTGACCATCACCGAGATGCTGCGCCAGCACGGTGTGGTTCAGAAGTTTGTTGAGTTCTACGGCAACGGTGTGAAGTCCGTGCCGCTGGCTAACCGCGCCACCATCGGTAACATGTCCCCCGAGTTCGGTTCCACCGCTGCGATCTTCCCGATCGACGAGGAGACCATCAAGTACCTCGAGCTCACCGGCCGTCCGCAGGAGCAGATCGACCGCGTCGAGGCTTATGCCAAGGCTCAGGGCATGTGGCTCGAGCAGGACGCTCCGGAGGCACAGTACTCCGAGTACCTCGAGCTGGATCTGTCCACTGTTAAGCCGTCCATCGCCGGCCCGAAGCGCCCGCAGGACCGCATTCTCCTCTCTGAGGCAAAGGAGCAGTTCCGTAAGGATCTGCCGACCTACGCTTCCGGCGAGGTTGTTGCAGACGAGTCCACCATCGAGGCAAAGCGCATGACCTCCGAGGGTGGCGACGAGAATGCTCTCGTCGACGTTACCGGTGGCCTGAACAAGTCCCGTGCAGGCGAAGGCGAGTCCGCCGCCAAGGGCGGCTCCGGCCGCCAGTCCAACCCGGTTACCGTCACCTCCCCGAACGGTGGCGAGTACACCCTGGACCACGGCATGGTTGCTATCGCTTCCATTACCTCCTGCACCAACACCTCTAACCCGTCCGTCATGGTTGGCGCTGGCCTCATCGCACGTAAGGCTGCTGAAAAGGGCCTGAAGTCCAAGCCGTGGGTCAAGACCATTTGTGCCCCGGGTTCCCAGGTTGTTGACGGCTACTTCCAGCGCGCAGACCTCTGGAAGGATCTGGAGGCGCTTGGCTTCTACCTCTCCGGCTTCGGCTGCACCACCTGTATCGGTAACTCCGGCCCGCTGCCGGAGGAAATCTCCAACGCCATCAACGAGCATGATCTGGCTGCTACCGCGGTGCTGTCCGGCAACCGTAACTTTGAGGGCCG
This sequence comes from Corynebacterium sp. HMSC059E07, assembly GCF_001814395.1. Lineage (NCBI taxonomy): Bacteria > Bacillati > Actinomycetota > Actinomycetes > Mycobacteriales > Corynebacteriaceae > Corynebacterium > Corynebacterium sp. HMSC059E07. The sequence continues at coordinate 73,265 of NZ_KV816284.1, forward strand.
CATCTCCCCGGACGTCAAGATGAACTACTTGGCCTCCCCCATCATGGTCATTGCATACGCTATTGCTGGCACCATGGACTTCGATTTCGAGACTCAGGCGCTGGGTCAGGATCAGGACGGCAACGATGTCTTCCTCAAGGACATCTGGCCTTCCCCGAAGGAGATCGAGGACACCATCCAGCAAGCCATCTCCCGCGAGCTCTACGAGGCTGACTACGCCGACGTGTTCAAGGGTGACGACGCATGGCGCAACCTGGACGTTCCGGAGGGCGAGACCTTCAAGTGGAACGAGGATTCCACCTACATCCGCAAGGCACCGTACTTTGACGGCATGCCGACTGAGCCGGAGCCCGTTCAGGACATCAAGGGCGCTCGCGTCCTTGCTAAGCTCGGTGACTCCGTGACCACCGACCACATCTCCCCGGCTTCCTCCATTAAGCCGGGTACCCCGGCCGCTCAGTACTTGGATGCCAACGGTGTCGAGCGTCAGGACTACAACTCCCTGGGTTCCCGTCGCGGTAACCACGAGGTCATGATGCGCGGTACCTTCGCCAACATCCGCCTCCAGAACCAGCTGGTCGACGTCGCCGGTGGCTACACCCGTGACTTCACCCAGGAGGGCGCACCGCAGGCCTTCATCTTCGATGCCTGCGAGAACTACAAGGCAGCCGACATTCCGCTGGTTGTCCTTGCTGGTAAGGAGTACGGCACCGGTTCCTCCCGTGACTGGGCTGCTAAGGGCACCAACTTGCTTGGCGTGAAGGCTGTCATCACTGAGTCCTTCGAGCGTATTCACCGCTCGAACCTCATTGGCATGGGCGTCATCCCGCTGCAGTTCCCGGAGGGCGAGTCCCACGAGTCCTTGGGCTTGGATGGCACCGAGACCTTCGACATCGATGGCATCGCAGCCCTCAACGAGGGCGGCATTCCGAAGACGGTCCACGTGACCGCCACCAAGGAGTCCGGCGAGACCGTTGAGTTCGATGCCAAGGTTCGCATCGACACACCTGGTGAGGCCGACTACTACCGCCACGGCGGCATTCTGCAGTTCGTTCTGCGCCAGATGGTCAAGGCCTAAAACAGCCTTGCCCATTATGTAGGCACCCCGACTCTGGGGCGACCTACATAGTTAGGCACCAAGGCCAGCTAGCAACATGGAGTGCTGGCTGGCCTTTCTGCTTCTGCCCCTCCCCCTCTATTTCCACCACCCGTTTACCCGCCGCCGTGCTTAAAGGAGCTAGTTTTCAGCCATGCCGATTATGAGCGACTCTGAACTGAACCGCCGCCGCCACGACATTCTGGTTGGCGCACGTAAATGCTTCGCTGAGCACGGCTACGACGGCGCGACGGTGCGGCGTCTCGAAGAAGCCACAGGTAAGTCGCGTGGGGCAATCTTCCACCACTTCGGTGATAAGGAGTCCCTCTTTCTTGCCTTGGCCCGGGAAGACGCCGCCCGTGAGGCCGAAGTTGTTGCGAACAACGGTCTCGTCGAAGTCATGAGTGAGATGCTGCGCCATCCAGAGCGCCATGACTGGCTTGCCACCCGGCTTGCTGTGACCTCGATGCTGCGTACCGATCCGTCTTTCGCCGCGCGCTGGCATGAGGAGCAACAGATTCTTGATAAGGCGGTCCGTGCCCGCTTGGAATCCAACGCTGAGAAGGGGCGCATGCGAGACGACGTCTCCATCGACACCCTCGTGACATATCTTGAAACCTTTATGGACGGTTTTATCAACCGCCTAGCGCTCGGGGACACGAAGAATCTAGAGCAGGTTTTGGATTTGGTCGAGCAATCAATTCGCGGCTCCCACGCCGATCGCTAGGCCTTAACTGTCATGTGCATAGGGTAATTGGCATAGCACCGTGGGCCTGGCTCGGGGGCTAGTCCCCAGCCGCCGATGGTCACCGAGAAAGTGGAGACCACGACCATTAAGCTGTGATCCATGACTCACTCGCCTTTGCAGCTGCCTCGCACTCCGCTGAAGCTTCCTTCCTCAAGTGCAGGATCCCTCGCGCCTAAGGATTTGAAGGATCACGATCAGCAACCCAACCCAAACATGGATCGCAGCGGCATCCGCGAGGCTATTAATAGCGTCGGGTCTCCGATCGGCCAATCCAACGTCGGCACAATTATCGCTGGCTTTATCCTCACCTTCATTGGCGGTTCAGCGCTACTCTTTTCGGTGGCTCACACTATCTTTATATCGATCCTGTTCCCCGGAGCTGAGGGCACAATTGGGAATATTCCGATAGCCAGCCTTATCACTGGGGCCGCTGCCCTAGTGTTCGTCATTATCGGGATCATGCTCCTACGGGGGCGCTTGGGTTCCACAACACGATTGCGCACCGCGTGGGCGAATGGATGGATTGAGTACCGCCCCGCCCTGATCGGTGAGTTGATATATAGACGGCGTGTCGATTACAACGATAAGACCGACTATTACTACACCGCCCCGATCCTGATCTTGCAACCGGACGGCTCATTGACGAAAAGCATGACCGAAGAATTCATTGCTCCAAACCCGAACTGGCTGAAACTGCGTGGCCGGCTGCTTGCCGACGGTCCCCTCGTCGCCACCGTGGACTTCAACCACAATAACGGATGGGGTGTAGTGGGATACCGGGTAGATGCAGATAAACCGCAGCCAGAACTGCACAATGGTCTGCGCCAAAAGAACATTGAAGCAGCACTGTCTTTTGCAGAGCGGAACTGGGTAAGAAGTTAGTGATAAGAATGTCTGACCACGCTTTAGCACCATTCGACTTCCCGGAACACCACTACTCCGAGAGGCTCATTCCCCGCACTCGGCGTTCTGTGTCCGCCCCGAACTTGAGATCAAGCACATCTAGCATCGCTCGCGCGATCGCAGCGGCTGGGCCACTCCCAGGCGGGGCCGCACCTGAATGGCGAAGTCTACGGAACAACCTCATCACGGCGGTAGTGGGCCTAGCTATCGCACTATCAGCCTTTATCGGCGAAGATATGTCTATTAGTTCCGGATGGCAGGGATTGGCCGTTGCGGTCTTTGTTCTCTTCCTCGTCGTGGCGGCCGGTCGGAACATTCGAGCAATTCGGAGCTCTACGTGGGGTGCTCGCCGCCTACGGACGGCGTCGGAAAATGGGTGGATCGAGTACTACCCCGCGCTGCTCAGTGAGATCTGGCAAACAGGTCGACACGTGCCGCACGCAGATCCCACCGAGTACTACTGCAAGGCGAAGGTACGCATTTTCCTTCCAGATGGCACAGTTCAAGAAATCATCAGCGATGAGTTTGAGTCCCACGCTTCTCCCCGCGCCTTTCGCGAACAGGGGGTGGCCGTGGTGCGTTTCCAAAGCCAGGCGACGTTCGAGCACCCCACAGGCTGGTATATCGCGGCCCACCTATCCACCAAGCCACTTCGCTATGCGAGCCTCCACCACCAATTGAGCAGAGAGCAAGTCATCGCCGCGCTTGACGCGGCGGCATCCGCTCGATTTTAGATATCCTTCACGCTGCCATCGCCATCGATGAACTCTAGCGGCGAAGTCGGGAAGCTTTCGCGTCCGGCGACCTCGGTGACCACCTCAGCGACAAGCTCTCGGGAGGTTGTCAGCTTACCGGTGCGCTCTGCGTCCTTATCTAGCACGGTGATGCCGCGCGAAGGCTCCTCCGTCAGGGCTGCCGGGCCAAGGATGAGGTAATTGAGGTCGGTGGAGTTGAGCTTGTTGTCCACCTCCTTCTTCGACTCCACGTAGGCGTACCACTTCTCATCCGCAGGATCAGTCGTGTTCTCCGTAGCGCCCATGTAGGAAATCATGATGTAGGCGGGAGTGTTCTTGCCCTCGGCAGAAAGCTTTTCCAGACCCGCAATAGATGCCAGCGCCGCATCACGGTCGACCGCCCACGTCACCTCCGCACCAGCACGGCCACCATTTCCGGCGCCCCACACGACGACGTCATAGTCAGCCAAAAGCTCTGCCCAGTCTTCCACAGAAAGCTCGGTGAGATCGCGCACCACCGCGGTGGCACCGAGGGCCTCAATATCAGAGACCTGGTCCGGGTTGCGGATGAGGGAACGGACGGTGAGGTTGGCGTCGACAAGCTTGGGCGCCGCCAAAAGCCCAACCTTGCCGTGGCCGCCGATGTACAGAACCTTCTTGCGTGCAGTTGTTGTCGTATCAGTCATGTGCGCCACCGTACGCGCCGGCTCGCTATCCTGCATGACCCCAGGGCAGCGTGAAAAACCGAAGGGCTACAATCAAACTATGATCGCCATCATGACTGTTACCGGTGTTGATAACACCGGAATTATCTCTGCCGTTTCCACCGCCCTCGCTGAGCTCAAGATCAACATCGTTGACGTCTCTCAGACCCTCATGTCTGGGTACTTCACGATGATCCTGCGCGTCGAATTCGATGAGAATGAGGTCAGCATCCAGCAGATTCAGGAGCGGATGAATACCGTCGGTGAATCCATCAAACAATCCATTCGCGTGCAGTCGGAAGCACTGTTCACCGCCATGAATGAGATTTAGGAGCGAGAATCAGTCATGCTTAATCGCTTCAACACCGTCAGTATTCTCGACACCATCGAGATGATCGAGAAATACCGCCTCGATATCCGCACCGTTACCATGGGGATCTCGCTGCTCGGCTGCACGCGCTCCACCATGGAAGCTACCGCAGAGGCCGTTTATGATCGCGTGACCACCCGGGCGGCTCAGCTCGTGGAAGTCTGCGAAGGGATCGAGGCCGAGCTCGGCATCCCGATCGTCAACAAGCGTATTTCCGTCACTCCGATCTCACTTATCGTGGCTGGCGTCGAAGGAAACCCCGTCGACGTCGCCCGTGCACTGGATCGCGCCGCTGAGACGACAGGTGTTAACTTCGTCGGCGGCTACTCCGCATTGGTTGAAAAAGGTGCCACCACCGCGGAGAAGACACTCATCCGCTCTATCCCGGAGGCGCTGGCTGAGACCAACCTGGTGTGTTCCTCGGTGAATATCGCATCCTCGCGCGCCGGCATCAACATGAACGCAGCAGCGCAGATGGGACGCATCATCAAGGAAGCTGCCGAGCTTACGAAGGACCGCAGCGCCATCGGCTGTGCCAAGCTCGTGATCTTCTCCAACTCCGTGGGCGATAACCCCTTCATGGCCGGTGCCTTCCACGGTATCGAGGAACCGGACTGCGTTGTCTCCGTCGGTGTGTCTGGGCCGGGTGTTGTCGACCGTGCTCTCGGATCCCTGGAGGGCGCCACCCTTAATGAAGTCGCCGAGGAGGTCAAGAAGGCTGCCTTCAAGGTCACGCGTGCCGGACAGCTCGTTGGTTCGATGGCCTCGGAGCGCCTCGGTGTTCCCTTTGGCATCATCGACCTTTCGCTGGCCCCCACTGCGGAGCTGGGAGATTCCGTCGCGCACATCCTGGAGCACATGGGCCTGGATCAGGTGGGCACGCACGGAACGACGGCAGCCCTCGCACTGCTTAACGACGCCGTAAAGAAGGGCGGCATGATGGCCTGCTCCCGCGTGGGCGGTCTGTCCGGTTCCTTCATCCCGGTTTCGGAGGACAAGGGCATGATCGATGCGGTGCGCACCGGCGCTATTTCCATCGACAAGCTGGAGGCCATGACCTCCATCTGCTCGGTGGGCCTGGACATGATCGCCATTCCGGGCGATACTTCCGCGGAGACTATTGCCGGCATGATCGCTGATGAAGCCGCCATTGGCATGATGAATCATAAGACGACTGCCGTGCGCGTTATCCCCGCCCCGGGAACCAAGGCTGGCGATGAGGTCAACTTCGGCGGCCTGCTGGGCTACGCTCCGGTCATTCCGGTCAATGAGGTGGGCAACTCCACCTTCATCAACCGCGGTGGCTTCATCCCGGCGCCGGTACACGGCTTCCGAAACTAAAGGCCTCAGCAACTCGGATTAGTTTTCACCAAGCACTTGACCCTCACACTATGTGAGGGTTTAGCTTTGTCCTATGAAGATATCGGACGTCGCCGCGGTCGCTGGATGCTCAGTTCGTTCTGTACGACATTTACACGAGACGGGCGCGGTCCCTGAACCCGCCCGCACCAGCGGGAACTACCGCGACTATTCTGTTTCTGACTTGGCCTCGGTGCTACGCGCGCGTGCGCTGATCGACGCCGGAGTCCCCGTCGCCGACGTCAATCTGCCGGACGCTATCGAGCGTTCATTTGGGGCGCTCGACGAGCGCATCGCTCGGCTCAAGAACCAACGTGAACGCTTACGCGCCCTTGCCCAAGCACCCAACGGGACTCCGCGAGACATCCGCGAATCCCTCAAAAAGGCGATCCATGATCCCGCAATGCTCCAGCTCGAGCTTGATTCTTGGGATCTGATGGCACTGTGTGGTGTCGCAACGGAAGGAACCTGGCAACAATTGCGCGAGAACCTTGAAGACGCCGAATGTTTGAGAGTTCTCCGCGAGGTTGAATCGCTGTGGCGAAAACTGGGTGCATTGTCCCCGAATGATCGCGAGGTCGCGGTAGTCGTCGCCAAGCTGCAGCATTTAGGCGAACGTGGCCTCATGCGGGGAATCTATCCTACGTTGCGCCCAGGTAAGGTCCCGCTGAGTGCCACCGATGCACCGACAACTGGTGCACAGGGCAGAGCGCTCGCGGCACTGTCGGGAGCGCCACATGGATAGGATATGGAGATTCCTGGGAAAGCATCCTGGATTCCGATTGGCAAAGTATGAACTTAGCCTCTACCGCGATTTGTGGCTTTGGATACGCGGCGAGACTTTGCTCCCCGCTGGTGCTCAGGCACTTCCACATCCTCCGGGCAGGCTGCAAATGCTTGGGTTTGTCACCGCAGTGTTGGTGGTTGAAATGGTGGTCGTCCACCTGATTCTCCCTGCAGGCGTGGTGCGGGTTGTGGCGCTACTGCTGTCACTGTGGGCCATCATCTTCGTGTGGGGGTTGATTGCCGCTGAGCGCATTCGCCCCAGTTATATCTGCGACGATGTTACCGTTCTGCGGCGCGGAAGAACTGTCTTCGCTGAGATACCGACTGCCGTTGTGCAGCACAAGAGCGTTGACCGCAGTTTTGCCTCAGCGATTGAAATACGCGATGGCGAGCTGACAGTAGGCGGCCCCGCAGGCACGGACACCCTCCTGCAGCTGAGGTCGCCTGTTATGGCCACCCCGGATCGCTATCCTTGGCAGCGGCCCCAGCCGATGGAGGTTGATAAGGTGCGCTTCTTTAGTGCTGCGCGCGAACATTAAATGGCGCTTTCACTGGTGGAAAGAGAATACTTATGCGCCGGCGTTGCGCAGTTTATTTTCGAGTTCCGCTATTAGAGGTAGTGCTAGTTGCGCGCGGTCAACGTCGATTCCCCATTTCTCGGGTTCACTACGCACCATGTGTGCTGTGGCAGTGAGAAAGCGGGCGAAGTTTTCCACTACCGCGCGGTTACCATTGCGCACTCCCTCGTTGAGGACTGTATTGCTCAGGCGTTCAGTCCATATTTCTAGGATGTGCGGCGAGGTGCTCTTAGCAATCGTCGTGCACGCAGCACGCGCCAAGCGTTCTGCCTCATCGTCGTGCCACACTCCCCCTGGCACGCGCAGGCGGCAAGAAATAATTGCCGCGCCTTCCACGGCAGGAATCATCCCCATGCGCACGCAGGTTGCTACGTAGTCCGCGCCGTAGCCGACCGCCATGATGGGGCCAATGTCCTTGACTATGCCACGTGTGTCTTCTTCCGTGACGTACCATGCGCGGAAGGTGAGATAGTCCTCGTAATGAAAGTGGCCCGACTCCGCGAGAACAGTGAGCAAACGCGCGGCCATCACCTTGGTCCATACCTTGTCTGTGCGAAGATACCCGGTAAGCCGCTCCCGAATCTGCTCGAGATGGCCGTCCCACTGACCGGATTCGATTCCTTCCTTGAGCTCAGCAAAAGCCCAGTCCTCGCGGATATCAGGCCGTTTGCTCACCAAGCCGGTGAGCAAAGGTTCGATGACGGAATCAAGGGTATCGGCGGGGCTCATGACTTCTTCCTCTCCTGCTGCAGCATGGCTGGGGTCGTAGCGCTACTAGACCCTGTGCGTGGGAAGCCGGAAGGACCCAAGAAAAGAGCCTTGAGCGGTGCGTGAGTGTGCCCCCGATTCTAGCGCACTATAGGTTTTATGGAAGGCCACGAAGTACCACGGTGACCAGAAGAACAAAGAGCGTTGCCGTTGCCGCTTCTGGGGCTAGGAACTAGCCCCTAGGCCAACTCAACGATCTCCATGTATTCGTCGTTCCACAAATCCTCGTCGCCGTCAGGCATGATGATGACACGCTCTGGGTTGAGGGCCTTTACCGCGCCTGGGTCGTGGGTTACCAGAACTACGGCACCGGTATAAGTACCGAGCGCATCGAGAACCTGCTCGCGGGACTGGGGGTCGAGGTTGTTCGTGGGCTCGTCGAGAAGCAGCACATTTGCGCGCGAGGACACGAGCGTGGCCAAGGAAAGACGCGTCTTTTCACCACCGGAGAGCGTGCCGGCGGGCTGCTCCAGCTTATCCCCGGAGAACATAAAGGCACCGAGCAGACCGCGCAAATCCTGCTGGCCTGCATCGGGGCAAGCCTCGATGGTGTTTTCCCACACGGTCTTGTCTGGGTCGATGTTGTCGTGTTCCTGGGCAAAGTAGCCGATGCGCAAACCATGGCCGGAGACGATACCGCCCTCACCGTCGGTGCGCTCCACGCCGGCCAGCAGTTTCAGCAGGGTCGTCTTGCCCGCGCCGTTATAGCCCAGCACGACGACGCGTGAACCCTTGTCAATGGCCAAGTCCACGCCCGCGAAGACTTCAAGCGAGCCATACATCTTGGTCAGGCCCTTCGCGTTCATCGGGGTCTTACCGCAGGGAGCCGGCTCCGGGAACTTGATGTGGGCGACCTTGTCGGCCACGCGCACGTCATCGAGCTCGTTCATCATGCGCTCAGCGCGGTGCAGCATCTGCTTAGCTGCTGCGGCCTTCGTCGCCTTAGCGCCGAGCTTTGCGGCCTGCTTGTGCAGGGCGGCCGCCTTCTTCTCTGCGTTGGCGCGCTCACGGCGGCGCCGGGCCTCATCGGTCGCACGGGCATCGAGATACTTTTTAAAGCCCATGTTGTAGACATCCGCCTCGGCGCGCACGGCGTCGAGGAACCAGACCTTGTTGCAGACGGCCTCGAGCAGGTCCACGTCGTGCGAGATCATGATGAGTCCGCCCTCATGCTTGGACAAGAAGCCACGCAGCCAGGTGATGGAATCTGCGTCGAGGTGGTTCGTGGGCTCGTCGAGAAGCAGCGTGGTCTGGGACTTGCCCGAGCCTGTCGACGCCGCGAAAAGAATCTGCGCTAACTCCACGCGGCGGCGCTGGCCACCGGAGAGCGTCTTGAGCTGCTGATCTAGGACGCGCTGCGGGAGGCCAAGGTTGTCACAGATCTGCGCGCACTCGGAATCCGCCTCGTAGCCGCCGAGGGAATGATATTCCTCTTCCAAGCGGGAGAACTTGCGGATGGCCTTATCGCGGAACTTGTCGTCCGTGGCCGTCTCCATGAGCTCCTGCTGCTTGGCCATGCGCTGCTTGATCTCATCCAAGCCGCGCGCAGAGAGCACGCGCTCACGCGCGGTCTGTTCGATGTTGCCCTCGCGAGAATCCTGCGGCAGGTAACCAATGGGGCCAGAGCGCGTTACCGAACCGCCATAAGGCTCGGTCTCCCCCGCCAAGATGCGCATCGTCGTGGTCTTTCCCGCGCCGTTGCGGCCGACCAGCCCGATGCGGTCACCCGGCTGTACGCGGAGGTGCTGGCCGGGGGCGTCGAGAAGCGTGCGTGCGCCCACGCGCACCTCGAAATCATTGGTCACAATCACGTCGAAACAGTCTAGCAACCAGGGCAGTTAAACCCGAACCCGCGGCAGGGCGCTGCTCGACGTAAAGCTAACGGTACGGAGGATAAGTCATCTGGAAATTCGTGGCCCGGATTCGGCGCGCTTGACCTATACAAGATGAAAGATGTGCCTACATTGACTTCATGAGTACATCAGCCACATCGAAACCGCCATTAATCCTCGCAATTACCGCCTGCCCAACTGGTATTGCGCATACCTACATGGCGGCTGAAAACCTCGAGGCCGCTGCCGCGGAACTTGGATACCGGATCAAAGTTGAGACCCACGGCTCAATCGGTGTCGAAGGCACCTTTAGCGCTAAGGACATCGAAGAAGCCGATGCCATCGTAATTGGCGCCGACACTGTGATTGCCAAGGATCGTTTCCGCGGCAAGCGCTTGGCAGCAACGGGCGTCGATGAAGCTATTAAGCACCCAAAGGAGCTCCTCCGCCGTTCGCTGTCCGCATCGAAATGGGAAGAAAAGCTTTCTGCCGAAGAGCCGAAGGGATCTCAGCGCGAGGACAGCTCCGGCAGTGCTCATGGCGCGCGCGCCGTGGGACAGACCCTCTATAAAGCGCTGATGAACGGCGTATCCCACATGATCCCGTTCGTGGTGACCGGCGGTCTCCTCATCGCAGTAGCACTGTCAATTGGAGGAACCCCGACGCCCGAAGGCTTGGCAATTCCCGAGGATTCCTTCTGGAATACGCTGAACGAGCTGGGTGGTTTGGCCTTTTCGCTCATGGTGCCGATTCTCTCCGGCTATATCGCAGTGGGCATTGCGGACCGTCCTGGGTTGGCGCCTGGTCTGATTACTGGCCTCATCGCTACGACTGGATCACTCTACGGATCTGAAGCAGGTGCCGGGTTCTTGGGAGGTATCGTCACCGGCATCCTGTCCGGCTATGTGGCGCTCGGGATCAAGAAGATTCCGGTGAACAAATACATCGCCCCGATTTGGCCGATCATCGTTATCCCGATTTTCACCACCCTCATTGTGGGTCTTATCTTCATTTACCTGGTCGGCTCACCGATAGCTGGTGCATTTGAAGCCATGACCGAGTACCTCGCAGGAATGCAAGGCTCCTCTGTCGTTGTGCTTGGCCTCGTTATCGGCGCGATGATCGCGTTTGACATGGGCGGCCCCTTCAACAAGACAGCGTTCCTCTTTGGTGGAGGCATGATTGCCGCTGGTAATGCAGCCCCTATGGGAATGGCCGCTACCGCTATCGCTGTACCGCCATTGGCGGTGGGCGCTGCCACCCTTGCCCGCCGTGCCTGGTTTAATAAGGCCGAAAAAGACGCCGGTATCGCCGCGCTTTTCATGGGGCTATTCGGCATTACGGAAGGCGCAATTCCCCTTGCCGCTGCACGCCCTCTGCAGGTCATTCCGGCGAACGTCATCGGCGGTGCGGTTGCCGGTGGCCTAGCAGGCGCATTCGGAGTTAAAGACCATGTCATGCACGGCGGCCCCATCGTCGCAGTGCTCGGTGCTGTCGACAACGTCGCGGGCTTCTTCGTGGCATTGCTTATTGGCGTTGTCGTCTGTGCATCAGTCATGCTCCTATTAATCGCACTTACTCAGCATAAGAAAACGACAGAGAAGAATGAGAGCAAGAGCGACCAGGGCGCTGCGGACAAAGCTTCAGCAAACGCGGCGGAAAGCTCGCATCTGGGACAACCACTGCTGTCTATCGAAACGGTGAGCCTCGACCACAGTCTGGGCAGTACTCGCGACGAAACCATCGAAGCACTAGTGCGGCTAGTTTCTCCTCGCCTTGCTGATCCTTCTGCGGTACTCACAGCGGCTCTTGAACGCGAGTCGAAGCACTCTACCGGCGTGGGCCATGGCGTGGCGATCCCGCATGCCCGTTCAGCTGGCGTGAAGGTTCCTACCTTGGCTTTTGCTCGCATTCCCGAAGCAATCACGTGGGCAGAGGGTGAGGAGCCCACAACGATGGTGTTCCTCATTGCCGTGCCAGACGACGCCGGCAAGCAACACCTCAAGCTGCTCTCCAAGCTGGCACGGGCAATCATGAAGGAGGACTTCCGCGTTCGCCTTCAGTCCGCTGCAACCCAAGAAGAAGCCGTCGATATCATCTCCTCGGCGCTGGATCCGGCGTCCTTGCCCACTGTGGGGCAGCGAAACGATTAGACCGCGAAGCCGAGGGCCTGGAGCATCTCGCGGCCCTCTTCGGTAATCATGTTCGGGCCCCACGGCGGCATCCACACCCAGTTGAGCTGGACGGCGTCGGCAAGCTTGTTGCCCACCACGACGTCGTCGATCTGCTCACCGATGACGTCAGTCAGCGGGCACGCCGGGGACGTCAGCGTCATGTTGATGACGCAGGTGTTCTTGCCGTCAATGTCCTCGAGCCAGAGGTCGTAGACCAGGCCCAAGTCAACAACGTTGATGCCCAGCTCCGGATCGATGACGTCCCGGAGGTATTCGGTGATGTCGAATGCCTTGGCAATCTGCTCTTCGGTCTGCTCAGGCTTTACACCGCCCCCGGCGAAGGAGGCGTTCTCGTCCTGATACGGGTCGGTCGGCTGGCTATCGTTAGTGGTATCCGCCATCTACTTCTCCAATTCAGTCAGCGCCTGCGCGGTGGCAGCCTGGAAGGCCTTCCACCCCAGCAGCGCGCACTTAACACGGGCAGGGAACTTGGCCACGCCGGCAAAAGCGACGCCATCCCCAATGATCTCGTCGTCTCCCTCAACTTCGCCGCGGGAAGTCACCATGCGGTCAAACTCCTCGAGCTTGGCGTTGGCCTCCTCCAACGGGATGCCTACGATTTCTTCCGCCATGACGGAGGTCGAAGCCTGCGAGATGGAGCAGCCTTCAGCGTCGTAGGACACGTCCTCCACAGTCTTGCCGTCGGCCGACAGCTTCACGCGCAGCGTGATCTCATCGCCGCACGAGGGGTTGACGTGGTGAACCTCAGCCTGGCCATCGCGCAGGCCGGAGAATTTCGGGTTCTTATAGTGGTCCAGAATTACATCCTGGTACATGGAATCTAGGTTCATTCGCTCACTCCAAAGAAAGCACGGGCAGCCCGCACCGCCTCTACGAGGGCGTCGACCTCGTCCTCAGTGTTGTACAGGTAAAAGCTAGCGCGTGCGGTCGAATTAGCCTTGCACGCGCGGTGCAGTGGCCACGCGCAGTGGTGACCAGTTCGGATGGACACTCCATGAGCATCAAGCACCTGGCCCAAATCATGCGGGTGGATGCCCTCCACGATGAAGGAGACCGCTCCCCCGCGATCCTCGGTGTTTTCGGGGCCGATGATGCGTAGACCAGGAATCTCGGAAAGCTTGTCCAAAGCCAATGCGGTGAGCTTCTGCTCGTGGGCGTGAATGGCCTCCATGCCAACTTCGCTCAAAAACTTCACCGCGGCCCCCAGACCAACGACCTGGCTGGTCATCTGAGTTCCGGCCTCGAAGCGAGTCGGCGGCTCGGCAAAGGTCGAGCCTTCCATCTTGACCACCTCGATCATGGAACCGCCGGTAAGGAAGGGCGGCAGCTGTGCTAGCAGCTCCGCCTTGCCGTAGAGCACACCGACGCCGGTTGGGCCGCACATCTTGTGCCCAGAGAACGCAGCGAAGTCCACGTCCAGAGCGTGGAAGTCCACCGGCATGTGCGGAACGGACTGGCATGCGTCCAGAACCACCATGGCGCCTACAGCGCGGGCACGGCGCACCAGTTCCTCGGCGGGGGCCACGGCTCCCGTCACGTTGGACTGGTGGGTAAAAGCCACGACCTTGACGGAGTCATCGAGCTCGAGCGAATCGAGATCAATGCGGCCGTCCTCAGTCATGGAGTACCACTTCAACGTCGCACCAGTGCGCTGACACAGCTCCTGCCACGGAACCAAGTTCGCATGGTGCTCCAATTCGGTGACGACGACGGTATCGCCCTCGCCGACATAAAGCTGACCCGCGCGCTCGTCGCTAAGCACGTAGGCAACTTCATTCAACGCTTCAGTGGCGTTCTTGGTGAAGGAAATCTCATCGCGGTCCGCGCCAACGAAAGCGGCAATGGCCTGGCGGGCGGACTCATACGCGTCATCGGCTTCCTCCGCCAACTGGTAGGAGCCGCGGTGCACCGGCGCATTGGTGCCGAGTACGAACTCCTCCTCGGCCTTCCACACCGGGAGGGGACGTTGCGAGGTCGCACCCGAATCCAGGTACACCAGTGGTTTACCGTCGCGCACGGTGCGCGAGAGGATGGGGAATTGCTCCCTGATCGCATTAACGTCTAGTTCAGACATAGGTCCTTGTGCTCGGTTCTTTATCTCTTGCGTGTTGTGGTGTGTGCAGCCTGGTGAGTTCTACTTGAGGAACTGCTCGTAGCCGTCCGCCTCAAGCTGATCAGCCAGCTCGGCGCCACCGGTCTTGATGACGTGTCCGTCTGCGAAGACGTGGACAAAGTCCGGGACGACGTAGTTAAGGATGCGCTTGTAGTGCGTGATGAGGAGGATGCCGCCCTTGGTTTCTTCCTGGTAGCGGTTAATCCCCTCGGAAACCACGCGCAGGGCGTCGACGTCCAGGCCGGAGTCGGTCTCATCCATGACTGCGAACTTCGGCTTCAGGATGTCCAGCTGCATGACCTCGTGGCGCTTCTTCTCACCGCCGGAAAAACCTTCGTTCACGGAACGGTGGGCGAAGGACTTGTCGATGGAGAGCTTCTCACGAGCTTCCGTGAGCTCCTTGTTCCACTCGCGCAGCTTCGGGGCCTCGCCACGAATAGCGGTCACGGCAGAGCGCATGAACTGCGACATCTTCACGCCCGGCACCTCGGTCGGGTACTGCATGGCGAGGAAGAGGCCAGCGCGGGCGCGCTCATCGACTTCCATCTCGAGGATGTTTTCGCCGTCGAGGAGCACCTCGCCCTCAGTAACCTCGTACTTGGGGTGACCGGCAATGACGTAGGACAGGGTGGACTTGCCGGAGCCATTGGGTCCCATGACGGCATGGGTCTCACCGGAGTTGATGGTCAGGTTGACGCCCTTGAGGATCTCCTTCGGCTCGCCGTCCTCCTCGTTGGGGAGCACCTGCGCGTGGAGATTCTTAATTTCCAGAGTAGACATTGAGTTGGTACCTGCTTTCGGGGAGTTTTAAGCGTTGATCTTGGCGAGCTCGTCGACGACGCGGGATTCCAGTTCCTCGCGCAGGGACTCGACCGGGATGCGTGAGATGACTTCGGAGAAGAAGCCGCGGATGATGAGGCGGCGTGCCTCGGCGGCCGGAATGCCGCGGGACATGAGGTAGAACAGCTCGAGGTCATCGAAGCGGCCCACAGTTGCGGCATGGCCGGCGCCGACGATCTCACCGGTCTGGATCTCCAGGTTCGGGATGGCGTCTGCACGTGCGCCCTCGGTGAGAATCAGGTTGTTGTTCGTCTCATAGGTGTCCGTGTTGTTCGCGTTCTTGCGGATGAGCACGTCACCGACCCAGCAGGTGCGGGCCTCCGGGGTGCGGGAAGCGGAGCCAGCCTCGGCCTTCTGCGCGGACGTAGCGCCCTGCAGCGCGCCCTTGTAGAAAACGCGGGAGCGGCAGTTCGGCACATCGTGGTCCACCAGCAGACGGTTCTCAAAGTACTGGCCGGCATCGGCGAAGTAGACGCCCAGCAGTTCGGCATCGCCGCCCGGGGCGTCGAAAACCACGCGTGGAACGAGGCGCACAATCTCGCCGCCGAAGATGGCGGTGTTGTGGCGCAGGACGGCGTCGCGGCCCACCTTCGCGATCTGGTGGGACAGGTGGACGGCGTCATCTTCCCAATCAGCGTCAACGACGACGGTGACGTGGGCGCCGTCGCCCAACACGAATTCAACATTGTCCGCGTGGGTGCCGGAGCCGACGTACTTCAGCACGATGGTGGCTTCGGCGTGGTGTCCCACGTGGATGGAGGTCGCACCAAAGGAGGTCACGCCCTCACCAGCACCGGTAATGGTGATCTCCACCGGCTGGTCCAACTGTGCCTCAGCGTCCACAGTGACAACCTGTGCTTCCGGCATGGAAGTCCAGGCCTGTGCGGCAACGCGGTCAGCAGGGGCGCCAGCGGTGCCGAGGCGGGCGTCGTCAGGCGCGACGGTTTCGGAGGTTACGCCTTCCGGAGCGGTGACGTCGATCTTCTGTGCGGTCGCCGGCGCAAACTCACCGTTGTGCAGGCCCCGCAGGTTACGCAGGGCGATAAAGCGCCACACCTCATCGCGGCCATGCGGGACCGGGAAGTCCTCCACATTGAATGACGTGAACTGGTCACCCTTGGTGACGTCAGCAGGATTAAATTCGTTGGAAGCTACCACTTAGCCCACCGATCCTTCCATCTGCAGCTCGATAAGACGGTTGAGCTCCAATGCGTATTCCATGGGGAGCTCCTTTGCAATCGGTTCAACGAAGCCGCGCACGATCATCGCCATGGCCTCTTCCTCGGCGATACCGCGGGACATGAGGTAGAACAACTGCTCCTCAGAGACCTGCGAAACGGTCGCCTCATGGCCCAAGGTGACGTGGTCGTTGCGGATATCGTTGTACGGATACGTATCCGAACGCGAGTTATTGTCCACCAGCAGCGCGTCACACTCGACGTTGGCCGTGGAATTGGCAGCGTTGGCGTTGACCTGCACCAAACCACGGTAAGCGGCGCGGCCACCATTGCGAGCCACCGACTTGGACACAATGTTGGAGGAGGTATTCGGCGCCATGTGGACCATCTTGGAGCCGGTGTCCTGCACCTGGTTGTCCGCCGCGAATGCCAGGGAGAGAACCTCGCCCTTAGCGTGCTCGCCGGTCAGCCAGCAGGAGGGGTACTTCATGGTGACCTTGGAACCGATGTTGCCATCAACCCATTCCATGGTGCCGCCCTCTTCCACCTTGGCGCGTTGGGTCACCAAGTTATAGACGTTGGTGGACCAGTTCTGAATGGTGGTGTAGCGGCAGCGGCCGCCCTTCTTCACGACGATCTCGATGACACCGGTGTGCAGTGAGTCCGAGTTGTAGATCGGAGCGGTGCAGCCCTCGATGTAGTGGACGTAGGCGTCCTCTTCCACGATGATGAGGGTGCGCTCGAACTGGCCCATGTTCTCCGTGTTGATGCGGAAGTAAGCCTGCAACGGGATGTCCACGTGGACGCCCTTCGGCACATAGACGAAGGAGCCACCAGACCAGCAGGCATTGTTCAGCGCGGAGAACTTATTGTCACCGGCCGGGATGACCGTGCCGAAGTACTCCTGGAGGATCTCCGGGTACTCGCGCACAGCGGTATCGGTATCGACGAAGATAACGCCCTGGGCTTCGAGGTCCTCACGAATCTTGTGGTAGACCACCTCAGACTCGTACTGGGCGGCAACACCGGAGACTAGACGCTTCTTCTCGGCATCCGGGATACCCAGCTTGTCGTAGGTCTCCTTAATATCTGACGGCAGGTCATCCCAGGTTTGGGCCTGCTTCTCAGTGGAGCGGACAAAGTACTTAATGTTGTCAAAGTCGATGTCGGACAGATCCGGACCCCACGTGGGCACCGGCTTCTTGTTGAAAACGCGCAGTGCCTTGAGTCGAGACTCAAGCATCCATTCCGGCTCGTTCTTCTTCTCCGAGATATCGCGGACGACGTCTTCGCTCAACCCTCGGTGTGCTGCCTGGCCGGCCGCGTCCGAATCGTGCCAGCCGTAGTCATATCCACCGATGGAGGAGATGATCTCATCATCGCTCATCTTGGTCTCAAGCCCTGGTGCTGGTTGTGCCTGTGTCAAAGCCCGCTCCTTTCTATGTTGATTAGTCTTTTTCCCGTTCCACCGCAGACGGCGGGACAGGTTTTAAGGGGATATTCGTGGTGCAGATTCCGTGGCCATCCGCGATGGAGGCCAAGGGCTGCACATGTTTGCCTAATAGCGCGGAGAAAACTTCTTGTTCAGCTTCACACAACTCCGGATGCTCAGCAGCCACATGGGCCACCGGGCAATGGTGCTGGCAAATCTGCACTCCATTTCCCACCGATGTCACCGTGGCCGCGTAGCCGTGTGCATCAAGCACAGCGGCCAGCTGGCGTGCCACCTCAGGTACGGATTCTTCCTCCTCTACCAAAGGGGTCACGTCTTCCACGAGCCGCTCGAAGCGGGCCTTGGCAAAGCGCCGGACCGCCTCGGGCCCTCCCGCTTCGCGCAACGCGGTGAGTGCTTCCGCCGCCAGTTGGTCATAGGCGTGCCCGAATTGGGCACGGCCTTGATCCGTGAGGCGGAAGTGCTTGGCGGGGCGACCACGGCCTGCCGACTGCCCGGGGCGGGCTGCTGGGCGGCGGTGTACAACCTCGGTGAGTCCTTCCTCCACCAAAATGTCTAAGTGCCGGCGTATGCCGGCTGCAGAGAGACCTAGGCGTTCACCTAAGTACGACGCCGTCACCGGGCCGTCCTTGAGAAGCAACAACATGACGTGGCGGCGAGTATCGCCCTCGGTCGAGCGAGTCTCCCTGGGTAACTCCTTCGTCACGGTGCACACCTCCTTGAGTGAATCATTCCCTGTTTAGACAACACTAGTGTTCCTTAATTCATTCCCAATTTCCACTCTTTCCTTCGTGTCGCGGGCAGCTAGTTCCCGCTCACCACTGAGCCGCTAAGGTAGACAGTCATGAATATGGAACGCGACTACACCCGATCGGGGCGACTGCCCCGCGTCATCTGGGGCGTGCGCGATGAGCTTCCCCGCATGGGTGTTCCTGGTTCCCGTTCCGCGCTCCTTCACCAAGACTTCCCCGACTCCGCCGAGGGCGCAGATCACGCCGCGCTTGGCGACGCCCACCGCCGCACCATCTCCCAGCTGCGTACACTGTTCACGCTTCGCTGGCTCGGCACGATCGGCGCATTGCTCATTGCACTCGGCGGCCTGGGCGCCGGCGCGCTCCCAGTGGTGGGAAACCCGTATGAGTCCTTACCTTTCGGTTCACTCATGTCACGAATGCTGCAGTCTTCCTCCGCCATCGTGTTTATCGGTGTCGGTTTCATGGTGACCGCGTGGATTTGTATGGCCCCACTCGTGGGAGCACCACTGCGCCTGCGCAAGGCCGAGCACAATCCAAAGCTAACGGGCGACGGGGAAGATACGAGGTTTAGCCACTCCCCACGAGTGCTGACGCAAAGCCAGATGTGGCGAACCTGGCTGGGATGGGTACTTCCACTACTGGTCACCGCTCCCCTTTTCACCCAAGACATCTACTCCTACCTGGCCAACGGATCCATCGTGCTGCAAGGCCTCGATCCCTATTCCGCAGGCCCCGTCGAACTGCTGGGTGCCGATAACGACCTTGCCCGTTCCGTCCCATTCATCTGGGCAAACTCCCCCTCCCCGTATGGCCCTGTGGCGTTAGGACTGGCCGCATTGGTCAGCTGGCTCACCCACGACTCCATCATCTGGGGTGTAGTCCTGCACCGAGTGTTTTCCCTCGTCGGCATTATCGCTGCTGGCTGGGCCATTTCGCGTCTTGCCGCCCGCTGCCGGGTGGCGCCGGAGGCCGCACTCTGGCTCGGCATCCTCAACCCCTTGACCATCCTTCACCTGGTAGGAGGCATTCACAATGAATCCTTCATGCTAGGGCTGGCTCTCGTCGGAGTGGAATTGGGCCTTCGGGCTGTCAACGATTCCCACGCCGCCCGTTGGCGGGTATGGGCACTGTTCATCGCGTCTGGCGTCCTCATTTCGTGCGCCGGCATGGTGAAAGTTACCGGCTTTATTGGACTTGGGTTTGTCGGTATGGCGGCTGCTCGCGGGCTCGTTGACAAGCACGGTGTGCCCGCCGTCCGGGCGGTCCTTGGCGCCGGTCTCGCCCAGCTGCTTCTGCTCGCCGTCTCTATTGCGGCAGTCACGATAATCACGGGTATCGATATTGGATGGATCTTTGGTCAAGGCGGCGCGGCTACGATCCGTTCCTGGCTCTCTGCGACAACCTCCGTGGGCGTCGGCGCCGGCTTCCTCGGGATGCTGTTGGGTTTGGGCGATCACACCGAGGCCATTCTCAGCGTCACCCGCACTGTCGGCGTCATCATTGCCGCCGGTTTTATGCTCCGCATGCTGTATGCGACCTTCCGCGGAGCCATCCACCCGGTGGGCGGACTCGGTGTGTCCACCTTCGCGCTCGTGGTTTTCTTCCCCGTCGTCCAGCCTTGGTACATCCTGTGGGCCGTGCTGCCGCTCGCGGCATGGGCAAACCGGCGTTTCTTCCGTATGGCGGTAATGATTTACTCCGGGTTGATGAGCTTCATCGTCCTACCGCGCGGGCTAGGCCTGCCCCCAGGCACGGTCTTCGTTATCTACCTAGCCGCTGTGGTGACGTTCGTAGCACTGATCGCTGCGGGGTGGGTTGCGTTGCGCCGAGCGGGCGTGCGTGTCTTAAACTAACTGCCCGTGACTAGATCGGCTCTCATCCTAGAAAACGTCAAAAAGACCTATGGCGACGTCAACGCGGTTAATGGGCTGAGTTTCCGCGCTAATTACGGCGAGATTCTATGTCTGCTTGGCCCCAATGGTGCGGGCAAGACAACCACCATCGAGATGTGTGAAGGATTTAAGAAACCCACCTCCGGTCACATTGAGGTTCTGGGGCTTGACCCTGCACGCAACCCTGACGCGGTGCGCGCCCGCATTGGCATCATGCTGCAGGGCGGAGGTTCTTATTCCGGAATCAAGGTTAAGGAGATGCTGCAACTTAGCGCCTCCTATAACGACAATCCCTTAGACCCGGAATGGCTACTGGATACCCTAGGGCTGCGCGCGGTGGAAAAGAATAGTTACCGCCGTTTGTCGGGCGGGCAGCAACAGCGGCTTTCTCTCGCCTTGGCCATCATTGGACGTCCAGAATTGGTCTTCCTCGATGAACCCACGGCAGGTATGGACGCGCAATCGCGCCTTGCCGTGTGGGATCTCATCCGTGCGTTGCGTGCAGATGGCGTGACAGTCATCCTCACCACGCACCTCATGGATGAAGCGGAAGCACTCAGCGACCGCGTGGTCATTATTGATCACGGCCAGCTCGTCGCCAGCGGCACCGCAGCGTCGCTGACGAGTTCCGCTGATATCCCACAGGTGAGTTTTGAGACCGCGACTCCAGTGGACCTTGAGGCGCTGCGTAAGGCAGGCATCTCCGCCGACGCTACCCGCCCCCTCCACTACCGCCTTACCTCTTCGGTCAGCCCAGAGGTCATCGCAGCGCTCGCCACGTTCTTAGCCGCGCACAACATTGTCCTCCGCAACCTGCAAACCTCGCACCGTAACCTCGAAGAGGTCTTCCTAGATCTCACTGGCCGCGAGATGCGCAGTTAGCCCGCATCTGACACCTACCACTTTGTTTGATCAAGGAGAAGCTCCATGAGCACCTTCGCACCCGGCACATTCAGCCCGAATCCGCAGCGCGTTGGCGTTGCCGCCATGGCCCGTGCCCAAGGGGCAATCGAGTCAAAGCTGATGCTGCGGCACGGCGAGCAACAGCTACTGAGCATCATCATTCCGCTCGCTATCCTGATCGGCGCCGCCAAGATGCAGGACAGTACGGGCCACGGCGTAGAGGAGATCTTCCCCATGGTCCTAGCCGTCGGCGCTACATCCTCTGGGTTTACCGGCCAAGCTATTTCTCTGGCTTTCGACCGTCGCTATGGCGCGCTCAAACGAACGGGCGCATCAGGAGTTCCGGCTTGGGCCATCGTGGTGGGAAAGATCCTTGGCGTTCTTTCAATGGTGGTACTTCAAGTCCTTGTACTGGGCACAGCAGCTGCCATCCTCGGGCTGCATATTACTGCCGGCGGTGCCGCCATCGGTGTGGTGGTGTTGGCGTTTGGTGTCGCCACATTTACAGCGCTCGGCTTGCTGCTCGGCGGGACCCTCAGTTCAGAGGCTGTCCTGGCGGTGTCCAACCTCATTTGGTTCATTCTGCTCGGTACCGTCGGCTGGGTGATGTATTCCCAGGGTCTGGGCGATAATGGAGTGCTCACGCTCGTGCCCACTGTGGCGATGGCCGGTGGGCTCGACATCGCTCTTAAAGGAGCATTCCCTGTCTTTGAGATCCTCGTCCTCATCGGGTGGTCAGCGGTAGCGTCGTTTGCAGCGGTGCGTTGGTTCCGCTTCGAGGGCTAAAAGTGATTCTTCTCCCTTGCACGGCGTGACGCACATACTGATTTTGGTTTCGAAGCGGTGCCGAACGGTAGGCTGAGTACCCGTGAGTACTGCCAACATTTCTTCTCAACGCACCCCTGCGCCTGCTACAAGTCCTGCAGGCCCCTCGCTGAAGACACAGCGCATTATCGCACTCGTCCTCTTAATCTGTCAGGCTGGCATTACAGTATCGGGTTCCATCGTCCGCGTGACCGGTTCCGGCCTTGGTTGCGTGACGTGGCCCAACTGCCACCCCGGCTCCCTCGTTCCTATCCAGGGCGCGGCCCCCATGCTGCACCAGGCCATTGAGTTTGGTAACCGCCTGCTGACCTTTGTTGTGGCGGCGGCGGCCATCGCCAGCATTGTGGCCGTTCACAAGGCGCAGCGCCGCAAGGAGCTCAAGGTCTATGCCTGGGCGGGGCTCGCAGGTATCTTCGTGCAGGCACTCATTGGTGCCCTGTCGGTCGTGCTGAAGCTTTCTTGGTGGAGTGTGGCAATTCACTTCCTCCCCTCTATGGCCCTGGTGTGGATTGCGGCCATGCTGTTCTCCCGCATCAACGAACCCGATGACGGAACCCCTACTCGCCTCTTCCCCGCCGCCGTGCGCACGCTCGCGGTCGTTGCTGCGGTAGCGCTCTCCATCGTGCTTCTCACCGGTACCTTTGTCACCGGCTCTGGAACACACTCCGGCGACGCTGGCGTGGGCATGGAGGGGCGCCTCGGTGTCGATACCTATGGCATGGCCGTCATCCACGCTATCTGCATGTACGTTTACTTGGCACTGACCCTCATTGTGGTCTTCCTCCTTCACCGCACTGGTGCACCCAAGGCGGCCAGGAAGGCCGGCTGGGTGCTCATTGCCTGCATCGTCATCCAATGGGCTCTTGGCGTAACGCAGTTCTACCTGCACATTCCACGCTGGACAGTCCCCTTCCACGTTGGGATGTCCTCGGTGGTTACGGCCTTCACCGCCCTACTGTGGGCGCATGGACTGCGCCGCGTCCGCACCACTGAAGCTGCTTCTTCCAGCGCTACTCAACCTGGTGTCGAAAGCAACTCCGCAACCCAAAGCTAGGACAACCCGGTAGGTGCTCACAGCGCCGTCTTCCCCACCACGCTAGGAGGAAGGCGGCGCTTTTGCTGCGCGGGGGCCGGGGTGTCGTTTAGCCTAGACACCATGCATGCTATTCAGGTGACCACGACCGGAGGGCCTGAGGTCCTCACCTACGCCGAGGTAGATTCCCCCACGCCATCGCAGGAGCAGTTGCTTGTCGACGTCTCCGTGGCCGGCGTCAACTACATCGACACCTACTACCGCGAAGGCATCTACAACGCCTCTGTGCCTTTCATCCTCGGCCTCGAAGGCACCGGCCGGGTTGTGCACGATCCCCAGGGGGAGATCGCCCCGGGCACGATGGTTGCCTGGGATCACGCATTCGGTTCCTATGCCGAGCAAGTCTGTGTGCCGCGCGACCGCGTGGTGGCCGTCCCGGATGAGATCCCGTCCGCCGTCGCAGGGTCCATGCTCCTCCAAGGCATGACGGCACACTACCTCACTCACGGTGTATATCAGCTTGGGGAAGGCGCATCGTGCCTCATTACCGCCGGTGCGGGCGGCGTCGGCCTAGTCCTTACGCAGATGGCCAAGTCCCTCGGCGCCACCGTTTACTCAGTGGTCTCCACGGACGAGAAAGAAGAACTGGCCTATAACGCAGGTGCTGACTGTGTCTTCCGCTACAGCAGTGGCCTAGCCGAACAGGTACGCCGCCACAACGGTGGGCGTGGGGTCGACGTGGTTTACGACGGCGTCGGCAAGGCGACCTTCGGCGAGTCCCTCGAAGTCGTGCGCCCGCGCGGTACTGTGGCGCTCTTCGGCGCCGCATCGGGACCAGTCCCGCCCATGGATCCGCAGCTGCTGAATAAGCACGGCTCCATCTTCCTCACCCGCCCCTCACTCGGCGCCTGGACCTCCCAAGAAGGCGAGTTCCAGATGCGCGCTCAGGCCGTGGTGCAGGCGGTTATCGACGGCGAGCTTGACTTCCGCGTATCTGCAGAATACCCGCTTGCAGAAGCCGCTCAGGCCCACCGCGACCTCCAAGAGCGCAAGACCACCGGCTCAATTGTTTTGCGCGTGCGGGAGGAAGAATAGCTAGATAAACACTAGCTAATTAAAAGAGCGTGGCTGACCAACCCAGCATGCGCCCGATGGGCTCCCAACCCACGATGGCGTCGATGGACAGGCCGATGAAAAGAACTGACAGATAGTTGTTGGAGTAGATAAACAGGCGCATGGGCTTGACCTTTGCGCCCTTCTTTACTCCTTGGTGCAGGCTGATGGCCATCCACAGGAAGACCGCACCGGAAGCCACCGCGGCCACCAGATAGATCCACGAAGCGGCCGGGATGATGAGGAAGGTTACGATGACCGTTCCGATTGTGTACCAAACGATTTGGCGAGTTACTTCCACTTCTCCGGCAACAACGGGCAACATCGGTACCCCAGCCTTGCGGTAGTCCTCTTTGTACTTCATTGCGAGTGCCCACGTGTGTGGTGGGGTCCAGAAGAAAATGATGAGGAACAACACCACGGCCTGCCACCACTTATCGGGCTCCCCCGCGGGCGCGTTATCCCGAATCACTGCCCAGCCCACCATGGCGGGCATACAGCCAGCGAGACCGCCCCACACGATGTTCTGGGAATTCCGCATCTTGAGAAACTTCGTGTAGACGATGACGTAGAAAAAGTTGGTCAACAGCACGAAGAACGCGGCCAGCCAAGAATGCGCCAGCACGCCCAACCAAAAGACGGACAGCGCGAGCATGCCCCAGGCAAAGGCGGCGGCATTACGGCGCGAAATGGTCTTGCGCACCAGCGGACGAGCGCGCGTGCGTTGCATCTTCTGATCGATTTCATAGTCCACAACGTTGTTGAACGTGTGGGCTGCTGCGGCACCCATCCAGCCACCAAAGATGGTGGATAAGATGAGCCAGAAATTCGACGACACCGCCTCGAATCCACGCTGGGCCTGGAGCATAGCCGGGATTGCTGCCACGAGGAGGAGCTCAATGATCCTCGGTTTCGTTAGCGCAAAATAGGCCTTGATAGTCTCCAAGGAACAGTCCTCCGTAAATCCGGCACGTGGGTGAATGGCTTATTGATCTGAAGTAGTGGTCGTCTGCTCGTGCTAGAAAGTTCCCAAGGACGTCTAGAACACATCCTGAAAACCTCGTGGCGAGAATCCAGATCATTCTCCGGAGAAAACTCGCCGGCCACTGGCCGATAGCAGGGAGCAACGGCGTCAACCATGCCAGATTACCGTCCGAAACCTGGTTTCTATAATCCCCCGCCGAGGATCGAAAAACCTTTACACTGATAAACGGTATATCTGTTTCCAGAAGCGAAGTGAGGTTTTCGCCGTGTCGCACGATAAGTTGTCCCCGGAACTGCAGGCTATGGTCCAGCGCCGCTACCCTTCGGACTGGAGTGACCTCGATACCCGCGCTGTGGATACTGTTCGCGTGCTCGCTGCCGACGCAGTCCAGAACTGCGGCTCCGGCCACCCGGGTACCGCTATGTCCCTGGCCCCGTTGGCCTACACGCTCTACCAACGCGTGCTAAACCACGATCCAGCAGACGTCCACTGGGCCGGGCGCGACCGCTTCGTCCTTTCCGTCGGACACTCGTCCCTGACGCAATACATTCAGCTCTTCCTCGGTGGCTTCAGCCTCGAGATGGAGGACCTGAAGTCCTTGCGCACCTGGGGTTCCAAGACGCCCGGCCACCCGGAGGTGCACCACACTGACGGCGTAGAAATCACCACCGGCCCGCTGGGCCAGGGCCTGGCCTCCGCGGTTGGTATGGCAATGGCAGCGCGCAAGGAGCGCGGATTGTTCGACGCTTCCGCCCCAGCGGGCGAGTCTCCCTTCGATCACTTCATCTACGTCATCGCCTCGGACGGAGACCTTCAAGAGGGCGTGACTGCTGAGGCTTCGTCCTTGGCAGGCACTCAAAAGCTCGGCAACCTCATCGTCTTCTGGGATGACAACCGCATCTCCATTGAGGACGACACCAACATTGCCTTCAATGAGGATGTGGCCAAGCGCTACGAGGCCTACGGCTGGCATGTGCAGACCGTCGAATCCGGCGAGGACGTTGAAGCCATCGAGGCAGCCGCTGCTGCTGCCCGCGCCGAGACCTCCCGGCCTTCCTTCATCCGTGTGAAGACGGTCATCGGCTACCCGGCACCGAACAAGATGAACACCGGTGGCGTCCACGGCGCCGCCCTCGGTGAGGATGAGGTCGCCGCCACCAAGGAAGTCCTCGGCTTCGATCCCACACAGTCCTTCCACATCGACGAGGAAGTCCTCGCTCACACCCGCGAGCTGACTGCCCGCGGTGCACAAAAGCACGCCGAATGGCAGGAGAAGTTCGACGCATGGGCTGCGGCCCACCCGGAGGAAAAGAAGCTCTTCGACCGCCTCCAGGCCCGGGAACTTCCGGCTGACTTCGCCGCTGACCTTCCCACCTGGGAGGCAGGCGAATCTCTGGCCACGCGCAAGGCCTCTGAGGCCGCCATCCAAGCGCTCGCAGCCTCCCTGCCGGAGATGTGGGGCGGCTCCGCCGACCTGGCGGGTTCCAACAACACTGTCATCAAGGGCGCGGATTCCTTCGGCCCGGAGTCCATCACCACGGGTGCCTGGACGGCCACGCCTTACGGCCGCAACCTGCACTTCGGTATTCGTGAGCACGCCATGTCCGCAATCATGAACGGCATCGCGCTGCACGGTAATACCCGCGTTTACGGCGGTACCTTCCTCATCTTCTCCGAGTACCAGTACCCGGCTGTGCGCCTCGGTGCGCTCATGTCTACTGATACCTACTACGTGTGGACCCACGACTCGATTGGTCTGGGTGAGGACGGCCCGACCCACCAGCCGGTAGAAACCCTCGCAGCACTGCGTGCCATCCCGAATCTCTCCGTCATCCGTCCGGCAGATGCCAACGAAACTGCCCAGGCATGGGCCGCGGCGATGGAATACAAGGCAGCGCCGAAGGGTTTGGCGCTGTCCCGACAGAACCTGCCCGTGCTCGAGGGCACCAAGGAGAAGGCCGCCGAAGGTGTTCGCCGCGGCGCCTACGTCCTCGTTGAAGCATCGAAGGAAACCCCGGACGTCATTCTCCTCGCCACCGGTTCCGAGGTTCAGCTCGCGGTAGAAGCCGCCAAGCAGCTCGAGGCTGAAGGCACGGCAACGCGCGTTGTCTCCGCTCCGTGCCTGGAGTGGTTCGACGAGCAGGACGCCTCCTACCGCGAATCTGTCCTTCCCTCCTCGGTCCGCGCTCGCGTCTCCGTGGAGGCTGGCATCTCGATGCCGTGGCACAAGTACACCGGTACCTTCGGCCGCACTGTATCCCTGGAACACTTCGGTGCCTCCGCACCGGCGGCGGAGCTCTTTGAGAAGTTCGGCTTCACCGCCGACGCTGTTGCCGACGCCGCCCGGGAATCACTGAACGCTGCCAAGGAAAGCTAGTTTCCCGTTCCGAGTTCTCACCACGAAAGGATCTGCACAACACCATGACGCATATTGATGAATTGGCTCGCCTCGGGACGTCGACCTGGCTCGACGATCTTTCCCGCGAGCGCCTAGACTCCGGCAATCTTCGTGAGCTCTTGGACACCAAGTCCATCGTGGGCGTCACCACGAACCCAGCCATCTTTGCCGCGGCAATGTCCTCCGGCACCTCCTATGACGCCGACATCGCAGCGCTGAAGGAAAAGTCCGCTGCCGCAGATGAGGCGGTGTACTCGCTGGCAATCGACGACGTCCGCAACGCATGCGATATCTTCACTGAGATTTACGAGAAGTCGGGCGGGCGCGACGGCCGCGTCTCCATCGAGGTTGACCCACGCATCTCCGCCGATGCAGACGCAACCTTGAAGCAGGCGCGCGAATTGTGGGCCAAGGTTGACCGCCCCAACCTCATGATCAAGATTCCGGCTACGGAAGGCTCCCTACCAGCCATCACCGAGGCGCTTGCGGAAGGTATCTCCGTCAACGTCACCCTAATCTTCTCCGTAGAGCGTTATGCCCACGTCATCGCTGCGTACAAGGAGGGAATCAAGCGCGCTGCCGAGGCTGGCAAGGACGTCTCCACGATTCATTCCGTGGCATCCTTCTTCGTCTCCCGCCTGGATACCGAAGTGGACAAGCGCCTCGAGCTGATCGGCACTGAGGAGGCCCTCGCACTGCGTGGAAAGGCCGGGGTTGCCAACGCCCAGCGTGCCTATGCCCTGTTCCTCAAGGAATTCAAGGAGCCAGGCGCACACCTGTCGTCTGGTGCACACCCGCAGCGCCCCCTGTGGGCGTCGACGGGCGTCAAGAACCCCGACTACCCCGCCACGCTGTACGTCTCCGAGCTAGCTGGCCCAGATACCGTCAACACAATGCCGGAGAAAACCATCGATGCCGTTCTCGAACAGGGCAACCTGCACGGCGACGCTCTCAGTGACTCTGCTGAGCAGGCAGAGAACGTGTGGTCACAACTGAAGGCAGTCGGCATCGACTTCGACGATGTTTTTGCTGTGCTGGAGAAGGAGGGCGTCGACAAGTTCGTCAACGCCTGGGAGGAATTGCTTGCCTCCATGACTGATCGCCTCTCCTAATCGAACGTGAATTCTTGACCGCCTACAATCGCCGCGCGCACCGCAAATGGCCATGCAACTATGGTCGGCGGGGCGCGTGTCGCTATGCTGGGCTGTTGGACTTACCTCACACAGACCGAAAGGACACTTAGTGAGCACTAGCAGCGCGTGGGTCAACCCGTTGCGCAACTCGAAGGATAAGCGCCTGCCACGCATCGCCGGCCCCTCTGGCATGGTGATTTTCGGCGTCACGGGTGACTTGGCGCGCAAGAAGCTCCTCCCCGCCATCTACGACTTGGCCAACCGCGGATTGCTTCCGGCAGGCTTCACTTTGGTCGGCTACGGCCGTCGCGACTGGGACAAGCAGGCATTCTGTGACTATGTCCGCGAGGCCGCCGAAGCAGGTGCGCGAACCACCTTCAACCAGCATGTGTGGGAGCACCTTGCCAAGGGAATCGAGTTTGTGCAGGGCAACTTCGATGACGCCGGCTTTGACAAGCTTTCTGCGCGGCTGGCGGAGCTCAATGACTCCCGCGGCACGGGTGGAAACTGGGCCTACTATCTTTCGGTACCGCCGGAGTTTTTCTCCGATATTTGCCACCAGCTTGAGCGCGTCGGTATGGCCGATAGCACGGATAATTCCTGGCGCCGCGTCATCATTGAAAAGCCATTCGGACACGATCAGGCTTCCGCGCGCGAGCTCAACGAGATTGTCAACGCCGTCTTCCCTGAGTCCTCGGTTTTCCGCATCGACCATTACCTGGGCAAGGAAACGGTCCAAAACATCATGGCCCTGCGCTTTGCCAACCAGATTTTCGAGCCAATGTGGAATGCGCATTACATCGATCACGTGCAGATCACGATGGCTGAGGACATCGGGCTGGGCGGGCGTGCCGGCTATTATGACGGCATCGGCGCCGCGCGCGACGTCATCCAAAACCACCTCCTCCAATTGCTTGCTCTCGTAGCAATGGAGGAGCCCTCCTCCTTCGACCCCGAGGCTCTTCAGGCGGAAAAGATTAAGGTGCTGCGAGCCACCAACGCCGTGCATCCGCTGAACAAGACCACTGCGCGTGGCCAATACTCCGCCGGCTGGCAGGGATCGCAATATGTCAAAGGCCTCCGGGAGGAAGAGGGTTTTGATCCGGAATCCACGACGGAAACCTATGCAGCCTGCACTCTTGAGGTCAATTCCCGCCGCTGGGCGGGCGTTCCTTTCTACCTGCGCACTGGCAAACGCCTAGGCCGCCGTGTGACTGAAATTGCGCTCGTGTTTAAGACAGCACCCCACCAGCCTTTTGATCAAGGCCAAGCTGAGGCTCTAGGCCAGAATGCCGTGGTGATCCGCGTTCAGCCAGATGAGGGCGTCACCATGCGCTTTGGTTCCAAAGTCCCCGGATCCACGATGGAGGTCCGTGATGTCAACATGGACTTCGCGTATGCCGAGGCCTTTACGGAGGAATCTCCCGAGGCCTATGAGCGCCTGATTCTCGACGCCCTCCTTGACGAGTCTTCCCTCTTCCCCACCAATGAAGAGGTTGAGTTGTCTTGGTCCATCCTCGATCCCATCATTGAATACTGGTCCAACATTGGTCAGCCGGAGCAATACCGCGCCGGCACGTGGGGACCGGAGTCTGCCGATAAAATGCTGCGCCGCCGGGGACATTCCTGGCGTCGTCCGTAGGTCCCTAGGAGGAATGGCTTAATGATTATCCCCTTGCCCGATACGACTACGCGCAAGATCTCCAAGAAGCTCGTGGAAATGCAGGAGCATTACACGCTCACGACAGGCCGCGTCCTCACCCTCATCGTCATGACTGAGGAGGGCGATGACCTAGACAACCTTCTCGCCTCGGTTCGTGATGCCTCCCACGAGCACCCTTCTCGCGTCATCGTGATTGCCACAGGTTCCTTGGAGGAAGAGACGCGGCTCGACGCCGAGCTGCGCGTGGGCGGCGAAGCGGGCGCTTCCGAAATCGTCGTGATGCACCTGCACGGCGCGCTAGCGGACCAAGCGGAGTCCGTGGTTACTCCCCTTCTTCTTCCCGATACCCCAATCGTGGCATGGTGGCCCACCGCGTGCCCGCCGTCACCAGCCGCGGTGCCCATCGGCGCACTCGCCCAACGCCGCATTACGAACGTGGCTTTCGGCAGCGGCGTTGACCAGTATGACCTGCACGTGTTGTCTTCGGGCTACACGCCTGGTGATTCCGACATGTCGTGGGGCGCTATTACCCTGTGGCGAGGCATCGTAGCCTCGGCGCTTGACCGTCACCCCCATGAGCCGGTCACTTCCGTCGAAATTTCTGGTGCTGAGCACCACGCTGCAGTCGACTTTGCAGCTGGCTGGCTTCTCGACGCCCTCTCCGTCCCCGTCACCCGCACCGTCTCGGACTGCACGGCGGGTCCTTTCCCGATCTCCTCGGTAGTCTTCCGCCGCCCCACTGCAGATGTCAGTGTGACCGTTGTCGATTCCGAGACGGTCAGGGTCAGCGTTCCCGGCTCCCCAGAGTCCCTCGTAAGCCTCACCGTACGTTCCGAAGCGGAAGTACTCTCAGAGGAACTCCGCCACCTCGACGCAGATAAGACATACGCCCATTCTCTCCGCGCTTTAGCTCGAGTGGACTACAGTGTGTAGTCGTAGACTTTTCTTTTTCACCTAGACCCCTAGACCCCCTAGACACAGCATTCACAAGGATCTTTCTGCACTATGGTCACGCTTCGCCGCGTTAGCGACATCGATGAGCTCATATCCTCCGCCGCACTCGCCTTCATTGAGACGGTTGCGGCGGTTCAAGCCCCGGGCGGAGGCCTTCACAAAGACGGAGTAGCCCGCGTAGTCCTCACCGGTGGCGGTGCAGGCATTGGTGTCTTGCGCGAATTGGCTCGCCTTGCTCACGCCGCCCAGCAGCAAGGAACCGACTTCCCTGCCCTCTCGGTGGACTGGACGCGAGTCCATGTCTTCTTCGGCGACGAGCGCAACGTGCCGGTCAGTGATCCTGATTCCAACGAGGGCCAAGCCCGCGAAGCACTCCTGAGCCAGGTCGGCGTTCCCGAGCGCCATATCCACGGCTATGACTTGGGCGCCGTGTCCATGGAACACGCCGCCCAGGCTTATGAAGGCGAGATTCGTGAATTCGCACCTGAGGGGTTTGATCTGCATCTCCTCGGCATGGGACACGAAGGCCATATCAATTCCCTCTTCCCGCATTCGGAGGCAGTCTACGAGGACTCGGACTATGCATTCGCAGTCCACGATTCCCCGAAGCCGCCTTCGGAGCGTGTCACGCTAACCTATCCCGCGATCAACCGCTCTCAGCGCATTTGGTTCCTTGTTTCCGGAGAAGAAAAAGCCGAGGCGGTATCACACCTTGTTGCTGGCGCTGCTGCAGAAGACTGGCCGGCCGCTGGCGCCCAGGGAACGGAAGAGACCCTGCTTTTCGTGAGCGAAGACGCCGCGCAGAAGCTCTAACAACGCGTGCACGCAACCCGAGAAAACCTATAACGCCGCGTGTCCCCCTCGACGTGAGGAGGCACGCAGCGTTAATCGTGTCCGGAGCCGGAGGCTCGTCAGCTGCCTTTAGCTATAAGCCTGCAGCAGGTTCAGAGCTACGATGCAGGCGAGCCAGATGACCACCATGACCACGGTATAGCGGTCGAGGTTCTTTTCCACCACGGTGGAACCAGACAGGTTGGACTGTACGCCGCCGCCAAAGAGGCTGGACAGGCCGCCGCCCTTACCTTTGTGCAGCAGCACGAAGATAGACATCAAGATTGCGGCAATCACGAGGATGATTTCCAGTGCCAAGATCATGAAATAGTTCCTTGTTGTACGCGTTCAAACGGTTAGTGTGGCGCGTGAAGGTGTGCATCACTTTCACGCTGGAAAAGGGGCGCCAGCGAACGGGCGCAATAAACCTTGATGATACACCACGTGGCGGGCCAGAAACCATTCCGACCCGCCACGACAGAGTGGTGCAGATGCGATCAGCTGGAAGAACTAAGCGCCCTGTGCAGCGTTAGCCGCCAACTTGGCAAACTCCTCGCCCTTCAGGGATGCACCGCCGACGAGGCCGCCGTCTACATCAGGCTTGCCCACGATCTCTGCGATGGAGTCGACCTTGACGGAACCGCCGTAGAGAATGCGGATGCCTTCGGCCACTTCATCGCCACCCAGCTCGCGAACGAGCTCACGGATAGCGGCGCACACTTCCTGTGCGTCATCAGCGGAGGCAACCTTACCGGTGCCGATTGCCCACACGGGCTCGTATGCGATGACGGTTTTAGCAAGATCCTCTGCGGAAAGCCCCTGCAGGGAGTTGCGCGTCTGGGTAACCACGTAATCGACGTGAGTGCCAGCCTCGCGCACGTTGAGGGGTTCGCCGACGCACACAATCGGGCTGATTCCGTTGGCCAGCGCCGCTGCAGCCTTTTCCGCAACGAGCTGGTCGGTCTCGCCATGGTACTGACGGCGCTCGGAGTGGCCTACGACTGCCCACGAGCAGTCCAAGGCGGACAGCATCTTGCCGGATACTTCACCGGTGTAGGCGCCAGACTCGTGCTTGGAAATATCCTGTGCGCCATAGGTGAACTGGAGGTCGTCGCCGTCGACAAGCGTTTGCACAGTGCGGATATCAGTGAACGGGACCATGAAGGCCACGTCGACCTTTTCGTAGTAGTCCTTCGGCAGGGAGAAGGCGAACTTCTGCAGGGAGCTGATGGCTTCCTTGTGGTCGAGGTTCATCTTCCAGTTACCAGCAATTAGCGGGGTACGTGCCATGATTAGCCTTTCTAGATCAGACTGTGTTGACGGTGTATATGACTAGGATTCCAGGACCTTAACGCCCGGCAGCTCCTTGCCCTCCAGGAACTCCAAGGAAGCGCCGCCGCCCGTGGAAATGTGGGAGAAGCCTTCTTCGTCGAGGCCGAGGAGGCGGACGGAGGCTGCGGAGTCGCCACCGCCAACGACGGTGAAGGAGCCGTTCTTCGCGGTGGCGTCGATGATGGACTGAGCGACACCTGCGGTGCCCTTGGAGAAGGCCTCCATCTCGAACACGCCCATCGGGCCGTTCCAGAAGACGGTCTTGGAGGAAGCGATGACCTCGTCGAACTTCTTTACAGACTCCGGTCCAATATCGAGGGACATCCAGCCCTCCGGAATTCCGTCGAGTGCAACGACCTTGTTCTCTGCGTCAGCGTTGAACTCGGTTGCAGCAACGAGGTCGACCGGCAGGACGATCTTGTCGCCGAAGCGCTCGAGCAGCTCCTTGCAGTTGTCGATCTGGTCTTCTTGCAGCAGGGAATTCTGAACGTTGTAGCCCTTTGCAGCCAGGAGCGTGTAGCACATGCCGCCGCCGATGATGACCTTGTCGGCCTTGCCAGCAAGGGCTTCGATCACACCGAGCTTGTCGGAAACCTTAGCGCCGCCGAGTACGACAACATACGGGTGCTCAGGCTTCTCAGCCACTGCTGCGAGGGTCTCCACTTCCTTCTGAACCAGCTTGCCGGCGTAGGCAGGCAGGCGCTTGGCGACGTCATACACCGAAGCCTGTGCGCGGTGGACGACGCCAAAGCCATCAGAAACGAAGGCGCCATAATCCGCAGCGAGTGCAACGAGCTCATCGGCAAAGGCCCCACGCTCGGCCTCGTCCTTGGAGGTTTCGCGAGGATCGAAGCGAACATTCTCGAGCAGCAGGACATCGCCATCATTGAGGCCGTTGGCGCGCTCATGGGCATCCTCACCGCTGACGTCGCCGGCCAGGGCAACGTACTGGCCCAGGGCCTCAGACAGTGCCTCAGCAACCGGTGCCAGGGAGTACTTCGGGTTGACCTCGCCCTTCGGGCGACCCAGATGCGCGGACAGGATGACCTTGGCTCCGCCTTCGATCAATGCCTTGATAGTCGGCAACGAGGCGGTGATACGGCCAGAGTCGGTGATGTTTCCCTCGTCATCGAGCGGAACGTTGAAGTCCGAACGAACAAGGATGTGACGGCCGGAAACGCCTTCTGCGAGCAAGTCGTCCACAGTCTTGAAAGCCATAGTGTTCTCCTTAAAGGTAGGTATTCAAGCTAAAGGTTAATGCTATTCAATTAGAAAGTGTGGTGAACGCCTAGCACGGCGGGTTCGGGGCGCCGTGTGCGTTCTGGATAGACGAATAACGGCCCAGCGCACGCCACGTAATCATGAGGCGTGGCGCATGGGCCGGTTTTCTAACCTGTGGTGCTACCGCAGGCAATCACAGCTTGGTTCACTGTGCTCATTCTAAGAATCGAGTCCTTAGAGCTTGGAGGCAACCAAGGAGGTGGTGCGGACGAGCTGGTTGGTGTAGCCCCACTCGTTGTCGTACCAGCCGAGTACCTTGACCAGGTTGCCGTTGGAGACCTTGGTCATGCCGGCATCGAAGATGCAGCCGTGCGGGTCGGTGATGATGTCAGTGGAGACAATCGGGTCCTCGGTGTAGCCCAGGGTCTCACCGAATTCGCCGGTAGCAGCTTCCTTGATGGCAGCGTTGATCTCCTCGGCGGTAACCTCGCGGGAAGCCTCGAAGGTCAGGTCGGTGGCGGAACCGGTGATGGTCGGAACGCGCATTGCGTAGCCGTCCAGCTTGCCCTCGAGCTCCGGCAGAACCAGAGCGACAGCCTTAGCAGCGCCGGTGGAGGTCGGAACCATGTTCACGGCGGCGGCGCGGGCGCGGCGCAGGTCGCGGTGCGGAGCATCCTGCAGGCGCTGGTCACCGGTGTAGGAGTGAACGGTGGTCATGAGGCCCTTCTCAATGCCGAACTTGTCGTTGAGGACCTTTGCCATCGGAGCCAGGCAGTTGGTGGTGCAGGAAGCAGCGGAGATGACGTTGTGCTTATCAGCATCGTACTTGTCGGAGTTGACGCCGTAGACGAAGGTGCCGTCAACGTTCTTGCCCGGTGCGGAGATGATGACCTTCTTGGCACCGGCCTCGATGTGAGCCTTGGCAGCCTCACCGTCGGTGAAGAAGCCGGTGGACTCGATGACGATGTCAACGTTGTGCTCAGACCACTTCAGGTTCTTCGGGTCACGCTCTGCGGAGACAGCGATGCGGTGACCGTTGACGGTGATGGACTCCTCGTCGTGCTCGATGGTGCCGTCGAAGCGGCCCAGCACGGAGTCGTACTTAAGCAGGTTGGCAAGAGTGCCGTTGTCAGTCAGGTCATTGACGGCTACGACCTCGAGGTCGGTGTTGCCCTGTGCAACTGCACGGAAGAAGTTACGGCCGATACGGCCAAATCCGTTGATACCTACGCGAATGGTCACTGTAATGTCTCCTCAAATAATCGAGTGAAGTTCTGTTGTGGGGCTTCCGAGACTCTGTCTTTAACGGCAGTGCGGTAAACCGCTTCCGCGGAACCGTTGCTCTGCCACTTCCGTGACGTGCTCGGTGGTTTTCCCAACACGGCCGATAGTACCGACCCATTGTGCTTCCCGCAGTGAGCATGTGAGCTCCTGTTGCAAGCTCTCACATGACGGCACAAAGAGGCGTACACTGTTAAGGCTTCTATCGGGGATGGTGGGGGACCAAAGTTCAGACACCTGCGGTAATGCCCGATTATGTGGGATTGTGTTGGGTGTCGGAATTGTAGGGTGGGATATCTCACTTAACCGGAAAAGAGCGGGTTAACCCAAAACAGTACGGGCACCCAAACCGTGAAAAATGCCCCAGACGAGCCTTTCAGTGCCCGAACGGGCACTCACGACTCTGTCTGGGGCAAGGATTGGAAACTACGACGTTTGGATCCTAGGACTCCTCAAAGAGATCCTCAGTCACCGCTTTCGTCGTATCCGGTACACCAAGTTCCTTGGCACGCTTATCCGCCATGGACAATAGGCGGCGAATACGCCCAGCCACCGCGTCCTTGGTCATCGGCGGATCTGCCAAACGCCCGAGTTCTTCCAAGGAGGCTTCGCGGTGCTGCACACGTAGGCGGCCAGCATCAGCCAAGTGCTCCGGCACGTCATCACCCAAGATCACCATGGCACGCTCGACGCGGGCCGCAGCGGTTACTGCCGCTCGAGCGGAACGGCGCAAGTTGGCATCGTCAAAGTTGTCGAGGCGGCGGGAGGTGTCGTGAGCCTCTCGCTGGATGCGCTTCTTTTCCCACGTCAGGCGAGTCTCCTGAGCGCCCATACGGGTCAGCAACGCGCCAATGGCGTCGCCATCGCGCACCACGACGCGGTCGGCGCCGCGTGTTTCCTTGGTCTTCGCCACCACTCCCAAACGGCGCGCGCAGCCCACGAGGGCGAGAGCCGCCTCCTGGCACGGACACGTCACCTCGAGCGCTGAAGAGCGGCCCGGCTCTGTCAATGATCCTTGAGCCAAGAAGGCTCCACGCCACGCCGCTTCATTATCAGCAACAGAACCTGAAATGACCTGCGGTGGCAGGCCCACCACGGGGTGTCCGGAGCGAGTTACCAAACCCAGCCGCCTCGTAAGCTCCTTGGCCCCGGAGGTGATTCGCACTTGCACTCTGCTCTTCTTAGAGGATGCAGCGGGACCCGCCACATGGGTGCTCGCCGCGATTGAGTACAGCTCATCGAGCGCAGTGACTAAACGATTGGCCACGCTCTGGGATTCCAATTCGACCTCGTACATCACTCGATCCCCGGTGATGTGGAGGTCACCGGCAAACCTGAGAATTGCGGCAACCTCCGCCGCACGAGCGGACTGGCGCGGTACGGACACCGCCGTAAGCTCTTCCTTGACCTGATCGGTCAACGACGCAGACACCTCGTGCCTCCCCTTTCGACTCTTGACACAGTGCACCGCGAACGTCGGCAGTAGCGCAGTACGACGCAGCCTGACCTCACTCTAGAAGGCACGCAACGCGTCGCGCCGCACTTGTGCGCTATGACGTATGCGCTATGACGTAGCAGTGAACAATGAATGCCCCATAGTCTATCGTGCGCCTAGCCCCGATGAGTGCCCGGGGCACCCGCCGTCGCCCCACGTTCGGCAGCGTACTCGGCATACAGTTCGGTAAGAACCTGCGCTAGCTTGTCTGGACAGTGTTTGTTCAGCGAGTTCCCGTCAGCGTCCGTCTGACAGACATCCCGAAATACTGCGCTGGCGCCGAGCACACTAGCAGCGCGCTGCACAAAGACTCGCTCCGATTCATTGGGGAGACCGGTGCCGTCGACGATGACTTTGTCGACCCGCAGGTTTGGCGCATGCTGCGCTAGCACGTGCAGGTGGCGCTCCGCAGAAAACCCCTGGGTCTCCCCTGGTTCGGCGGAAAGATTGAGCACCACCACGCGAAGGGCATCCGACGACGTTATAGCGTTGACGATGTCCGGAACGAGAACGTGCGGGAGCACGGAGCTAAACCACGAGCCGGGGCCCAAGGTGATCAAATCCGCGTCGTGCAGCGCAGCGATCGTTTCCGGGTTAGCTTCCGGCTTCTCCGGGATGATGCGCACGCGGCGCACCTGCCCCACAGTTGAGGCAACGGCCACCTGGCCGCGCACGGAGCGCATGATACGGGGGTCGTCGTCAAGCCCGGAAACATCCGCCTCAATCTCGAGCGGTAGATTTACGGCCGGCAGCACCCGTCCGGCCGACTCCGTCAAACGCGCAACGGCATCGAGCGCCGCCTGGAAGTCCCCCAACACCTCGTTGAGTCCGGCGATAAGGAGATTACCCACAGCGTGCCCGGCCATGGCACCTGTGCTCTGGAATCGATGCTGCAAAGTAGAAGCCCACAGCTGTCCTTCGTCCGAATCGCTCGACAGAGCGGCAAGGGCCATGCGCAAATCACCAGGCGGGATGATGTCCATCTCACGGCGTAAGCGGCCGGAGGAACCGCCATCATCGGCCACAGTGACAATGGCGGAGATTGTCTCCGCGCCCGTACGGCGTGCGGCCAGCAGAGTTTGATACAGCCCATGGCCGCCGCCCAGGCTAGCCATGTGGATAGGGAGAGTCGTCACGGGAATAATAGCTTTCAGTTATTTAGGTAGGGAATGAATATGTATCTTATCGCACCTAATCGCGAGAAATATCTCGGTGCAACGTGCTCACATCGAGGTCACCGCGGTCCCTGAGGCGGCGGGCAATTTCTTCCGTAACGGCCACCGAGCGATGGTGCCCACCGGTACAACCGATGCCCACGGTGATGAAGTTCTTCCCCTCATGGCGGTAGCCGGTGAGCATCGAGTCAAACATGGTGATGAACCGCTCGATAAAGGGCTCAGCCGCCTCTTGAGACAAGACATAATCCGCAACCGGCTCGTCGGTGCCACGGTACCCCCGCAGCTCAGGTACCCAATAGGGATTGGGAAGAAAGCGAACATCAACGACAAGGTCCGCATCACGCGGTGAGCCATGCTTGAAGCCGAAGGACTCAAGCGTGACGTGTTGCTTCTCATGACCCATTTCGCCGAAGGATGCTTCGATAGCGCGCCGCAGATCATGGACGGACAGGTTGGTCGTATCGATGATGATGTCCGCGCGCTCGCGAATTGATTGCACCGCTGCGCGCTCTCGTTGGATGCCTGCTTTGAGGGTTTCGCCCTCCTGCATCGGGTGGGTACGCCGCACCGAATCGAAGCGACGGATGAGCACATCATCGCGCGCATCGAGGAAAAGCAGGGTGGGCTTCATATCCAGCTTTTCGAGTTCCTCCAAGGTTTCCGCTAAAGAACCCGGAAACATTCGGGAACGCACATCGGTCACCGCGGCAATCTTTGTCACCGGGGAATCGGGCCGAGCGCACAGCCTCAGTAGGTCGACGATAGACTTCGGCGGAATGTTGTGGGCTACGTAATAGCCCTTATCCTCCAGCACTTTAGCCGCCGACGTCAGGCCACCGCCTGACATGCCCGTGATCAAAATGGGTGGGGAGTCTAACAGCGTCATGACTTCCATTCTTACCATCTGATCACGAGGCAAGGAGGGAAACCTGCTTAGGAATCCTGGAGATGATCAAATACCGTCTGCGCCAGCTTCGGGCCAAACCCCTTCACCGCAGCAATCTCCTCCACGCTGGCCTCTTTGAGCTTCTTCACTGAGCCGAAGTGCTTCACCAGATCGGTGCGCCGCTGCGGCCCCAATCCCGGTACCGCATCGAGTACGGACGAGCGCATCCGCTTCGACCGCTGCTGTCGGTGGTACGTAATAGCTACGCGGTGCGCCTCATCGCGGAGGTGCTGAAGAAGAAATAGCGCCTGCGAATTACGCGGCAGAATCACCGGCTCATCATCGCCCGGGACCCACACTTCTTCCAGGCGCTTGGCCAGGCCGATGAGTGTCACATCGACGATGCCGAGCTCGTCGAACACCGCCTGCGCCGCCGCCACCTGCGGTGCGCCACCGTCGACGATGAACAGTTGCGGCGGGTAGGAGCTGCGTTTGGTCTGGCTCGCGGCCTCCTCGCGGACCATTTCTTCAGCGAAGGTGGTGTTTTCCAGCTCCTCGTCCGGAACCGCTCGTTTGTCCTCGTGGTGGTGCTTGAAGCGGCGCCGGGTCACCTCAGCGATAGACCCCACGTCGTTGGAGCGGCCATCGCCCGCCGCCTCCTTGATGCGGTAGCGGCGGTAATCGGACTTGCGCGGTAGCCCATCTTCGAAAACCACCAGGGAGGCCACGACATCGGTGCCCTGAATGTGCGAGATATCCGTGCACTCGATGCGCAGCGGCGCGGAATCCATGTCCAACGCTTCCTGCAGCTCCTGCAGGGCTGCGGATCGAGCAGTAAGGTCTCCGACTCGCTTGAGTTTGTGCTGCCGCAGCTGCTCCTTCGCATTGCGCTCGACGGTCTCCATCAAGGCGCGCTTGTCACCGCGTTGCGGAACCCGCAAGTCAATCTGCGCGCCCCGCAGGTCCTCCAGAACTATCTTCACTTCACCGGCTTCGTCCGGCAGCGTTTGGACCAAGATCTCACGAGGGATGGCGTTTCCCCGATGAACCGCGGTATGGGATTCCTGGTCTACTCCCCTGCGCTCCAGCTTGGCGTCTTCCGCGGCCTCCTGGCGCTGGCGCTCCACGGCATCCGAATAGAACTGGATTAAGAAATTCTGGATGAGCGCCGGAAGCCCCGGATCAGGCTGTCCTTCCTCGATTGGCTCCGTGATGGCTTGGTCACCGGAGCGTTCCACCACCCAGCCTCGCTGGCCGCGGATGCGCCCCGCGCGCACGTGAAAGATCTGAACTGCCGCCTCCAACTCGTCGGAGCTAAACGCGATGAGGTCGGCGTCGGTGCCGTCGGAAAGCACCACAGCCTGTTGCTCCATGAGCTTGTCAATCGCGCCGAGATCGTCGCGCAGGCGGGCAGCCAGCTCGAACTCGAGGTTCTCTGAGGCTTCCTCCATTCGCTGGGTTAGTCGCTTGCGCACAGGACCAGTATTGCCGTTCATGAAGCTCAGCAGCTGGTTCACCGTCTCACGGTGTTCCTCGGCGCTCACCCTGCCAATGCAGGGGGCATCGCATTTTCCGATATACCCCAACAAACAAGGCCGCCCCAAGCGCTCATGGCGGTTGAATACCCCTTTGGCACACGTGCGCATAGGGAAAATTCGCGTCAGCAGGTCAAGCGATTCACGCACTGCCCAGGCGTGGGAATAGGGGCCAAAGTAGCGCACACCTTTACGGCGTGGGCCGCGGTAGAAAAACGCTCGCGGGATGGTCTCCCCCACAGATACCGCAAGCATCGGATACGTTTTGTCATCGCGGTACATGACGTTGAAGCGTGGATCGAAGCGCTTAATCCACGTGTACTCCAGCTGCAGCGCTTCCACCTCGCTGGCCACCACGGTCCATTCCACCGAAGCCGCAGTGAGGACCATTTGGCGGGTCCGCGGGTGCAGTTGCGTGATGTCTTGAAAATAATTCGATAGCCGCGCCCGCAAATTCTTTGCCTTGCCCACATAGATGACGCGGCGATTATCATCGCGGAACTTATAAACGCCCGGATCCGTGGGGATGCTTCCGGGCGCAGGGCGGTACTCAGAGGGATCGGCCACTAGTCATCCTGCGGCATGTAGCGGGCTTCCAAGTCACGGAAAGAGCGGACCTTGGTGATAATGTCCTGCTTATCGCCCGATTGCAGGGCCCACACCGGAACATATTCAAAGTCAGGAAGTTCGATGCGTGCCATGCGCGAGCCTTCGGGAAAGGACAGGCCATAGATGACCTGCCACGGGTAGAAGCGGGTTCCCACAATGTTGCGGATCTCTACGCCATCGGAGTTCGCGCGCAGCCGCGGACGCGTCAGCGCCAACCAAGACAGAATGGAGATAATCACGCCGACGCCGGGGAAGGCAAACTTATCAATCGTCGTCACAGTCGCGCCGGTAAAGGACAAGCCAACCGTGAAGCCCATAAACAGGTGCGCTGCCATCACAAGGATGATCCAGATGATTGCCACCTTGCGCAGGTAGGGCGAGGTGGCCTCATACTCCCAGGGCTTGGATGAAGTCTGGGCGAAGGGATCGGCGCTGGTATAAGCCCGCACCTGCTCATCGCTCACGCTCGAGGAACCCCCAGACGCAGCGGGCGCGCCCGGCTGCGAGGATTGGGAGGCCTTGCCAGCGCGGGCTGACCGCGCGCGCTCTTCGTGCGCCGAAGGCACCTGTGGATCCGTCATCGAGTTTCCATCTCCTCATCACTCCGCTAAGACAGGCCACGGGCCTGCGCGATATGCAGATCGCCGTGGTTGCGCTTGGCAGCCTACTTTAGGGTCGACTCGTTCAGTGTACGCAACGTATGCACGGTTTCTAAAGCTGCATGCATAGCCTCCGCGCCTTTATCTTCTGAAGAGTTCTCAAATCCGGCGCGATCGACGGCTTGCTCATAGTCGTTCACCGTCAGGACACCATTTCCCACGGGCGTCGACTCGTCGAGAGCAATCCGCGTCAGTCCCTGCGTGACCGAATCACACACGTAGTCAAAGTGCGGAGTGCCGCCGCGGACGACACAGCCCAGCGCCACGACAGCATCGTGGGTGCGCGCCGCAGCTTGGACCACGACGGGCAGCTCAAGGGCGCCGACGACGCGCAACGGAGTGACCTCAGCGCCAGCGGCTTCGGCGGTCTCAAGCGCGCGGCGGTGCAGCTGATCGCAGATCTCGGCGTTCCACGTGGCGGTGACTACGGCGACGCGCAGTCCCTCTCCCGAAACATTGTTCGGGGTTGGCAGGCCTTCCTTGCTCACGGTGTGCTCCTTTGTTTTGTTCTAGTGTTCGGTCTTAATGCTCTAAGAGTGTTTGAGATCCCATTCGGCCACCTGTGGCAGGTCGTGGCCCATCCTGTCGCGCTTCGTGCGCAGATAGCTAATGTTTTCGGCCGTGGCGGGTGTAGCCAGCCCGGTGCG
This sequence comes from Corynebacterium sp. HMSC059E07, assembly GCF_001814395.1. Lineage (NCBI taxonomy): Bacteria > Bacillati > Actinomycetota > Actinomycetes > Mycobacteriales > Corynebacteriaceae > Corynebacterium > Corynebacterium sp. HMSC059E07. Next base: position 116,250 of record NZ_KV816284.1, read on the forward strand.
GGCGGTGGCGTCAATGCCGAAGCCCTGTAGCCCTTCACCCTTGTGTGGGTTGTTGGTCAAGAGGTTGACGGATTTCACGCCCACATCGCGCAGGATTTGTCCGGCAACGGAGTACTCGCGGGCGTCTTCAGGCAGCCCCTGTTCCACGTTGGCGTCGACGGTGTCCATCCCGTCATCTTGCAAGCGATAGGCCTTGAGCTTGTTCACCAAGCCAATGCCACGCCCTTCCTGTCCGCGAAGGTAGATGACAATGCCACGCCCGGCCGCTTGGACCGCGCGGAGGGATTCCTGCAGCTGCGGGCCGCAGTCACAGCGCTCAGATGCAAAGACATCACCGGTCAGGCACTCAGAGTGCACGCGGACAGGTACGTCTTCCGCACCGGAATAGCTCTCCACGTCACCGACGAAGAGGGCAATGTGCTCGCGCTTGTCGACGCCATTCACATAGCCCACCGCGCGAAACTCGCCGTACTCGGTGGGCAGGCGGGTTTCTACCTCGCGGTGAACCTGTTGCTCATTGTGGCGGCGCCATTCGATGAGCTGCTCGATGGAGATCATCGTGAGCCCATGGGCGTCGGCAAAGCGGCGCAGCTCCGGCGAGCGAGCCATATCCGTGGGGTCTTCTTCGGAAACGATCTCACAGAGCACGCCGGCCGGGCGGAGCCCCGCCAACCGTGCCAGATCGATCGCGGCTTCCGTGTGGCCATCACGCTCGAGCACACCATTCGGGCGGGCAGCCAGCGGGACGACATGGCCCGGGCGCGTAAACTGCGACGGCTCGGAGGAGGGATCAGCCAACTTGCGGATGGTCTCACAGCGCGAGGTAGCGGAGATGCCAGTGGAGCCATTAGCCAGGTCCACGGTGACGGTGTAGGCGGTCTGCCGCACGTCCTGGTTAACCGCCATCATCGGGGGCAAGTTCAGGCGCTTGCAGTCCTCTGGGAGCAAAGGTGCACAAATATATCCGGAGCTATAACGCACCATGAAAGCCACGAGTTCCGGGGTGGCGAGCTCGGCGGCGAAGATGAGATCACCTTCGTTTTCCCGATCTTCATTGTCCACGACGACGACGGCCTTGCCGGCCGCGATGTCGGCGATGGCTTGCTCGACGCTATCTAAACTAAAAGCTGAATCTGCAGCGCTCATAAGGACTAACTCTATCCCTCTGTGCCCGCGGCGTGGGCGTTAGGGTGAACCATTTTCTCAACATACTTTGCAACCACGTCTACCTCGAGGTTTACGCGGTCGCCGGGCGCCATCGCACCAAACACGGTATCGCGCAATGTGGTGGGAATGAGAGAGACCTCAAAAAAGCCATCCGCGCCAGGTTTATCTTCATCCGCCGACACCGCGGACACCGTCAGGGACGTTCCTTGGACGGCGATGGATCCCTTCTCCACGACGTATCGGGCGAGCTCCCGCGGCAGGCTAAAACGCAACACCTCCCAGTGCTCCGAGGGGGTGCGGGAAAGCAGCGTGCCGGTGCCATCGACATGGCCTTGCACGATGTGGCCGCCCAAACGAGTCGTTGGGAGCACCGCCCGCTCGAGGTTAACCGCCGAACCCACTTCGAGTTCTCCCAATGAACTACGGTTCAAGGATTCCTTCATAACGTCTGCGATGAAGGTTCCTTCTCCCAGCTCGGCTACTGTCAGGCAGACGCCGTTGACAGCGATGGAATCACCCAACTGCGCATCACTCAGCACGGTGGATGCCGCGATGCCCAAACGGACTGCATCGCCCTGCGGTTCCACGCTATCGACGCGCCCGACTTCTTCTACGAGTCCGGTAAACATAGTCCGTACTCCCCTTTCCTACTTCTCGTTCTTCCGGTATTCCACGAGCAGGTCGGCGCCAAGCTCGGTAACCGCTGCGCGCTCCCACCTCGGAGCCAGCGCCAAGCTCGAGGCCACAGCCCGAGTGAGAACTCCCCTGCCCTGGCCAAGGATGACGTTGCCGATGTATGCCTGAATGAAATCCACGCTGCCCAGTTCCATAAAGCTCGTCGCGAGTCCAGCGCCGCCTTCGACGAGAATGTCGCGCGCGCCGCTGGCGTATAGCTCAGCTAGCGCCTCCTGCGGGGTGGCATAGTGCTCGAAACCTAGCTTTGCCAGATTACTGCTTCCGCCTCGGTCCACGTCCCGGGAGCCGATGACGACGCGCCGCGGCTGCGTTTCACGCAATGAGCCGTCCGGGTAGCGTGCCGTCAACGACGGGTTATCTGCCAGCGCGGTGCCCGTGCCGATGAGGATGGCATCCCTTTGTGCCCGGTCGCGGTGCACATGCTCGCGAGCCTGCTCTCCGGTAATCCATTGGCTGCTGCCATCCACTGCGGCGGTGAACCCGTCGAGGCTTTGGGCAAACTTGAGCGTCACGTGCGGCCTGCCCAAGCGCACCGAACCCAACCACCCGGCGAGTGCATCGCTCACGCCTTCCGGCGCCTCAATATGCCCCACGGTAATGCCGGCGCCGCGCAATGTGGCCGCGCCGCCGCCGGCCTCCGGGGTGGGGTCTGGGTGGAGGAAGTAAACGGCGGCCACAGAGGCATCGATAAGCGCCTGCGCACAGGGCCCAGTACGGCCGGTGTGGTTACAGGGTTCCAAGGTAACGACCGCCGTGCCGCCGCGCGCCTTGTCGCCCGCATCGCGCAACGCCATGACTTCGGCATGCGGACCGCCCGGGGGCTGGGTTGCGCCGACACCGGCGACGCGGCCGGCGGCATCAAGTATGACCGCTCCTACAGGCGGGTTTGGGCTCGTCGTGCCGCGCACCTTATCGCCGGCCTCCATGGCCACACGCAGCGCCCGCGTGAGAACCGCTGAGTCTAGGTGTGGGATCACAGCGTGGCCAAGCTACGCAGCTCGTCGACGGCCGCTGCCTTATCTGCTTGTTTGTAGATGGCGGAACCTGCGACGAAAGCATCGCAGCCCGCCTCGGCGGCGGAGCGAATCGTTTCAGCGGAAATGCCACCGTCAATCTCGATGAGGACGTCCAGACCGCGCTCGTCGATGGCCGCGCGCAAGGCGCGCACCTTGTCCAGCTGATCCGGCATAAAGCTCTGACCGCCAAAGCCCGGCTCAACTGACATAACGAGCACTTCGTCGAAGTGCTCGAGGGCGTCCAGCCAAGGCTCGATCGGCGTGCCCGGCTTAATGGAAAAGCCCGCGCGCACACCTAAATCCCGGATTGTGCGCGCCAGGGCGATGGCCGCGTCCTTGTCGGCGACGGCCTCGACGTGGAAGATGATGCAATCGGCGCCGGCCTTTGCGTAGGTTTCTACCCACTTCTCGGGTTCCTCAATCATGAGGTGAACGTCCAGCGTCTGCGGTGTAATCCCGTCCACCGTCGCAGTGATATCCGGGCCAAAAGACAGGTTCGGGACGAAGTGTCCATCCATAATGTCAACGTGGATCCAATCCGCGTTGGCCACGGCGCGGACCTCGTCGCCCAAACGGGTGAAGTCGGCGGCCAAGATGGACGGGGAAATAATGGGACCAGACGAGAGTGCAGACATGACCTTCAGCCTAGTCCCTCTCGCAGCCTCAGTCCGCTACTCGGCGCAAGACCGCGAAAAACATCGCATCGGTGCCATGGCGGTGCGGCCACATCTGCGCGGACAGCTCGGCGCCAAGGTCCCCCATCTCCGGCAGCACGTCGCGCGCATCCAGTTCTTCGATGTGAATCGCTGATCCCTCTGCGTGCCGCTGCACGGCGGCATCCACGATGCCCCTGGTCTCACGCAGATCCGGCGAGCAAGTCGAGTACACCACGACGCCACCTGGACGCACCAGCTCCAACGCGGACTCGAGCAGCTCGGTTTGCAGCTGGTTAAGCTCGGCAATGTCTGATTCGGCCTTGCGCCAGCGAGCTTCCGGGCGCCGCCGGAGCGCGCCTAGGCCGGAGCAGGGGGCGTCGACCAGCACGCGGTCGAAGCCTGGTTTCAGTCCTGGCGCTCGGCCGTCCGCTTGGTGCACGCGCACTGGCAGGTCCCCCACCGTCTTTTCCACCAACGTGGCGCGATGCGGGGAGACTTCGACGGCATCGACTGTCGCGCCCTCTATGCGTGCAATTGCACCCATGAGGGCGGCCTTGCCACCAGGTCCGGCGCACAGATCCAGCCAGCGTCCGGTGTCTTCACCACTGAGCTCGGCTTCCGTTACCGCGCGGGCAATGAGCTGCGAACCTTCGTCTTGGACTGCCGCTAGCCGTTGGCGAACCGGCTCTAGCGAACCAGGATCCCCGTGCTCAAGGTAGACCGCATAGGGAGAATAGCGGCCTTCCTCGCAACCGGTGATCAGGGCGAGTTCTTCGGCGGAGATCTCACCGGGGCGCGCTACCAAGTGCACAACGGGGCGTTGGGAGTCCGCCTCGAGTGCGAGCTCCAGCTCACGCGACTGATCGGCGCTGAGCGCACCAGTGCCATCGGGTTCCAACACACCCAAGGCACGGCCGAAGGAGCGGGCAATCCACTCCGGATGGGCATGGCGGAAGGCCAAAGCAGCCACCTGACCTTGGGGAGCAAGCTGATCCAACCACGCTTGCGCCGGTGTACGGGTGATGGTGCGCATGATGCCGTTGGCAAAACCTTTTGCCTTGTCCTGGCCAGCTGCTTCCACGAGGCGCACGGTAGTATCGACCGCCGCGTGTGCCTCAACGCGGGTATAGAGCACCTGGTAGGTTCCCATTCGCAGGGCGGTGAGCACGTCGGGGGCGATAGCGTCGAGGCCACGAGAGGCGCACTCGGCGATGACGGCATCGAGCACGCCCTCGGTCCGCAGCGTGCCGTAGGTTAACTCGGTGGCGAAGGCAGCATCGCGGCCACTGAGGCTATTGGCACGTACGGCTTTCGGCAGCGTGAGGTTGGCAAAGGCATCATCTGCGTTCACGCGTTGCAATACTTCGAAAGCCACAGCACGTGGACGATCCACCCCGCAGCGCCGCGCGGCAGAAATCACCGACGTCGACCGCACCGGGCGACGTGTATCGTGACGCTGACCGCCGCGACGCTCCCTGTTGCCCTTGGCTGGGCGTTTCGCACCGCTGCGTTGTTGCTGCCCTCGCTGTGCGCGGTCTGCAGGATCGCCTGACTTACTGCGGGATCTAAAACCTCCGCTCATGAGAACTTCACCTCATCCTCGCCACCTTCTACTGACTGCGAAGCCTTGCGTGCAAGCCCGCGGCCCCAGTCGGCGGCATTCATCATCTTCTTGCCTGGCGGTTGAATCTTTCCCAAACGTACCGGGGTGCTGCCAGTACCGACCATCACTTCCTTCTTGGCCACGTGAACTTCACCCGGCTGCAATGCGGGAAGCGCAGAGTGCTCAGTAAGGACCTCAAGTTCTGTGGGCGGCACTAGGCTTACTGGACCAAGCTTTAGGCGTGACTGCCCCAGCAGGGTCCAAGCACCCGGCCCTGGGGTATGCGCGCGAATGTGGCGATCAACTGCCTCGGCGGGCGCGGTCCAGTCGATGCGCGCATCGTCGGTAGAAATCTTGTGCGCGTACGAGGCTTCACCTCTCTGCGGCTGCGGCGCGATGCTGCCATCTTCCAGCCCATCCATGGTCCGCACGAGAAGGTCGCCACCGGCATAGGCCAGCCGCGTCAATAGGTCATCAGCGGTATCAGTGTCCTGGATGTCCTCTTCGATCGTGGCGAGGATGTCCCCGGTGTCCAGGCCTTGGTCGATGCGGAAGGTCGTAGCTCCCGTGCGGGTATCCCCAGCCGCAATAGCTGCTTGCACCGGTGCCGCCCCACGCCACGCCGGGAGCAGGGAGAAGTGAAGGTTCACCCAACCGTGCGTCGGAAGGTTCAGCAAGTCCTCGGTGATCAGGTTTCCGTAGGCAACCACGGGGATAGCCTCGGGAGCAATTTCTGCTAGTCGTGCACGCAGAGCATCACCGTCCTCGGTGCCAGGCTTAAGTGTGGTCGGCGTAAGCACCTCGATACCGTGTTTTTCCGCCAGTGCCTTCACCGGACTTGGATGTACCGTGCGGCCACGGCCCCGGCGGGCATCAGGCCGAGTAATGACTGCGGCCACCTCATGGGATGAGTCGATGAGCTTCTCCAAAGCTACAACGGCGGGCTCCGGGGTTCCGGCAAAAACAATACGCACTGCTAGAGCATGCCTTTCTCGTGTGAGAGTGTCTAAATCTACTGTTCAAGAATGAATCTGCTGTACTACTGATAAAGCAGGGCTATGGCTATGTGTTGAACCACTCCGATTGGCGGATGGTTTTCATGGAATCCTTCCGCAGTTCATCGCTCAGACGCTGCAAGAACAAGATCCCATCCAAGTGGTCCGTTTCGTGTTGGATACAACGCGCCATCAGCCCAGAGGCAAGCATGGATATCGGGCGGCCGTGTGGGTCGAAACCGCGCAAACGTACGGTAGAGAACCGTTCAGTGGGCTGCGAAATACCGGGGATAGACAGGCAACCTTCGGCCCCCAACTGCATATCCTGGCCCACCGCCTCCCATACCGGGTTAATGACGGCACCGCGCAAACCATGCTGATAATGCGAGCAATCGAAGACAAAGATGCGTTTGGTCACACCGATCTGGTTGGCCGCTAAACCTACTCCACCTGCAGCTTCCATTGTCTCCAGCATGTCCTGAGCTAAGCGTTCCAATGATGGCCCGAACTCGGTGATTTCCTCAGCTCTGGTGGTGAGGACCGGGTCGCCGTAGAGACGAACCTCGCGCACGGTCATAGTGGTACTCCTCGTGGTTGACGGTGTGGCACGTCGTGCGGGGGTTGTCGGCCTAGGCATTCCTTGCCTGCCCAGGACCCTCCGCGCTCCTGCACCGAGAATAGTTCACCTTCCGCGGGAGGCGCTCGACAGGGGTGGAAAGGAGCGCAGCGTTAACCGATGTTTATCGGATCCACGGCGATACGCAGAGGCAAGACATCCTTGCGAGCGCTGCGCAAGGAATTGGCTGTGCGCAAGGCCTGGCCCAGCAGGGACCTCGGGCCCAGCGGGGTTCGAATTAGCAGACGCTGTGGTTCGCCGCCGCGCTCATGATCGTATTCACCCGGCAAGCTCACGCCAGGCGGCAACGGTACGGGCCCGAGAAGCTCCGCATGCTCCGGCAGTTCCGCTAGCTCCAGGAATGCATCGAGGGAGGCGTCGGCCCCGTCGATCGCCGCCATATGCACCGCGGGTGGAAAGCGAACCTCGCGGCGCGCCTGCAACTCGGCCGCTGCGGCGCCCACCATGTCCCACCGACTAAAGAAGCCCACAAGCGGCAGCTGTTCATCCGCGGCGACGATAACGACACCACCCTCTTTGGCTGGCGCTACGAGGGTGGCCGCCGCGGCCCATGTGGCCAACGTGTCCTCCGTGGCGCGCAGATCCTGGCGGCCGAGCGACGCCCCGGTTTCCACAAGGAGCGCAGCCCCGTACATCCCGCTTTTCGCTACGCGCGGCTCCGCGCCGGGTGTCGCGATGACGAGCGCCGGTGCGTCTGGGATTTCATCTACGACGGTGGATCCACCGGATTGAATCACGCGTGTATTGGGAAAGGCCCGGCCCATCTCTTCCGCAGTGCGCTCGGAGCCCAACACGATGGCGCGCAACCGCGGTGAGCCGCACTCCGAACAGCGGTAATGCGCGTCAACGCGCCCGCACCACCGACACGTGGGCAGCGCCGCAGAATCGGTCGACTCGTGCTTCGAGCCGCGAGCGGAAGGCAGACCTAAGGGGCCGTTGCAATGACGACACCGCGCAGGAGATGCGCACTGCCCACAGGCGAGGATTGGGGCGTAGCCCTTGCGCGGGACTTGAACAAGGACGGGCTCGCCGCGGTCGAGGGCTGCGCGCGTGGCTTGGAAGGCGGAGCCGCTTACCGACGTCGTGCCTCCCCGCATATGGCGGGCCACGTTGACGCCATACGCACCCACCGCAACAATCTCGGGGCGCCTATCTTCCAGTGTGTTGGCGGCGGGTAGAAGATCGTGGGCCCACCCCGATTCAACGAGCAGTTGGGCTTCCGCGGTGCGGGCGTGGCCGGCGAGGATAAGGCTGCAACCTTCCTGCGCGGAGCGTGTGCTCAGCACTTCCCTGGAGTGAACATAGGGCTTGAGGTTGTCAACCAGGCTATCGTCGCCATCGTTGAGTAGGACGGCCAATTGGAGGCCCTTGACCGGGGCAAAGGCGGCGGAGCGCGTCCCGATGACGATTCGAGCTTGACCCGTCAACGCCGATAGATAGCGGCGATAGCGTGCCTGGGGGCCGGTGCTGTGCGCGAGCACCGTGATTTGTTTGGCAGAGACGTGGCGGCGAAAAGCCTCCTCGAGCTGATCCAAGTCCTTCTGGTCGGGTACGACCATGAGCACGCCGCCGCCTTGGAGCGCCACACTGGTGCCCAGCGCTGCCAGCGCGCTTGCCCAATCCTCCCCCGGCGCTATCTGCCATGCTGCTCGCGCGATATGGCCCGACAGCACCGAGTCCACGAAGGACTCACCATGCTGGTACCCGGACCACGCAGAAAGATCCGGGTGCTCCGCTGTGCCTAATTCTTCCCACGGTGTATCGACATCCGCTTCCTCAGCCTTCGCATGACGCGCCGGGATAGCGGCGCGAATGATATCGGAGCGCACGCCGCCATAGCGGGCCGCAAGGGATTCGATGAGCGCCGACATTTCCGGCGAGTACACCGCAAAGGGGGAAATGACGCGATCGATAAAGCGAAGTGATCCAGCGAAGTCGGAATCGCTGGCGCGGGAGAGCAGGATGGCGTCGACCAGCCGGCCATTGAAGCGAATACGCACGCGTACGCCTGGCTGGGCGGCCTGCGAATCCGATTCATCGATGAGGTAGTCGAATTCGCGGTCCAGGTGCGCTACCCCCAACAAAGGCAACACCCGCGCGACCGGTTGCTGGGCGGCGGGTGTCTTCTTGGGCATAGCGCCCGATTCTACAGGCCGGCGGCGCGGCGCAAGTCGACAGCCCGCGAGGTGTCCTCCCACGGAAGGTCAACATCGGTACGGCCAAAGTGACCGTAGGCCGCAGTTTGACGGTAGATCGGGCGCTGCAGGTTTAGCTCGCGGATAATGGCGGCGGGGCGCAGATCAAAAACCTTGTCCACCGCAGCCTGAATGTCGGCATCGCTCAAACCGGGTTGAGCAGTGCCGAAGGTTTCGACATAGAGACCAACGGGCTTTGCGCGGCCAATAGCGTATGCAACCTGCACTTCGGCGCGATCGGCCAGACCGGCGGCCACGATGTTCTTAGCTACCCAACGCATAGCGTAGGCGGCTGAGCGGTCCACCTTGCTCGGGTCTTTGCCGGAGAAGGCACCACCACCGTGGCGAGCCATGCCGCCGTAGGTATCGACGATGATCTTGCGCCCAGTCAGGCCTGCATCACCCATTGGCCCGCCAAGAATGAAGGAACCAGAGGGGTTGATGAGGAGCTCGGTGTCTTCGGTGTAGTACTTGCTCAGGTTCGCATCGTTGACGACCCACTCGACGACATGGGTGCGAAGCTGCTCCGCGAGCCAGTCCTGGGTCACCTCCGGATCATGCTGGGTGGAGATGACAATCGTCTCTAAGCGAGTCGGCACATCGTCCTCGTCATATGCAAAGGTGACCTGGGTCTTGCCATCTGGGCGCAGGGAAGGAACGATGCCTTCCTTGCGGACCTGGGTGAGGCGCCGCGAAAGGTGGTGTGCCGTAGAGATCGGCAGCGGCATGAATTCTGGAGTCTCATTCGTTGCGTAGCCGAACATGAGGCCCTGGTCGCCAGCGCCATATTGATCGTCATCCTCAAACTGGCCCGAGCGAACCTCGGTTGAGGCGTCCACTCCGGCACCAATCTCTTGGGATTGCTCACCAATGGCTACGTTGACTCCACAAGTGTGGCCGTCAAATCCCACGTCGGAGGAGGTAAACCCGATCTCCACGAGGGTCTTGCGTACAATCTGCGGGATCTCCACATACCCGGAGGTACGCACCTCACCCACAACGTGAACTTGACCCGTGGTGACAAGAGTCTCCACGGCGACGTGTGCGTTTGGGTCTTCCTTAAGGAGGGCGTCAAGAATGGCGTCCGAGATAGCGTCACAAATCTTATCCGGGTGACCTTCTGTCACGGATTCGCTGGTAAAAAGACGTACCGCCTGAACAGCTGTTTCAGTCACAAATCTTCCTTAAACTAGTTCTGCGCGCCGTGGGCAAGGCAGCGCCTATCCCACGTCCCGGCTAATAACACCGCCCCATCGTAGACCAAGCGGTCTACAGCTGCAAGAACGAGCGCTACCTTTCCAGAATTTCATTCACCACGTTAAGTATTTGGGCGGCTACAACCTGTTTCGACCCCGGTTCAACCTCCACCGGATCAGCACCCTTCCGAAGGATCCACCCTGCACTCGTTGGCTGTCCGAAGACCTTGCCCTCCCCAACCTCGTTGGCCATGAGTACATCGCACCCCTTCTTCAAGAATTTTTGCTGGGCGTACTCGAGCACGGTCGTGTGTGCATCCCCGGTCTCCGCTGCAAAACCGACGATGATGGCATCGCGCTTCAAGTCCCCATTCTCGCGGCGTTCGACCAACCCCTTGAGGATATCCGGGTTTTCCACCAGCTCGAGATGAGCTAAGTCCTCGTCAGCGGCCCCCTTCTTCATCTTGGAGTCCGCGACGGAAGCCGGCCGATAGTCTGAAACAGCTGCAGCCATGATGACGATATCCGCATCCACTGCTTCAGCGTTGATTGCCTTGTGCATATCGCGCGTAGAAGTCACCCGCACAACGGAGGCGCCTGATGGAATCGGAAGCGCGTCAGTATTCCCGGCAACGATAGTTACATCTGCACCGCGCTGCGCGGCTACTTCTCCCAAGGCAAAGCCCTGGCGACCAGAAGAACGATTGCCCAGGTACCGCACCGGATCTAGGTTCTCCTGCGTCCCCCCGGCAGAAATCACGACCTTGAGCCCCTGCCAATCATGATCCACGCGGTGGCCAGCAATAATTGTGCGGGCAAACTCCGCTATCTGCCCCGGTTCCGGCAAGCGGCCTGCACCGGAATCAACGCCGGTGAGCCGCCCATGGGCCGGTTCCATCACGATAACGCCGCGACGACGCAATGTCGCCACGTTGTCTTGCGTCGCAGGATTGAGCCACATCTCCGTGTGCATAGCTGGGGCAATGATGACAGGACACGTAGCAACCAGCACAGAGGCGCTCAGCAGATCATCGGCGCGGCCACAAGCCAGCCGAGCGATCAAGTCAGCGGTAGCTGGGGCGATGACGACGGCATCGGCCTGCTGCCCCAGCGCGACATGCTGCACCTCATCAACAGCATCGAAAACGGTAGTCGAGACCGGATGCCCTGACAGGGCCTCGAAGGTGGCTGCACCGACGAAATTTAACGCGGCTTCTGTAGGAATCACGCGGACATCATCGCCGTGCTCCGTGAAGTCCCGAATCAGATGACACGCTTTATAGGCGGCGATTCCGCCAGCCACACCGACAAGGATGCGACGCGGCTGCGTGGTTCCGCCTGCACCCGGTGAAGCCGCCTCTGCGGGAGCCGAGGCAGTGCTGCTCTCTGGACTATCTGGGGTTTGCTGTACATCCTTCACTCGGACGATAGTACCCAAGACACAACAAACCCACCCAAGCGCCTCAAGCGACACTAGGGTGGGTCTATTTCGGAATACGCGCTAGGCTGCTGCCTTCACGGGGCGAAGGCTAGTTGCCTTCCTCGTGGTCCAGCAGGCCGGCGTCGATCTCGCGCAGTGCGATGGACAGCGGCTTCTCGCCCGGCTCCGGGGTCACCAGCGGTCCGACGAACTCGAAGACGCCTTCGTCCTGTTCCTTGTAGTAGCTGTTGATCTGACGTGCGCGCTTAGCGGCGAAGATCACCAGGGCGTACTTAGACGAGACCTTGCCCAGCAGCTCATCGATAGGCGGGTCAGTGATACCCGTCGGCGGATCGAATACTGGCTCCGGCTTTGCGGCCTCAGAATTGGCAGGTGTGGTCACGTTGGTCACATGCACCTTTACTGTTGGTAGATGGTCAAAATCGTGGTCTATCCACGCAGGATAGCACTAATTGCAGCAACGGCCTCATCGAGATTGTCATTGACAACGATGTGGTCGAACTCTTTTTGCGCGGCAAGTTCCGTTTCTGCGGTGTGCAAACGGCGGTCAATCACATCCTGTGGCTCGGTACCGCGCCCAGTCAGGCGCTCCACCAAAACCTCCCAGGACGGTGGGGCCAGAAACACGGTTTCCGCCTCCGGCATCGCCGCCTTCACGTTGCGGGCGCCTGCAAGATCAACCTCCACCAACACTGGGTGACCAGCCAACATCGCTTCCCTAACGGGTTGAGCCGGCGTACCAGAACGCTGCAAACCACCGTGGATCTCTGCCCATTCGAGCATGTCTCCGGCGTCTATGTGTTCCTGGAAAGCCTCCGGGGAGACAAAGAAGTAGTCCACCCCATCAGACTCGCCGGGGCGGGGTTGGCGCGTCGTCATCGAGACGCTGAAGTAAAGGTTGTCTACATCATCGCGCAGGCGCGAAACCACAGTGGACTTACCCACAGCGGACGGCCCGGCCAGAACGACCAGGCGCCCGCGTGCAGTTTCGTCAGCCATTGCGCTAATTACTCGCCGTAGCCGAAACGCTCGAGCAGGGCGCGGCGCTGACGGTCACCCAGGCCACGCAGGCGGCGGGTCTGAGCAATCTCCAGGTCCTCCATGATTTCCTTAGCCTTGACCTTGCCAACCTTCGGCAGAGCCTCGAGAAGCGCGGAGACCTTGGTCTTACCGATGATCTCATCGGTCTCGGCCTTCTCCAGTACTTCCTGTAGGTTGGTTTCGCCGCGCTTCAGCGCAGCCTTGAGCTCAGCGCGAGCCTTGCGAGCCTCAGCGGCCTTTGCGAGAGCTTCTTTGCGCTGCTCATCTGTCAACTTGGGAAGGGCCACGGGTTTCCTCCGATTTCATTAGTACGAACATTGTCATCTGATGGCTAACACCAGAATCTCGGCTCACGGTGGGAAGATTTCCCCAGCGCGGGGTAGCTTTTGCTACCGCCGCGAACCGACTTCTGGCAATCCTAGCACTGGTCTGTACGCGATGACGTAACCCGGCCCCTTTCTATTAAAGGTTCCTGCACGTCAACGCACATGCCTTAAACAAAATACCAGGTAAACGGCGCGCCTGTTAATCCAGCGCGCCGTTTGAGACCGAGCTCTTTAGTCTCGGAACTCGGCAGCCGTATCAATTACGGCTTTGCGCAGGTCAGCAACGTCTGGGCCCGCCGAAAGGATGGCTCGGGAGACGTTGGCAAAGCCCAGCTCGGGTGCCGCGGAGGTGAGTTGCCTAACATCAGCCGGAGTCGCGCCCTGCGCGCCCACGCCCGGAAGAAGAACCGGACCATGTAAATGGTCTAATACCGGCGGCGCGTCGAGTGTCGCACCGACAACCACTCCGAGCGCTCCCACAGCGTCATCCATGACCATTGCCGCGGCATTGCGCTGTCCGAGTTCATCCACGACGCGCTGCGCGACGCTGCGGCCATCGACGCTCAGCGATTGCAACGCTACGGCCTCCGGATTGGAGGTCGCCGCAAGGACGAAGACACCAGCACGGGTCTTTTCCGCAATATCGAAGACAGGACTCAACGCTCCCACACCGAGGTAAGGCGATACCGTCACCGCGTCCGCGCGCAACGGCGAGTCCTCCCCCAGCCAGGCCTCGGCATAACCCGCCATGGTGGAGCCGATATCGCCGCGTTTAGCATCGGCCAGACTCAGGCAGCCTTGCTCGCGCAGTGCTGCCAGAACCTCTTCGAGGACGGCGAATCCGCGCGAACCACAGCGCTCAAAGAACGCCACTTGCGGCTTGACTACAGCTGCCGTGTCGGCGAATGCCTCTACGCAACGCATACTGAAGGTGCGCAGGCCGTCGACGTCGACTGACAGGCCCCACGCCTCCAGGAGGTGTGGGTGTGGGTCAATACCTACGCACAGACGCCCTCGTTGCCTACCGGCGGCGACAAGGCGATCGCCAAAGGTAGGTGCAGCATTAGTTGGCTGGGTCATGCTTGAGCTCCTGCAGCGCGCGTACCTTAAGATCTCCCTGACGCAGCGCCTCGATGCCCTGCACCGCCGCGGTAACGCCCTGGACGGTCGTCACCAGCGGAACCCCGACGGATACTGCCGCGGCGCGAATGTCATAGCCGTCGTGGCGTGCGCCGGCCGAACCGGCCGGGGTGTTGAGGATGAGGTCGACCTTGCCGGCCAGGATGGCGTCGACGATAGACTCTTGTCCCTCCTCAGCCTCGGAGACCTTGACTGCCACCTCGCACTCCACGCCATTGCGGCGCAGCATCTGCGCGGTGCCTGCCGTGGCGACGATGGTGTAGCCCATGTAGGCCAGGCGCTGAATCGGGAAGATCAGCGTGCGCTTGTCGCGGTTGGCCACAGACACGAAGACCGTGCCCTCCGTCGGCAGCTCGCCGAAGGCGGCCATCTCACCCTTGGCATAAGCTGCGCCGAAGTTGTCGGCCAAGCCCATGACCTCACCGGTGGACTTCATCTCCGGAGAGAGCAGCGTGTCAAGCAGCTGACCGTCCGGGCGGCGGAAGCGGTTGAACGGCAGCACGGCTTCCTTAACCGCAATCGGGTGCTCAATGGGCAGGGAGCCGCCGTCATAAGTGGACGGGATGATTCCCTCATCCTTGAGCTGCGCGATGGACGCGCCGAGCATGACGCGCGCTGCGGCCTTAGCCATCGGCACACCGGTGGCCTTGGACACGAACGGCACCGTACGGGACGCGCGCGGGTTGGCCTCAATGACGTAGAGGGTGTCGTCCTTAAGCGCGTACTGGACGTTCATCAGGCCCTTGACGCCGATACCATGCGCTAGACGACGCGTCGACTCCCGCACCTTTTCAACATCCTCCCGGCCGAGCGTCATCGGCGGCAAGGCGCAGGAGGAGTCGCCGGAGTGGATACCCGCCTCCTCGATGTGCTCCATGACTCCGCCGAGGTAGACCTCCTCGCCGTCGCACAGCGCGTCGACGTCGATCTCGATAGCGTTGTCGAGGAAGCGGTCCACCAACACCGGGTGATCCGAGGTGATCTCGGTGGCGCGCTCGATGTAGTCACGCAGGGAGTCTTCGTCATAGACAATCTCCATGCCGCGGCCGCCCAGCACGTAGGACGGGCGGACCAGCACTGGGTAGCCGATGCTCGCGGCGACCTCGCGGGCCTCATCGAAGGAGGTAGCGGTGCCGAAGTCCGGTGCTGGAAGCTCGGCAGCGGCAAGCACCTTACCGAACTCGCCGCGGTCTTCCGCCAGGTCGATGGCGGCGGCAGAGGTTCCGACGACCGGAACACCCGCGGCCGTCAGGCGCTCGGCCAAGCCCAGCGGGGTCTGCCCGCCCAGCTGGACGATGACACCGGCAACCTCACCACAGGCGGCCTCTGCGTGGTAGACCTCCATGACATCTTCGAAGGTCAAGGGCTCGAAGTAGAGGCGGTCTGCAGTGTCGTAGTCCGTCGAAACTGTCTCTGGGTTGCAGTTGACCATGACCGTCTCATAGCCCTCGCGGGAGAGCTCCAGCGCGGCATGCACGCAGGAGTAGTCAAACTCGATGCCTTGACCGATGCGGTTCGGGCCGGAGCCCAAGATGATGACCTTGCCCTTGGTCTTTTCGGAACTGGCTCGAACCTCGGATTCCGCGTTCGGATCCATCTCGTAGGTGCTGTAGTGGTACGGGGTTTGTGCCTCGAACTCGCCCGCACAGGTATCAACGGTCTTGTAGACCGGGCGAATACCCAGGGACCAGCGCAGGGAACGCACGCCATCCTCACCGGCGAACTCCGGGCGAAGCGCGGCAATCTGGGCATCTGAGAGGCCAAAGACCTTGGCGCGGCGCAACAACTGCGCGTCGAGCACTGGGGCGTTCTCGAGCTCCTCGCGGAACTGCACGAGTGCTTCGAGCTCCGCCAAGAACCACGGGTCCAGGTGGGAGTGCTCGTGGAGCTGCTCAACGGTAGCACCCAAACGCAGCGCCAGCTCGATGTCGTACATACGGCCCTCGGTCGGGCGCTCTAGATCCTTGAGCACGGCGTCGAGGTCGGTGGCGCGCTCACCGGCGAAATACTCATCCGGCTTGGTCCAGAAACCAGAAGGCTTGCCCTCCAGCGAGCGCATGACCTTATTGAGGCCGGAGATGTAGTTGCGGCCAATGCCCATGGCCTCGCCCACAGACTTCATCGTGGTGGTCAGGGTGTCATCAGCGCCCGGGAACTTCTCGAAGGCAAAGCGAGGGGCCTTGACGATGACGTAGTCCAGCGTCGGCTCGAAGGCGGCCGGGGTCACGCCGGTGATGTCGTTACGAACCTCGTCCAGGGTGTAGCCGATAGCCAGCTTGGCAGCCAGCTTGGCAATCGGGAAACCGGTGGCCTTAGAAGCTAGCGCCGAAGAGCGGGACACACGCGGATTCATCTCGATGGTGATGATGCGGCCATCATCCGGGTTCACAGCGAACTGGATATTGCAGCCGCCGGTGTCGACGCCGACCTCGCGGATGATGGCGATACCCTGGTCGCGCATCTTCTGGTACTCGCGGTCAGTCAAGGTCAAGGCCGGGGCTACGGTGACGGAGTCACCGGTGTGGACGCCAAGGGCGTCGACGTTCTCGATGGAGGCGATGACCACGACGTTATCGTCGCCATCGCGCATGAGCTCAAGCTCGAACTCCTTCCAGCCCAGGATGGACTCCTCGATGAGGACGTTCGCTTCCGGCGAGGCGGCCAGGCCGCCGCCGGCGATACGGTCGAGGTCCTCCTCGTTGAAGGCCAGACCAGAGCCCAGGCCGCCCATCGTAAACGATGGGCGTACAACGACCGGGAGGCCGAGCTCGGCGACAGTCTCGTGAACCTCATCCATGGTGTGGCAGACGCGGGAGCGCGCGGATTCGCCGCCGATGGAGGCCACGATGTCCTTGAATTTCTGGCGGTCCTCGCCGCGCTCGATGGCGTCGATATCGGCACCGATGAGCTCGATATCGTACTTCTTCAGGATGCCCAGGCGGTCCAGCTGTACGGCGGCGTTGAGGGCGGTCTGGCCACCGAGGGTTGCCAGCACGGCGTCGATAGGATTGCCCTCTTCTTTTTCCTTCTGGAAAATCTTCTCGATGAACTCGGGCTCGATGGGTTCCACATAGGTGTGGTCTGCGAACTCCGGGTCGGTCATAATCGTTGCCGGGTTGGAATTGACCAGCGTTACGCGCAGGCCTTCCTCCTTGAGCACGCGGCAGGCCTGGGTACCGGAGTAGTCGAACTCGCAGGCCTGGCCAATAACAATCGGGCCGGAGCCGATAACCAGGACGTGATTGATGTCGTTGCGCTTTGGCATTAGTTTCTTCTTCCTCTTCCTGGTTGCGTTCTACTTGTTCGGGGACTTCTCAGTCATGAGCTCGATGAACTGGTCAAAGAGCGGGTTAGCATCGTGCGGGCCAGCAGCGGACTCAGGGTGGTACTGCACGGAGTAGGCCATGCCGTTCTTGAGCGCCACGCCCTCGATGGTGTTGTCGTTGAGGCAGGTGTGGGACACAACTGCCGGGCCGAAGTCAGTATCGAACTCCTCGCCCGCCGGGTTCTCCTTGCCCGAGGGGCTGGCCAGGGCGAAGCCGTGGTTCTGCGAGGTGATGTCGAGCTTGCCGGTGAGCTGGTTGCGCACCGGGACGTTGATACCGCGGTGGCCGAACTTCAGCTTGTAGGTGTCCATACCCAGCGCGCGGCCGAGGATTTGGTTGCCAAAGCAGATGCCAAAAAAGGGGTACTTGGCAGCAAGGATATCGCGCACGATGCCCACCATGGTGTCAGCGGTAGCCGGGTCGCCCGGACCGTTGGAGACAAACACTCCATCCGGGTTGTACTGCTTGATCTTCTCGAAGGGGGTGTTGGCTGGAACCACGATGGTTTCGATGCCGCGCTCAGCAAAGTTCTTCGGGGTCGCGGTCTTGACTCCCATGTCATAGGCCACGACAGTAAAGCGCTTCTCCCCTACGGCCGGGAAGGTGTAGACCTCATCAGTCGATACTTCTTCGGACAGGTCAAGACCGGCCATAGACGGCTGGTTCTTGACCTCAGCGATGAGCTCCTCAACGTCCCGCTCAGCTGCCTCGCCGGAGAAGATGCCGGCCTTAATGGAGCCGTGGTTACGCAGGTGACGCACCAGGGTACGGGTATCAATTCCGCCGATGCCGATGATTCCCTGCTTCTCCATCTCCTCCGGCAGGGAACGGGCGGCGCGCCAGTTGGAAACACGGCGGGCAAGGTCACGGATAACCAGGCCGGCAACCCAAATCTGGTCGCCGTGGGACTCGCTGTCCTCATCGTTCCAGCCCGTATTACCAATCTGGGGCGCGGAGGCAACCACGATCTGACGGTGATAAGACGGGTCAGTCATGGTCTCTTGGTAGCCAGTCATGGCGGTAGTAAAGACGGCCTCGCCCAGGGTTGTGCCCGTGGCGCCGAAGCCGAAGCCACGGAAAGTACGGCCATCGGCGAGGACCAGAATGGCGGGGGTGGTGCTAGTGGAAGTCACTGTGCGTTAAACCTTTCAGTGATTTTGTCGGTGAAGGGTTGGTTGTGTTGGCTATGAGCGTTGGGTACTCGGGTTGAGCAACTCTGACTCTCGATTATCCCGATTATTCGTCTGCCTCGTCACCACTTTCAGCAGAGAGGTCATAGGTCACCGCGCCGCGCAGGATGGTGTAGGTAACGCGCGCGCCAAACTCCTCCCCCTCATAGGGGTTGTTCTCCGACTTCGAGGCCAGGCGGGTGGAATCTGATACCCACTCATGTTCCGGATCAACGATGGTGAGGTTGGCCGGCTCGCCGACCGCAATCGGGCGACCATGGCCGGGCAGGCGGGTAATCTCCGCCGGACGCTCCGACATGACGCGAGCAACGAAGCGCCAATCCGCCAGACCAGTGGCGACAAAGAGCTTGGCGATGACCGCCAGGGAGGATTCAAGTCCCAGCATGCCCGGCTTGGCGTGCTCGAACTCGACACACTTGTCTTCGCTGCCGTGCGGGGCGTGGTCCGTTGCCACGACGTCGATAAGCCCGTCGAGCAATGCCTGGCGCAGGGCCAGGGTGTCGGATTCCTCGCGCAGCGGCGGGTTGACGCGGAAGACGCCGTCATAGGTCACCAGCTTGTCATCGGTCAGCAGCAGGTGGTGCGGGGTCACCTCAGCGGTCAGCGGAATCCCCTGCTCCTTAGCCCACTTGAGCAGCTCGACTGTGCCCTTCGTCGAAGCGTGGCAGATGTGCATGCGGTTACCGTAGTCACGCGCGAGCAGTGCGTCGCGCGCCACGATCGATTCCTCAGCCACGCGCGGCCAGCCGCGCAGACCCAGGCGGGCGGCAACCTCGCCCTCATGGGCACTCGCGCCTTCGGTCATACGGTGATCCTCTGCGTGCTGGGCCAGCAGGACGTCGAGCCCCTTGGCGTATTCCAACGCACGGCGCATGAGCTGCGGGTCCTGGACACACTTGCCGTCGTCCGAGAACATGCGCACCTTTGCATCCGAGCGGGCCATCATGCCGAACTCGGTCAGCGTTTTGCCCTCCAAGCCCTTCGTGATGGAGCCAACCGGATGGACGTCGCACAAACCGCGCGCCTGGCCCTTGGCCCAAACGGACTCCGCGATGATCGGCTGGTCCGTGACCGGGGAGGTATTCGCCATGGTGAACACGGCAGTAAACCCACCCTTGGCGGCGGCCCGCGAGCCGGTCTCGATGGTTTCTGTGTCCTCGCGGCCGGGCTCACGCAGGTGGACGTGCATGTCCACCAATCCCGGGAGCAGCACGTTGCCGCCCCCGTCGATGGTGCGGTCGACGCCTTCCGCTGGGGTGATATCGGCGGCGCCGATCGCCTCGATGACGCCATCCTTGATCAGGATGTTAGTGGGTTCCCCTTCCCCATAGGGGCGAACATTGGTGATGAGCAAGGTGCCCGCCGCGGGAGCAGAGAGCACGCCGGTGTCTGGATAAGTAGTCATGGTTTCTGAAAAGCTCTCCTCGTTGATTTATGAGATAACTCGTTTTAGATACCGGCGTTCTCGCCGTTGGTGAGCAGCGTAAAGAGGGTGGCCATGCGCACGTGGACACCGTTGTGGACCTGCTGGAGCACTGCGGTGTTGTCATAGTCAGCCACCGCGTAGTTGATTTCCATGCCGCGGACCATGGGGCCCGGGTGCATGATGATGGCGTCCTTCTTCATGGCAGCAGCGCGTTCCTTGGACATCCCGTAAAGAGCCGCATACTCGCGGTGCGAGGGGAAGAAGCCGCCGTTCATACGCTCAGCTTGGACGCGCAGCATCATGACGACATCGGCCTTGGCCACCTCGGAGTCGAAGTCATGGGAGACGCGTACCGGCCAGGTGTCGACGCCAAAGGGCAGTAGCGTCGGCGGAGCGACAAGCGTAACCTCAGCGCCCAACGTCGACAGCAGGTCCACGTTGGAGCGCACGACGCGGGAGTGCAGGCAGTCACCGACGATGGTGACGTTCAGGCCCTCGAAGCCGGTGCCAGAGGCGGAGCGATCCGTACCAAGGTGTAGCCGCTGGCGCATCGTGACGGCGTCGAGAAGCGCCTGCGTGGGGTGCTGGTGGGCACCATCGCCGGCGTTAATCACGCTCGGTCCCTGTCCTCCCGGTGCTACCCAACCGGCCAGCTGCTGCGCCGCACCGGAGGAAGGATGGCGGATGATGATGGCATCGGCGCCGATGGAGGTCAACGTCAGGCCAGTGTCCTTGAGGGACTCGCCCTTCTTCACCGAAGACGTCGACGCAGACAGGTTGATGACATCCGCCGACATCCACTTTCCCGCCGTTTCAAAGGAGGAACGAGTACGGGTGGAGTTCTCATAGAACAACGTAAACACGGTTCGCCCGCGCAGAGTCGGCAACTTCTTGACTTCGCGGCCGTCCAAGGCTTCCCGGAAACGGTCGGCCTCATCCATGAGCCCAAGGATTTCCTCGGCGCTGTGGTCGGCGATATTAATGAGGTGCTTCATTTATGCCTCCTTGCCGGGCTGTGCAGTGAAGCGGGTAAGAACGACGGCATCCCGGCCGTCGATGTCGGCGTTGTAGACGGTGACGTCCTCGTCGCGCGCAGTGGGGATATTCTTGCCCACGTAATCGGCGCGGATGGGCACCTGGCGGTGCCCGCGGTCCACGAGGACGGCAAGTTGGATAATGTCGGGGCGCCCGATATCTGCCAGGGCGTCCAGCGCGGCGCGGATGGTGCGGCCGGAGTACAGCACATCATCAACAAGGATGACCGTGGCGCCGTTGATACCACCGGCTGGGACTGTGGTGGGCTGCAATGCCCGGTGCGGGCGGGCATATAGATCGTCGCGATACAACGTGATGTCCAGGGAACCCCAGGGAACCTCCACCCCGGAGAATTCCTCAATCTTTTCGGCAAGGCGCTGCGCTAAAGGCACGCCACCAGAGGGAATGCCTAAGAGCAGGACCCGAGGAGATTCACTCGAATCAAGCGCCGTTTTCTCAATGATCTGGTGCGCGATGCGTGCGACAGTACGCGCGACGTCTTTCGAGCTCAGCAGCTCGTTGGACTCCGCGTGGGTGCCGGTTTCACTCATCGTGACCTCCTTCCCCGCCTCACGGTGCGGTCTTTAAAGGATGTCGGACAATGGTTAATAGGACTTGTCTATGCTTGAAAGCCAGCCCCAACCATAGCACTCTTCATCCGTGCTGTATACGCCCTCGCACCCCCGAATTTTCTGAGGCAGGTCCATAGACAGTGAGTTTTACTACCCAGCACGTTGTTCCAGCCCCGCGCGGAGAGGTATGGCAATGGCACACCCGCCCCGGGGCGCTCGCCCGCCTCACCGCGCCATTTGGATTCATGTCTCCCCTGCAGCAGGCCGAGTCACTGGCAGACGGAACATCGGTCTTGAGCTTGCCTGGCGGCCTGAAATGGGTTGCCCGGCATGATTTGAGTAGGTACCAGCCGCGGCGTTCCTTTGCGGATCTGTGCATCAACGCCCCCTTCCGTTCGCTGGCGAACTGGCGCCATGAGCACTTCTTTGAGGATCACCCGGAAGGCACACTCATCACCGACAAGGTGGACACACGCATTCCCACGGGTGCGGTGGAGTCGGTCTTTGCCTACCGTCAGCAACAGCTCATCGAAGACTTTCGCTTTGCCCAACGGCTCGGTGAGCTCAACGCCGAGCCCCGCACAATAGCGATTACGGGAACGCACGGGACGGTTGGCGCTGCTGTGGCCGCGCAGCTTGGCACCTTGGGCCATACCGTCGTGCCTCTAGTGCGCTCCTCCCCGGGCGCCGGCGAGCGCTTGTGGCGCCCAAACATTCCCGCCAAGGATTTGTTAGAGGGAGTCGATGTTCTCATCCACCTAGCCGGGGAGCCAATCTTCGGTCGTTTTAACACCGCTCACAAGGAGGCGATCCGGGATTCGCGCGTGGGCCCCACTCACCTGTTGGCCCAGCTTGTAGCCCAGACACCGTCCGTGTCAGCGATGATCTGCGCCTCCGCCATCGGCATCTACGGTCCGGACCGGGGCGACGAGGATCTCACCGAAGAATCGGAGCGTGGGGATGGTTTCCTCGCCGACGTCGTGGGGGCGTGGGAGGAGGCCTGCGCGCCGGCGCGCGAGGCGGGAAAGCGCGTGGTGAACCTGCGCACCGGCATAGTGCAATCAGCCAACGCGGGTATCCTCCCGCTGCTGCGTGCATTGTTTTCTACTGGACTCGGCGGCGCGTTCGGCAAGGGCACCATGTGGAATAGCTGGGTTGCACAGGACGATCTTTCAGACATGTTTGTCCGCGCCGCGCTCGACTCAGAGTGGCAGGGCGCGATCAACGGGGTCTCCCCGCAGCCGGTGCTCAACCGAGACTATGTCGACGCCCTCGGCGCCCTGCTCCACCGTCCCACCTTCATCCCCATTCCCAGCGTCGGGCCCGCCCTGCTGCTGGGTAAGGAAGGCGCACGCGAGCTCGCACTGGCTAACCAGAAGGTGGTGCCCAGCCGACTGGAGAATCTGGGCCACGTCTTCCGCTACCCAGAGTTAAAACCAGCACTTGCCCACGAACTCGGCGGCGAACAGCTCGTCGATGCCCCCACCTGCGCACCCGAGGCGGACGGCTCCGGTAGTGTCGGGGCCGGAAAAGATTAAGAAATATGTAGCAAGTAGCAAAGTGAGTAGAAGAATTGACGGACACCACTAATCACGACGACGCGCAGCAGCGCCAGCTGCAGCCCGACACCCCCATCGAGGAAGTCACCCTCGAGCGCATCGCGGAGATCTTTGAGTCAGAGAACTTGGAGTACCGCATCGAAGAGCAAAAGACCCAGGACGGCCAGACGGTCAACCTTCTGCGCACCGGTTTCTCAAACGCCGCCATTGCCTTCCAGCTCGTTGGCTCCTCCCTCATCGTCGATTCCGTGTGGCGCGGCTCGGTCCCCGCCTCCGAGGGGCCTGCGCTCCTCATGCACATCAACGCGTGGAACCAGGACCATTTCACCCCGGCTTTCCGCTTCTTCGAGGCGCCCGATAACGCCTTGGCGGTCTCTGGTGCGCGTGATCTCGACGTGACACATGGTGCCTCCCGCAACCAGCTTGGCGCGTTCGTCATGTCTACCTTGGATGCCGTGTTGCAGTCCTTCGAGTGGATTGAACAGCAGTACCCGCAGCTCGTTACCTGGAAGGAGCACAACCATGACTAATCCGACAACCACCGCCGCCGAAGACCCGCACGCACTGCCGGAGGTCACCCTCGACCGCATCATCGAGGCGATGAAGACCTTCGACATTGAACTCGAGCCAGTCACCGGCCGCGACGATGCCGCCACTGCAAACCTCAACGGTCTGCCCTGCATGTTCGCCGTGTTGGAGAGCGTTGCCATCGTGCGCTGTGATGTGCCGACGGACGTCAACTACGCCAAGGCTGATGCAGGCCTTTTCCTGGCGGCCAACCAGATCAACTCCGTGGCCATGGGTGCCCGCGCGGTGATCGCGGACTTCGACGGCATGCTCCTCGTGCGCACTGAGGCCGACCTTCCATGCGCGGCCGGAATGACTGACGAACAACTCGCGGCCGCACTGCGCGCCTCCGTGGACGGCGTCATCAACGCCCAGAACGCCATGGTCGCCGCCGCCGAAGAGATGGCCAAGCTCGGTTCGGAATCCGCCGCGCAGGCGGGAGAAGGATCCGAGGCCGCCCAGGGTGAACAGCAGTGACCGATCTCCACGTGGTTGAGCCGGTCACCATCGACCGGCTAGCGCAGTTGTGCGAGCTTATCGACGCCGACTATGCACTCATCGAGGCAGCACCAGAAGCCGCCGAGGACGCGGCTGCTGACAACTCCCCGGCCGCGCGGCGCGTGCTGCAGACCGGTGTCCCCCATATCGCTGTGCACTGTGACCTTGACGCCGAGGGTGACGTGTTGAGCGCCTTCGCCTCCTGGGAAGGCACGCTTCCCGCACACCTGGAGCAAGACGTGGCCGCCGCCGTGGCGGAGCTGAACTGGGCTAGCGTTGCACCGACGTTGAGTTACCTCGTGGAAGAGGATGCAAAGGGAAACGAGGAAATCCACCTAGGAGCCAACCGCGCCATGGCTGTGGGCGAAGGCCTCTCCTTGGCCCAGCTGGGCCACTTCCTGCTGAGCTCGCTCGCCAGCTTCGCGGAAATCTTCGATATCGTGGCGCAGCGCTTCCCGCAGGCAGTCACCTGGGATAAGGAGGAGCAAGCATGAGCCACAACTCGACAACGAACCAGAATGCATCCGTAGGTTCCGATCCCTTCGATATCATGTCCGGCTCACCACTGCCCGCCGTGAGCCGGGATCGCGTGCTCACCGCGCTGAACAGCACCGAACTGGACATGGCGGCCACTGCGCACCCGGAGGATGCGACTGCCGCAGTTGCCCGCCTCAACGATCTGGACTGGGTCATCACCGTGGAAGAGGGCCTCGTGCGCATCGAGTGCGTACTCTCCACGCAGCTCAACGCCGACATGCTCCCCATCTTCCACGTCCTGTGCAATGAGTTCAATGCAGGCGCATTCGATGGGCGCGCGCTCGTCGGGCTGGTCGAGGATGAGGTGGAGCTGCGCGGTGACGCCTGCTTCGTCACCACTGCCGGACTGAACGAAGACCAGCTCTTCCACGCGCTTAACGTGGGCGTCATCAATGCCCAAGAAGCTCTGCTCTCTGTTCTCGATACCTTCAACGCCGCGGCCCGTGAACTTGCCCGCGACGTCGATGACGCAGAAAGCGACTAGCTCTTAGTCGGCGTCCTTAATGCGCTGGCGCTCTACTTCCGGATCAAAGTCGGGCGCTGGCCATTCCAGGTCCAGGTGGCGTAGGAGATCCACGATGAGGAACTTCAGCGCCATCCGGGCATACTTTTTATTATCGGTGGGGATGACGTACCAGGGTGCGTAGTTTTCATCTGTGCGCCGAATGGCATCCTGATAGGCCGCCATGTAGTCATCCCAATAGGCCCGCTCTTCCACATCGGAAGGGTCATATTTCCAGAACTTGTCCTCCCGTTCCGTGCGCTCCAGTAGGTTCTTCTTCTGCGCGTCCTTGGACAGATGCAAGAAAACCTTGATGACCTTGACGCCCTTCGCCGTCAGATCCAGCTCATAGTCGCGGATGGCTTCGATGCGTCGGTCCACTTCTTCTTCATCGACCCACTCGTGTACGCGTTGGATGAGGACATCTTCGTAGTGCGAGCGATCAAAGGCCACGATTTGCCCCGGCTGTGGGTCATGCTTGCGGATGCGCCACAAGAAGTCGTGTTCTAATTCCTCCTCGGTGGGCTTACCAAAGCTCACGGTCGTGGTTCCCTGAGGGTCAAAGGTGTTCAACACGTGGCGGATAGCCCCGCCCTTGCCCGAGGTATCCATGCCCTGCAAGACAATGAGCACCGCTGGGGCGTCCTCACCATAGCTGCGACCATTGGCAAAAAGCCGCTCTTGGAATTCATACAGCTCATCATCGTACTTGGAGAAGCGAGCGGCGAGCTCCTCCTTATCGCCGTCAAAACCGGGGGTTGCCGAAGCATCGACCGAATCAATCTGAAAATTCTTGCCAGCGCGCAGGGACAGTGCGTCCTCAATCTTGAATTTCGCCATGGGTCCCACCCTACCCAGGCGCTGTCCAAGCACCCAGAGTGAACAAGCCTCGCAGCAATGCGCTGAGCGCCCCCAAGCTTGCCAGCGATAGCGAGAGCTTATGCGCCTTGTCCCGTGAGACCCGTCCTGCAATCTTCTTACCTAGGAAGATGCCAATGCACATGCCAACGACGCCGCAGGGCCACACCAGCCAGTGCAAGCCCTCAAAACCGCCGGATCCCAAGAAGAATTTGGTCAACACCGACGACAGGCCGCCAATGAAGAAGCAGGGCTGTAGGGTTGGCGCGAGGACCTCCTTGGGCCACCGCGCAGCCTGCGCATACACAGTGATGACCGGGCCGGCCACGCCCGCAAGCGTGTTGGTGAACCCACCCAAGATGCCCGCGGAAATGGCTGGGCCCGTACCGCGCATCTCCGGGACGAACTTTCGCCCGAAGACCACCACACCCAACGCGATCAACAAGGCCGCGCCAACGAGTACCAACAATGCTGCGGTATCAATACGCGCGATGAGCAGGGCTGCCGGGATTGAGCCGAGGATCATGAAGGGGCCGATGCGCAGCCACTTTCCCCAATCCACGTTCTCACGCATCGAATAGGTCGTGAGAACAGCGTTAAGGCAGGCCAAAACATTGATGACCATGATGCCTTCCACCGGGCCGAGGAAGAGGGTCAGGATTGGTCCACCAATGAGGCCAAGGCCCATGCCGGACACTCGTTGCAGGCAGGAGCCAGCTAGAACTGTGAAGAGAACAACGAGCGGTATTGCCAGTACAGACATGTCCCCTTAGCCTCGGTACCGTTCCATGACAGCAGCAGCCACATGCTCCGGGAACATACCCGTGACGTCGCCTCCGTAGTGTGCCACCTGCTTGCACAGCGAGGAGGAAATGTAGCCGTACTTCTCATCTGTTAGCAAGAAGACCGTATCGATTCCGGAAAGGCGCCGGTTCATCTGCGCCATGGGCAGCTCGTATTCATAGTCCAAGGAGGAGCGAAGGCCCTTCACAATCGTGTCTATGCCATGCGCGCTGGTGTAGTCCACGAGCAGACCGCCCCACCAGTCCACCTCGATTTCCGGGGCGACGGTACGGCGAATCAAATCCACGCGCTCCTCCACGCTGAACAACCCGGAAGGCTTGTCTGGGTTGCCCGTCACCAGCACCGTGACCTTGTCAAAGAGCTCGCTCGCACGGTTAAACACGTCAACGTGCCCTAGCGTGATGGGATCGAAAGAGCCGGGGCATACGGCGTGGGTCGGCATGGCTAGTCCTCCTGGTTGTCGGTGTGATTGGTGTCCGAGGTCTCCGCGTCGCGGTGATAAATCGCCATATCAAAACGCGCGATACCGAAGGTCCGCTTCTTGAGCTTCTGACCGGTGGGCTCGAAACCTTCCGGCCATTGTGTCTGTGGGGAATCTACATGGCGCTCGATGACAACAATCGCGGCATCATCCAGCACCGGCTCGATCGCCGCGAGAAGTCCGTCGACGTCATCGAAGCTATACGGCGGATCCGCGAGCACCATGTCGAAATAGCCGCGCGGTGCGGTGGCCAGGTAGGAGGAGGCATTCATTTCTCGTACCTCGACGCGCGGGTGCTTGACCACCCCAATGTTGTGGCGGATGACTTTTACGGCCGCGGCGTTGTTCTCCACGAGGACGACTTCTTCGGCACCGCGGCTGGCCGCCTCCAGACCCAGCGCACCTGAGCCCGCAAACAGATCCAGCACGCGGGAATCAATGAAACCCCAACGCACGTTCAGAGATGAGAAAAGTCCCTCACGGGCACGGTCGGACGTGGGCCTCGTCCCGGCTTCGGGCACCTTGATGGTGCGCCCGCGGGCCTCCCCGGCGATGATTCTGGTCATGGCTTCTACCCTATCTCCCCTGTCCCAGCCGCGGAGACTCCCCTAGTTCTTCTCCAAAAATCCCTGCTCATCGGCGCTCAGATTGTGCGTCAACTGCTCCGCCAGGTCAGGATTGCGCTCAACCAATGCGGCGGCATCGGCATGCGTGCGCTCGATGATGTCCCTGTCATAAACAAGGTCGAGCAATTTGAGCGTGCGCTTCGTGCCGGATTGGAGTGTTCCTAAGATGTCGCCTTCGTGGCGTTGCGTGAGATCCAATTCGGCAAGGTCAAAGCCGGACGGCGTATCCGCAATGGCTTTGATGCGCCGAAAGGACTTGCTGTCTGGCTCGGCCAGCGTATGCAGCAAACACACGGATTCGTTTCCCCCGCGGCCCACGCGCCCGCGCAGCTGATGTAACTGCGAAACTCCAAAATTCTCCGATTCACGGATGAGCATGACGGTGGCGTTGGGCACATCGACGCCGACCTCGATGACCGTGGTGGCCACGAGGACGTCAATCTCCCCGCGGGCGAATCGCTCCATCACCTCATCCTTATCGGGCATCTTGCCGTGGAGCATCTCCACTCGAAGCCCGCGAAAAGGTAGGTTGCGCAATTGCAAAGACATGGTTTCCACCCCGCCCTCGCCTTCAATTCGCGGGCAGACGATATAGGCCTGGTGGCCTTTGCTCACCTCTTCGCGAATGCGCTCGATGGCGCGGCGCACCCATTCCGGTTTCCATTCAGGCACCACCGCGGAAAGGATGGGTTTGCGCCCACCGGGAAGCTCCTTGAGCGTCGAGACTGCCAGGTCACCGAAGACGGTCATGGCAATGGTGCGCGGAATGGGGGTTGCTGTCATCACCAGCACGTGCGGGCTGATGCCCTCACGCGTCTTGGTGCGCAGACTATCGCGCTGCTCCACGCCGAAACGGTGTTGCTCATCCACGATGACCAGGCCAAGATCGAAAAACTCTACGCTGTCCTGGATGATGGCGTGGGTGCCGATGACGATATCGGCCTCACCAGAAACAATCTCCAGCAGCGCCTTGCGCTTCTCCGCCGTCTTCATCGACCCTGTCAAGACCGTAACGGTGACACCATCCGGAACGCTGGCGCTTATCGACGCCCCATGCTGCGCCGCCAGCACCTCCGTCGGCGCCAGGAGCGCGGCCTGCTTGCCGGCGTCTACCGCTTGCAGCATGGCGCACGTGGCAACGAGCGTTTTTCCCGAACCCACCTCGCCTTGCAGCAGTCGCATCATGGGCGCGGTGCCGCAGAGATCAGCATCGATTTCGGCGATGACGCGGCGTTGGCCGTCGGTTAGCGCAAAGGGCAGCTCAGAAAGCAGCTCATCGCGGTAGCCCTCCAGAATGGCTGGCATTGGGGTTGCCGTGCGCGCCTTGACGTCGCGCTGACGAAGGGCCATGACCAATCCGATCGACAAGGCCTCGTTGTATTTCAGACGCTGGATGGCGCGTTCCGGCCCGCTGTCTCCCGGTTCGTGGATTTCGCGCACTGCCTGATCGAGCGTCACCATCATCCGATAGTCCAGCGGCTCCGGAATAGGCGGGGTGTGTTCGAGGACCTTGTGGATGGCACCCATGATGTACCACGACGTCACCTTCCCGCTGGCCGGGTAGACGGGGATCCATTCACGTTGCAAGAAGGTGTCTAGTGAACCGAACTGGGAGAGCTTCTTGAGCGAGCCTGTCCCCTGCCCGGTTGCGCTATCCAGCAGGGACTCCTGATAGCGGCCGGGATCAAGGATGAGGAAGTCGGGGTGCTGCAGGCTGGGATATCCGCGAAAGTACTTCAGCTTGCCGGAGAGCATGACGCGCATACCTCGGCCCAGCACGCGCTGGACGTAGTGCGCGTTAAAGAAGGAGGCTTGGACTCCGTTATCCATGTAGAGGATAAACACCATGGCTTTAGAGGTGTGCTTGACGCGGGCCTCCTCAATGACGCCGGTGATGGTGACGTGATCTCCGTCCTCGGCACCGCCGAGGCCCACGTCCTTGTTGTGGCGGATATAGTCACGCGGATAATGGCTAAGCAGCTCCCCGCACGTGGTGTAGCCGAAGGCGCGCTTGAACGCCGCGGCATCCTTCTTTGCCAGTACTTCCGTCAGCGCCCGATCGTCTTGCCATCCCAGCATGGTCTACTCCACCCCGATCTCCGTGCGCAATCCGGGAACTCGAAGCACAACGACGTCGACACCAAGAATCTGCGTCAACTCTTCAGCATCGATGTCACAGCCGGACAACACAGTGATTTGTTCGCCCCCATAGGCCAACTGGGTGCGGCATGCCGCGATGATGCCGTCGAGGCTTTCTGTTTCCGGATGAGCCACCCGCATGGAACGCGCGGCATCGGACATAGCGGCCACTACTTCGGCCGAACGAGAGGGGTTGGGCGAATACACCGATAGCGCGGCGAGCCCGGCCACGATGGAGCCAGTCGGTATGACTGTCGCCCTGCCTGGATCTCCACCGCACCCGTTGGGCAGGAAAAGATCGCCTGCCGCAGCATGTTCCAGATCCTCGCCGGGCCCAATTGCTCGCGCCCCAGCCTTCTCAAATAGCTCCCGCGCGGCCCCTTCGGGCACCGCGGCAAAAATACGCCGCTGCGGGCTCTCGCCCTCGCTGTGCTCCGTGGCGCACGCCCCCGCCTCTGCGGGCGGCAGCGCCTCGAGCCGCAGGTTGCTGACCTTTCCCAGGCCGTAGGCCTTTTCGATCACCGTGCCGGCCTCCGGACTATGGATGTGAACGCTGCCAGAGGTGTCCGTCGCCCGCGCGATGACGAGGCTATTGCCCAGCGAGGCCAATGTTTGTTCAACCTCAGCGAGGTTTCCCTCGAAGAAGAAGACGACTTCGATCTCTGCAAGCTCCTCAGGTTTCTCTGGCACCGAAACGCTCAACGGCTGGTTGGCGGGTTCTTCACCGGTGACCTGTGCAAGGAGGCACTCCAGCAGAATCACGAAGCCGGTACCGCCGGCATCCACGACACCTGCCTCGCGCAGCGCGGGCAGTTGCGACGGAGTCTGCGCCAGGGCCTGCCGTGCGGCGTCTAACGCTGCAACCAGGATGCCGTGTAGCTGGGCACCGGGCTGCCCGGCGGCCTCACTGGCAGCGGCCGCTGCAGCGCGCAAAACGGTGATGATGGTGCCTTCTACTGGGGCGGCAAGCGCGCGATCGACCAACGTGACAGCCAGCGTCAAAGCATCAGCGAGGACCGCACCATCCACGCGCGAGTCCGTTGTGGCATCGGCAACGCCACGCAGCACCTGCGAGAGCACCATCCCCGAGTTGCCGCGGGCACCGCGCACCGAACCGATGGCCAATGCTTCAGCGACGTCCGCCTCACCCTTATCGGCCTCCGCCAAGGCGGACTCCATGGTGTGCGCCATGTTGGATCCCGTGTCCGAATCGGGCACCGGGAAAACGTTGAGGGCATTGATTTCAGCGCGGCGGCGCTGCAGCTCCTCCACGGTTCGTGCGGCCCACTCATGCAGACCACGAGCGTCCAACTCGGCGGGATATGACATGGTGGCTAGTTTACAAGCGCCAGTCCACCGCGGGGACGCCACGGGCCTCTAAGGCCGCGTTTGCGCGGGAGAAAGGGCGCGAGCCGAAGAAGCCACGCCGCGCTGACAGCGGCGAGGGATGCGGGGAAGTAATGCAGTCCGTGCCCGGTAGGTAGGCCTGGCAGGACTGGGCGTCGCGGCCCCACAGGATGGCCACGATATCGCGCCCCGCCAGCGCCCTAATGGCTGCCTCGGTAATCGCCTCCCACCCGAGCCGGCGGTGCGAACCCGCCTGGCCCGGGGCCACGGTGAGTACCCGGTTGAGCAGTAGTACGCCCTGGTCAAACCAGGCCCGCAGGTCACCATCGGCGCGGCCGGGGATGCCGAGGTCGGCGCCAAGCTCGGCGTAGATATTCTTCAGCGAACGCGGTGCCGGCACGCCCGGCCGCGTGGAGAAGGACAAGCCCATGGCATGCCCCGGCGTGGGATAGGGATCCTGGCCCACGATGAGCACCCGCACGTCCTCGAGGGGCATCGACAGGGCGGCAAAGACGTCCTCGGCCGGCGGCAAGAACTCTGCCCCAATCTCACGCTCGATGCGTGGGAGGTTGTCCTCCAAGGCCTGCCTGATGTGCGGCATCCACGAATAGTGGATGTGAGAAGTATCGATGTGGCTCACGCAAATCCCTCCCAGCCCTCGCTATAGCGAGGTTCCTCTCCATCGATGGTTACTCCGGTGCCGCGCATCACCCGGCCAATTTCCCGGAACCCGGAGGGGGCAGCCTTAAACGTCGTAGCCAACAGCGTGTGGTCCTCCCCACCCGCCAAGACCCACTCCCAAGGGTCGATGCCGAGCACCGCACCGGCGGCGGCCACAAGCGGATCGGGGGCAATGGCGCCGCGGTCAAAATCGATGCGCACCCCGGAGCGCTCAGCCAAGTGCCCCACATCGCGCACGAGACCATCCGAGTTATCCGTCATCGCGGTCGAGCCGGTTGCCCGAGCGATGACGCCGCGTCCGGGTGCGAGGGTGGGCGCGCAGTGGGCGTCGATCAGTGGCCAGAGCTCGTCCAGCTCCGGGGGCAGCGCGCGGCCGTAACGTTGCAAGAGGGCCAAGCCCGCCCCGGAATACCCAATCTTGCCGTGCGCCACTAACTTCTGGCCCGCACGCGCACCATCCAGAGTTAACGGTGCGCCGCTTCCGCCCAAAGAGCCCATCGCTGTGACGTTGATGACCAGGCTGTCGCTGCGGGTCAAATCACCGCCGACCAGCTCGGCGTTGTACACCGCGCACCGCTCAGCAATGCCTTGCGCTATCCCCCGCACGAAATCCACCGGGGTATCGCCCGGGGCGGCGATCGCCAGAAGCGCTGCAGTGGGCCGAGCCCCCATTGCCTCAATATCGGCAAAGTTGCGCACGATGGCCTTGTGACCGACTTCCGCGGCGGTGGACCAGTCCCGCCGAAAATGCCGGCCCTCCACCATCATGTCCGTCGAGGCCACAGTGCGCGAATTAGGCGCCGCCGGATAAAGCACCGCGGCATCATCGCCGTTGAGTGCACTCGGCGCTGCGGTGACGATTTCATGGATAACGTGCCGTTCGCCGGCTTGGTCGAGGGTATGGGATAAACCCACCGTCACGGACTCCTTTTCCTTGCGCAGATGGCGCACCATTCTGGCACGCCTTCAACGTTCGTTCTTCTTGGGCTATCAGCGATAGGATAAGCCCCTATGGATACCCAATTTAACCGCACCGCTATATACATCTCACTCGGGATTGCCATCGCGATGGTCTTCGCGGTGATTTTTGGGGCAAAGTACGTCATCACCAGCGCCGCGCAACAGCCGGTGGCGCTGCCTCCCACTCCGTCTGAAGCAGCGGACTCCCCCGAATGCGCCGCTGTCGTCGACTCTCTGCCGGAAAAGCTCATGGGATACTCACGGGTCGAACTCGTCGACCCAGCCCCGGCGGGTGCCGCAGCCTGGACGAAGAGCTCGGAGGACAAAGTAACCCTGCGCTGTGGCGTTGACCTGCCGCAGCAGTTTACGGATTATTCCCAGACCATCGAGGCCGACGGCGAATCCTGGTTGCAGGTCATTGACGCCACCCCCGGCTCGAACCTCACGACGTGGTACAGCACCCAGCGCACTCCTGCGGTCGCCGTGACTACGTCTACAGGCGACGCACATTCCGACGCCCCGCAAGGGCTAACAGAAGCCCTCAACAAACTAGATAAAAAGCCTCAAGACCCCAATCCGGCACCGCTATCCAAACTCAAGGCAGGTCCGGATTCCATGTGCCCCGCGCTGGACAAGGCTCTGCCAGACTCACTCGCGGAGGGCTATACGCGCCGCACGGATGCTGGCGCTAAGAACACCTGGGTCTACAGCGCGCCGGGCCATGAGGAAATAGTCGTGCGCTGCGGTGTCGCCGCTCCGGAGAACTACCGCGCGGGCGTTCAGCTCCAGCAGGTTAATGACGTCCCTTGGTTCGAGGACACCACGCTGGCGGAAGGCACAACGGCCGGCACGTGGTTCGCACTCGGCCGCGCGGAGGACCTCGCGCTGTCTGCCCCGCAAGAGGCAGCGAACTCGGCGCTGGTGCGGCTTAGCGACGCCCTCGTTGAAGCCACCCCCGCTCAGTAGGTGTCGCGGCCTCTTTCTTCACCACCTTCCCTTCGCGCACGGCTCAGGGACTAGGAACGCGCGAGAGCGGTCTGGATGAGAGTATCGAGCAGTTCGGCGTAGCCCACTCCCACGGCGGCGAAGACCTGCGGGTACATCGAAATCGGCGTGAATCCAGGGAAGGTATTGATCTCGTTGATGCAATAAGAGTCTTCGCTAACGAAGAAATCCACGCGCGACAGCCCCGTAGCGCCCAGCGCCCGGAAGGCCTCGATGGCGCGCTGACGCAGCTCGTCGATGAGCTCCGCGCTTAGCGGCGCAGGAATCGCCGCCGACACTCCCTCATCGATGTACTTGGCATCGAAGTCATAAAAGCCTTCCTCCGACTCGGTGGTCCCCAAAAGCTTGGCCGGAACAGAGGCTTGCAGGCTTCCGTCCGGGTGCTCGAGGACGCCCACCTCAACCTCATCTCCGCGGATCTCAGGCTCGACTAGGACCTTGTCATCGGACTCATAAGCCAGGGTCAGCGCCGCGTCAAAATCTTCCCACGCGGAAACCTTGGAGACACCGATGGAGGAACCGCCCCGCGCCGGCTTCACGAAGACAGGCAAACCAAGGCGCTCTTTCTGGGCATCATTCAGCGTATCTCCACCGCTAAGCACTTCTTGGGGTGCGACGGGAAGACCTTCGGCCACTAGGAGCTTCTTGGTGAACTCCTTGTCCATACCCACCGCAGAGGCCAGTACGCCCGCGCCGACGTAGGGGATTCCGGAAAGCTCAAAAAGACCCTGTACCGTGCCATCTTCCCCATAAGGTCCATGGAGAACTGGAACGATGACATCCACCTCTGTGTAGTGCTCGTGGCGGGTGACATTGTGGATGCGCCCGCGTGTTGCGGGGTTGAGGGATAGCGCCAACTCATCGTGGAGTTCCACCTCAGGCAGGCGCCCATCGACGATGGCGAGGCCCGCGCGGTTGCCCTGGGTCCAGGTGCCTTCCCGCGTGATACCGATCGGCACGACCTCATACTTTTCTGGATCTAGGTGCTCCATGATCGCGCCGGCGGAAATGCATGACACCGAGTGCTCGGAGCTGCGGCCGCCGTACACAACGGCTACGCGCACAGGTTTCGCTTCAGTCATACCGAGCAACTTTACTCGGCTTTACTCAGCTTTCTTGGTACGACCCATCAGAGCGACGATCATGTCGTCGACAGTCACGCCACGGTGACACACTCCATAGACCGCCTGGGTAATGGGCATCTCCACGCCCGCGCGCTGCGCCAACCTAAAAATGGAATCGGAAGAGATAACGCCTTCCGCGACCTGCCCGTTAGTGGCCGCGGTAGCTTCCTCCAGAGTCCCGCCCTGGCCAAGGCGGTAGCCAAAGGTACGGTTGCGCGAGAGCGTCGAGCTGCACGTCGCCACAAGGTCACCCATTCCAGCTAGACCAGAGAAGGTAAATGGATCCGCGCCCAGTTTCACACCAAGGCGGGTAATCTCAGCAAGCCCGCGCGTGATAATGGTCGCCATCGTGTTATTGCCCAACCCCTTGCCAGCGGCCATACCACACGCAAGAGCAATAACGTTCTTGCAGGCGCCACCAATTTCTGCGCCGATAACATCGGTGTTGGTATAGGGGCGGAAATATGGAGCGGCAGCTGCGTGCTGGACGGCCTCCGCGCGGGCAGCATCGCTGCAGGCAATAACCGTAGCGGCCGGCTGCTCCTGAGCCACCTCCTTGGCCAAGTTGGGCCCTGAGAGCACGGCAATGCGGTCAGCGGATACGCCGGCGGCGTCCGCGATGACCTCGCTCATCAAGTTAAGCGTAGCTTTCTCCACGCCCTTCGAGATTGAGACCAAGGTAGCGTCCTCCGGCAAGAGCGGCGCCCATTTCTCCAGGTTTCCGCGAAGGGTTTGGGAAGGAACGCCGAAGATGACGATGTCTGCAGTTTTCAGAGCAGCGGCGGGTTCGGTGGTTGCCCGGATCGACTCAGGCAGTAAGAGCTCCGGGAGATAGTCCGGGTTTTCGTGGCGCGTGTTGATGGTGTTTGCCAGTTCCTCGCGGCGCGCCCACAAGCTGACGTCATTGCCGGCGTCAGCAAAGACTTTCGCCAGCGTGGTTCCCCACGAACCCGCGCCCATTACTGCCACGTTTGCCATGTGCCACCTCACGATCAATTCCACTGCATCGACTTTTCCCATTAAAGCACGCCCGGCATTGAAATACGTTCGGCGCGTAAAGCTGCATCGTGGCGGCGAGTGGAGGAAGATGGAGAAGGTCACAAGCTACAGGCACAAAGGAGCAGCATGCCCAAGGCAAAGAACATGCATGAGACGGATAAAGATATCCGATCGGAGGTCTTCATCTCTGGTCGCCACCAGGAGATCCCTGTCGATCCGGCGGATGAGTTCAAGCGGACGACGCTTGCCGCTGGTGCGGTTCTCTGGCGTGGGGATCCGCACGATCCGGAGGTTGCTATCATCCACCGCCCGCACTACGACGATTGGTCGCTGCCTAAGGGCAAAGTCGATCCGGGCGAATCACTTCCCGTCACCGCCGCGCGCGAGATCTTCGAGGAAACCGGCTACACCGTGCGCCTGGGCAAGCTCATTGGCAAGGTGGCTTATCCCGTTCAAGGACGCACGAAGGTTGTCTACTACTGGCTGGCACGTGTACTCGACGGCGAATACACCACGAATTCGGAGACCGATGAGCTGCGTTGGATGACAATCGACGAGGCCTGCACGCTGCTCTCCTACGACGTTGATACGCAGGTGCTGGCGAAGGCTAAGAAGCGCCTACGCCTGGCTCCGACGACGCGCGTGCTGTATGTCCGCCATGCACGCGCTCACCAGCGCCGCTCCTGGGAGGGCGATGATGACCTGCGCCCGCTGGATAAGAAAGGCCGCCGCCAAGCAGAGATGCTCGTGCCGATGCTCACGCCTTTTCACCCGACCGCCATTTACAGCGCCCCGCCGCAGCGCTGCCAGCACACCGCTGCCCCGTTGGCGGATGAGCTCGGCATGGACATCGCTGTAAACAAAGCATTCGGTGACGATGTGTTTGCTGAATCCCCTGAAGACGCCCGCGCGGCCTTCCAGCGCGTTGTTGACGGCGGCGGTGTCCCCGTCATCGTGAGCCAGGGACTAACCATTCCGGGGATTATCGAATCCTACGCGCCGAAGTTCATCACGACTCCCATCGACGAGCTCAAGTTCAAGAAGGCTTCGGTGTGGGTGCTCTCCTTCAACGACGGTGAACTTACCGGCGCAGACTACCTCGCTAGCCCGCTGCCCGTGCGATAAGCACTACATCGCCACTTCACCAGGTACCTTTCGCCGTCCTGCTGTTCTATTCCCAACGCACAGCAGGGCGGCGCTGCATAGCACGGGTGAAAAGGACCATCCCCAAAGCCCAGATCGGGTAGGCGGCAAGGAAGCCAACGATGGGGATAAATATGACAAAGCTCGTGATGAGGGAACAGATCAAGATAAAGAGCAGCGATTGCCCAAGGTTCTCAATGACCAAGTTCAAAGCCTCCCGGAAGCACTCCATGAGAGGCTTATCCGGGGCATCAGCCTTGATGACAGGCGCTGGCCACAGAAGCGCAAAGAGAATCAGTCCGGGGAAGCCGCCCGCAATTGTTCCGAGCATTGCCAAAATAAAGAAGCAAGCATAGACGCCGGCGCAACCATTCAGCTGGGCAAACCTAAAGTAGTCGCGGAAGGTGACCTTCTCCCCATCAGCGATCTTCCGGGAGCCATTAAAGAGGTTCGCCATCAGCCAGAAAAGATAAGCGAAGGCGGCTAGCCCCATGACAACCATGAGAGGGATCCCCACGGTAGTCGCTAAAGGCTCGATGTCCGTGCCATTTCCTTCCATTACTGCGAATACACCGCCTACAACGGTTCCCGGCACAAGAAGAAGAGCAAACGTGATAATGAGATGCACCTGCATGGCCAGCATTCCTGGCACCGGTTGCTTTAAGTAACCCTTGAATGACTGGCCCAGAATATCCATGGCGTCAATGGGCGGCGCTCCTGCCCCGCCGGGTGGGTTGCCAGGTACTGCGCCGGGCTGGTGGTACCCGTAGCTTCCCGTCTGCTGGTAGCCGTAGCCGTTTGGTTGCCGGTAGCCGTAGCTCCCGGATTGTTGATAGTCGTAGCCACCGGGCTGGTGATAGTCGTAGCCACCGTACCCGGTGCTGCCGTCGAATTGATTGCCGTTCTCTCTGCTAAAGCCGTCAAAAGGATTAGTCATGCTGAGGATGTTAACGGCGCTATGTGCACTGCGCCACAGGAGGCGGGGAATACTACCCCACCGGTGCCGCCTCCGCTAAGACGCAACGACGCGCGGTTTGAATCCCGGGCGCTTGGATTCAAAGGCATCGATATCGTCCTCGTTACGCAAGGTCAGGCCGATGTCGTCGAGCCCCTCCATAAGGCGCCAACGGGTGTAGTCATCGATATCGAAGGTATAGCTATTGCCGCCCACGGTGACCGTGCGCGCGTCCAAGTCGACGGTGGTTTCGGTCTCCCCGGCCTCCAGCTGCTTCCAGATAAGCTCAATGTCTTCTTGTTCCATGAGCCCCGTCAGCAAGCCCGCTTTACCGGAGTTGCCGCGGAAAATATCTGCGAAGCGCGAGGAAAACACCGCCTTGAAGCCGTATTCTGCAAGCGCCCACACCGCATGCTCGCGGGAAGAACCGGTACCAAAGTCCGGGCCTGCGAAGAGCACGGAGCCCTCTTTAAACGGTTCCTGGTTGAGCACGAAGTTCTTATCGCTGCGCCAATTGGAGAACAGGCCGTCGGCAAAGCCGGTGCGCTTCACGGATTTCAGGTAACGCGCGGGAATAATCTGGTCGGTGTCCACATTGGAGACACGCAGCGGAACGCCGACGCCCGTGTGAGTAATAAACTTCTCCATTGTCTTTTTCCTTTCTTTAAGCGCCGGCGACGGCGGAATCGTCGATGTCTGCTGGTGAGGCCAAGTGGCCCAGAACGGCAGTTGCCGCGGCGACGGCCGGGGACACCAGGTGGGTGCGGCCGCCAGGACCCTGACGGCCCTCAAAGTTGCGGTTGCTTGTCGACGCCGACCTCTCCCCCGGCTTCAGCTGGTCCGGGTTCATGCCCAAGCACATCGAGCAACCAGCGGTGCGCCACTCGGCGCCGAAGTCGGTGAAGATCTTGTCCAGCCCTTCCTCCTCAGCCTGGGCCTTGACCACGGCCGAAGACGGAACCACCATCATGCGGGTATCAGCCGCGATGCTGCGCCCCTTGACCACTTCGGCGGCCGCGCGCAGATCCTCGATGCGCGCGTTCGTGCACGATCCAAGGAAGACCGTGTCGATCTGGATATCGCGCAGCGGCGTGCCGGGTTTCAGGTCCATGTAGGCCAAGGCCTTCTCGACGGCGGCTTTTTCGCCGTCGTCGCCGCACTCCTCTGGGTCGGGCACGGTAGCGCTCAATGGCAAGCCCTGTCCCGGGTTAGTACCCCAAGTCACGAAAGGCGTCAACGCGGAGCCGTCGATCTCCACGACGGTGTCGAATTCGGCGCCGTCGTCAGTCGGCAGCGTCTTCCAGTACTCGACGGCCGCGTCCCAATCTTCTCCTTGGGGTGCGAACTCACGGCCCTTGACGTACTCAAAAGTGGTCTCATCCGGAGCCACCATGCCGGCGCGGGCACCGGCCTCGATGGACATATTGCAGATGGTCATGCGGGCTTCCATCGACATCTTGCGAATGGCCTCACCGCGGTACTCGATGATGTGGCCTTGGCCGCCGCCGGTGCCAATCTTGGCGATGATCGCCAAAATCAAATCCTTGGCGGAAACGCCCTCCGCCAGCTCACCGCTGACCTCGATGGCCATTGTCTTAAAGGGCTTAAGCGAAAGTGTCTGGGTGGCCATGACGTGCTCCACCTCAGAGGTACCGATGCCCATGGCAATAGAACCGAAGGCGCCGTGCGTCGACGTGTGCGAGTCACCGCACACGATGGTCATGCCGGGCTGCGTAATGCCCAGCTGAGGACCCACTGTGTGAACGATGCCCTGTTGAGCATCACCCATCGAATGCAGGCGCACGCCGAACTCTTCACAGTTCTTGCGCAGCGTGGACACCTGCGTGCGGGAGACCTCATCCTTGATTTCTAAAAGGTTGCCGGACTTAATGCCCACGGTTGGAACGTTATGGTCCTCAGTGGCCAGGTGCAGCTCTGGGTGGCGCATCCTGCGACCGGCCAGGCGAAGACCATCGAAAGCCTGCGGGCTGGTAACTTCATGCAAGAGTTGGAAGTCAATATAGAGAAGATCGGGCTCGCCGTTCTCCCCTTTACGCACGACATGGTCGCGCCATACCTTCTCTGCGAGTGTCAGTTTCTCAGTCATGTGCCTCTCCACTTGAAATCTCAATTAATGGGACGTAGATTTCATTATATGGGAGAGTATAGCGCAGTATCAGGAATTAAGGTATTGGATCGCGCGGTAGCCATCATGATGGCCGCGACCAACCAACCTTCTACGCTCAACGAGCTTTGTGAGACCACCGGCCTGCCTCGGGCAACGGCACACCGTCTCGCCACAGCGCTCGAGGCGCACCGAATCCTCACCCGCACCCCCGATGGAAAGTGGGGCGCTGGGCCGGCCCTACCCGGCAACCGTGATCGCATAATCGAAACCGCAGGCCCCATTATGGAGGAGCTTCTCGACGCCACCGGTGAGTCCGTCCAGCTTTACGAACTCTCCGGCACCACGCGCACGTGTATCGCCACGCGTGAGCCGGAGATCGGACTCCACAACGTGGTGCCCGTAGGCCGCCAGCTTCCACTCACCTCCGGTTCCGCCGCCCGCGTCTTCGCCGCCTTTGCTGATGTCCATGTTCCTGACGCCATCTTTAGCGAGCACGATGTCGAACTCGCGCGCACCAACGGCTACTCCGAATCCATCGAAGAGCGCGAGTCAGACCTCGCTTCCGTTTCCGCCCCCGTCTTCGACGGCGCAGGAAACTTCATCGCCGTCCTTTCCGTCTCCGGTTCCGCCGAACGCTTCCGTCCTTCCCCGGCGGAAAAGTTCGCAGATGTCCTGGTTAGCGCATCCAACCGCTTAAGTGCCGCACTCTCCAATGGCACGCCACGCGACGGCCACCGCTAAGACAACCCGCTAAGAACTGGCCACTTAGCGCAGCGCACACTTAGCGCAGCGCACACTTAGCGCAGCGCAATGCAGCGCAGTGGAGCCTAAAGCCTCGAGGCTGCGTTCCTAAATACCGAGACCGAAATACATCGCAAGGCCGCGCAGCCCTTCCGGTCCCGCGCTACTCGTCGAGGACAATGCCTCACCTTTTTCTTGGGCCACCCGGACTGGGTTTCCTGGCTCCCGGTTGGGGCGGCGCGGCACCCAACCCTGGTGCGGCAGGCGCGCTAGTTCATCCGCATGTGGCATGCGCGCATAATTTGAGAAAGTAACTGTCCGGCCACCCCGATTAGCCTGGGTAATCCCCTGGTAGATGCCCACAACGCCCGGCTGCCCTGGGACGGACACTGCTCCACCGCTGTCCCCTGGCGCCAGAGACACGTCCGCCGCATAGTTCATGCCCGGAAAGACACCCGGCCCCTTCACCGCG
Source organism: Corynebacterium sp. HMSC059E07 (assembly GCF_001814395.1). Taxonomy (NCBI): domain Bacteria; kingdom Bacillati; phylum Actinomycetota; class Actinomycetes; order Mycobacteriales; family Corynebacteriaceae; genus Corynebacterium; species Corynebacterium sp. HMSC059E07. Next base: position 158,034 of record NZ_KV816284.1, read on the forward strand.
GTGCCACACTGACGCGACGCGGCCTGTCCGTCGAAGCACACCGTTGTGCCTTCACCAGGCACCGGTGGCATGCCATCCCCGGTGAGCGGGTTGCCTGCCGAATAGGTTCCGCCGGCGAATTGAATATAGGCCAAGTCATGCCCCGCAGCCCCCGAGGGCGTGAACCAACGCAACGTTCCTAGGTGCTGGCCTGCTTCGTTATACACTTGTTCGCCATTTAAGCCACAGTGCGCCGAGGTCCACGCCCGATTAGCCTCGACGTAACCAACAGTGCACAACGCGCCATCAGAAGCCGCGATCTTTTGTCCTTGCCGAACCGGCACCCCCTCAGCAGCGGTCGCGGGGGCGGCGAGAGCAAAGGCCAGCGAGCATGCGCCAGCCATGAATGCAAAGCCTGGTAAGACACGGGAAAAGCGAAGTTGCGGAGACCTTTTCATCATCACCCCACTCTAGCCTGGGCTAGGCCAATTCTCCCTTCACGCCCCGTGTTCAGCTCCGGCGATACCCCCACCCACCCCCGCTATTGAAAGTGTATTGGAAACGCGCTTTACTAACATTGACAGCTACTGAAAATGTAGTGAAAATTCCCGACCTCCAGGAGGAGCCATGACCCACACCATCCACGACGAGCACACCCACGTCCACGGCGAAGGCTGCGGCCACGTCGCCTTCCCGCACGGCAATCACACCGACTACGTACACGACGGCCACATTCATCGCGAGCATGAAGGCCACTGGGACGAGTGCGAGGCATCCGAGCACACCGTTCACGATGCCCACGAACACGAGCACGGCGAGGGTTGCGGGCACGTCGCTATTCCCCATGGCGACCACGTGGACTACCTGCATGATGGTCACCGCCACGCGGCACATGACGGCCACTGGGATTGCCACTAAGAGCTACCCCGATTCTGTTTATTGAGCTGCCCAATCTGAGTGCACGTCACTGTGATTGGGCAGCTTTCCCCGTTTTCCCCAGCGCATCGCCACACATCTCGTTAGGGTGGGCTTTATGACTTCCACGCGCGCCCACCGTCCCATCGCAGCTTTTGCAGCCATAATCACCGCCGGTGTTCTAACAGTCGGATGCTCCACGTCATCCGAGATGGCAGCGCCGTCGAGGACGGACGTGGCATCGGGTGAGCCAACGTTTGAGAACACTTACCCGGCATTTCAGCCGCTTAACGATGACGCTGAGCTTCACGTTCCGAACGCTGTCGACGAGGCAGCCCCCGACGGCCCTGAACCAACCTTGCCGGACAACGCAGGCAATCAGCCTGCGGACCAGGCTCAACAACCTGACACACAGGCCCAGAGTGCACAAGGAGCCCAAGCCGCCCAACCAGCAGCAGGCCAACACCAGACCTCTCAGACGGCACAATCGGCCACGTATAACAGCCTTTCTGAACAACTCCCCGAGGGCGACGCCAACGGCGCGTCAGTCAACGTTTACGGCACGCCCGCCACTGTGTGCCAGATGGGCGATGGCTATAACATCGCTTTCGTCATGGCCGGTGCGAACACCAGTTGCGATTTCGCCCGTTCCACGGCAGGCCGTTTGATGACCTTGGCGCCAGGCTCTAAAGACGACCTCCGGTCCTTCATCCCCGGACAGGTCACCGTCAACAGCCCCATTACCCAACAGAACTATTCACTGACATGCCAAACCGATGAGCACGAGGTAATTCGCTGCACAGGCGGTAATAACGCTGAGGTCCTCATCGTCTAGTCTTTAGCCTAAACCGAAAAGGCGGCGAGCATGATGCTCGCCGCCTTTTATTTTTGTACCCCGTACGGGATTTGAACCCGTGTTACCGGCGTGAGAGGCCGGCGTCCTAGGCCGCTAGACGAACGGGGCTCGTTTAGCTGTCCGTTGCGGACTTGCTAAACACTATAGGATCGGCGAAAGAATACACAAATCGGCAGCTAGTATGGCTTTTACACAAAGAAAATCCCGAACCTCGTTGCCGCTTTCGACTGCGATGAAATCATTGACTCTCAGGGCCCGGGCGCGGATCGAATCAGTGGTTATTCCGCTGGCGTGCCGTTGGCAGCTGGGGCCGGAGCACTCGTTAGTCATCGCTAGAGGTTCGGGAGGACACGTGCGCTAACAGCATGTGGTGCAAGGCTCCTACTTCGCTCGAATGTTGGCTTTAGGAAGTTGTGGATTATGGCGATGCCGCCTCGTATTATCTGCTAGAGTCGCGTCGGCGATAGTGATGATTATCAGCTTCCGCCATCCGCTCTCCTTTCTGTCGGGAATGCCTTATACCTGCAGTGTATGACCGCCAAAGGCATAGCGGAAGGGATTAGACCAATTGGCCACTGGTATACCCCCTGGTAACTTTCCCAAGTCCGCTTACACTTGGACTTTTAACCCTCCGGTAAGGGGCACAACCACACCACTCCTTGATTACAACAGCCCGCGCCCCTTACTTGCACTTAATGCAAGTGATACACTTGCATTAGATGCAAACAAAGGAGTCAGGCCATGAACGATGAACTCAAGATCATTCAAGACGCCCAACAGCGGACCGCCTGGACACAAAGCTGGTGGGCGGTAGCACTTGTAGCGCTCGGTATCGGTAGCAGTCTTGCGCTATCCAAGGTGTCCTGGTGGTACACACTCGCAATCCTGATACCGACGTTCATTCTCGGTTTCCTCCTCAAGGACAAGATCGCGAACCCTTTTGTTCGCCCCAACCCCAACAAGGGGCCGAGGAACGATCGCGCCACGTGGTCACGCGTACTACTTCCCGGCGCAATGATTTTCTCCACCACGCCGACACCTGATGCATGGCCATGGATGATCACCAGCGGGGTCGTCGTTTCCGCGGCGATGGCTTGGATGCTCTACGAGAACCGCAACGCGGCCATAAAGGGCTCCAATGCCTAAGGACGCACCCAACCAATCCCCTGAGCTAGATCCAGTTATCCACCCGATTAACCGCCTCAGAATCTGTGCCACGCTCTACTCCGCCGGTGCCACCGACGGACGGCAAATGAAGTACAGCAAACTCGCCGAGTTGACCGAGCTCCCCGCCGATACGCTGTCCAAGCAGTTAAAGCACCTCGAGGATCACGGCTACATTAGCCGCACCCGGGAGTATGGTTCTACCCGCGCCAAGGACGCCGTGTGGGTCGCGCTCACCGAGGCGGGTGCACAGGCTTACGCGCAGCACGTGGAGGCGCTCAAAGCGATGACTGAGGGCCTATAGGCTGCGCAGCCACTGCGTGATGCGATCCCCCAGCTGTGGAAGCTCGGTATAGCCGTCGTCTTCAAGAAAGTGTCCCGCGTCGTGGATGGTGATGGGCGTGGCCGAGAGGGCGTCGGCAAGCTGCTGCGTGAGGGAAGGGTCCACCAGGACATCGTCAGTAGACACGAAGACCTCTGTGTGCGCGATGTGGTGCTTGACAGCCGGCACGTCGACGCGAGCCTGGCCAATAAACTCGTCAAGCTCTGGGATCACACGAAGCTTCTCCACAAACCCAGAGACAATGAAGAGCCCAGGAAGCTCCCACTCACCCTCCAATGCAGTGAGATAGTGCAGCAACGCGGTGCCGCCCAGGCTATGCGTGATGATGCAGGTATTAGCGTTTGGACGCTCAATACCGTTGCGTATCGACTCTACCCACTCATCGAGCTTCGGAGCGTTCGGTTCCGGCAGCGCGATGGTGTGAACGGTGTGGCCATCGGCGGTCAACAGGCGCTCTAGCCACGGGAACCAGTGACTGTCAGGGCTGGCTTGGTATCCATGAATAATGTAGAAGCGCATGGTCGCCGATCATACGAAAAAAGAGTGGCAAGCTCATCGTACTCGCCACTCTGTGGTGGTACGCCAATCATCCCGCAACACATACGAGGTTTTGTCAAGCGCCACTGAGCCCTTCAAAGAGGTCAATCTACCAGGGTTAATGAGATAAATATCTGGGGTTGCCCGCAAATCGTGGACACGTAGTGGAGCTACCTAGTGGTTAGGCAGCTATTTCTTTTCTGCTGATGGTTGAACCGGTGTGGTTCTCGAAGTCGACGGGGCTGACCATCCCCAGTGCGGAGTGCCGGCGCCGACGGTTGTAGACGACTTCAATCCAGTAGGCAACGGCCTTGCGTGCGGCATCACGGGTAGGCCAGCGCTTACGGTCGTAGAACTCGATTTTAAGCGTCGACCAGAACGACTCGGCCATCGCGTTAT
>NZ_KV816284.1:162326-166968 GCF_001814395.1 Corynebacterium sp. HMSC059E07
ACCAGAACGACTCGGCCATCGCGTTATCGAAGCAGTATCCCGTTATACGCCACAATGGAGATAGCAGCTAAAATACCTATCACTACAATTACAATCAGCAACTCCACAATCGTAAAGCCTGGTAGCCTACGGCTCTTGGATTGGGCTCTTCCAGTAAAGTAGCTTCCGATGTGTAGAGATTGCTTCTTCATATGTCTATTTATCGTTCCTCTATTTAGTTATCTGCATCAATTTAAACATAAGCGGCAGGAAACTTAAAGCGCAGCATGCGGAGCTAATTATCTAAATGTATTTACAGTCGACCTCGTCTGCGGGCTGATATCATATACCTAATCCCCTTGACGATGACAAACCTTAAAGCCTTCTCAGGCAGCTCATCACGCTGCGTCTGAATAAAGTTGGAGGTAGACTCCTGAAGTTTACTCTGCTCGGCTAGCGGAATAGCTTTCCGATTGACCGATAGCTGCGTTGCCTCACCGAAATCGTAGGTGAGCTCCAATATGTCATTAGCCTGCTGATGCAACTCCAGTGCCCGAGCCTGGTTGGTTACACGCTTACGCTCTGCGTACCGAGCCACATCGAACGCAACTTTTCCGAGGTTCGCAATCCTCTTCACCCGCTTCCGAACTCGATCAGCCCTCAGCGCACACAGCGTCTCTAGCTCCTCACTGTAGGCCTCGATGGACTCCTCCAGCTTTTCCTTAAGCTTGAAATCGTCCAGTCGGCATTCGGCTAGATAGACTTTGGCAAGAACACCAAGCCACTGCGAAATCTCATGGTGGGCCGAATCAGTAGCGGCCTGTACCTTTTTGATGCCGCCTTGTTTTGGAAGGTCGTTAACAATCCCGAAAATCTGATCCCATGCATAGCTCTCAACCACATTCACGGTGTTTTGGAAGGAGATAATCTCGTTCATAAACCGAGGGTCGACGACCCCTTCGCGCTCATACCGGAGCGTGGCTTCTCGGAGAGTCTTCAGTAAACCCTCAAGATCGGACTTCTTAGTCTGATCAATCTTCCTGATGACGACATCTAACTTCTGATCAATCTTCTTGACATAAGCAGTGATCTCAGCCATGGACTGCTGAGTCGCAAGCTGCATCATTATGCCGCCGACGCCAGAGAGCATCGCTGGGTTAAGGAGCTTAGACCGAATGCCTACCTCCATTTGCGCCCATTTCTTGATGTTCCCGCGTGTGCCCAGCATCACGTGCTTGATCCCAGGTACGTCAGTGTCAACCAGTCCGAACTCCTTAATGCCCTCGAGCGTCTCTTTCGTGAGCCTCACGAAGCGACCTGAATTTTCAGAGATCTCAGCCATCCCCTGAACCAGAGCCCCACTGTTCTTCAGCTGTTGGTCGAGGATACGAGCAAGGTTCCCGCCGATCGCCGCTGTCTTCAACTCTGGGATAGCAAGCGAGTCTATGAACACCTGGATAGCCACCTCATCACCAAAGACCATCACCTCGCTGCCGCGCACAACCACCTCTACTTCCAGAGACTCCAGGGCCCCTCCGGAAGCCTCATCACCCTCGTCACTAGAGCCGAGATCGTTGCCGGTCCCATCATCCTGGGAGGTGTCTGCGGTCTGGCCGGCCTCGTCCGACTCTTCGAGCTGACTGTTATTGCCTTGTTGTTCACCTTCGCCGAGTTCGTCGACGAGGCTTATGCCTTCGTCCAATCCCGTTGCCTCGTCTTGGGCCTTGTCGTCAATCTCGTTAGTCCTAACGTCCACAGCAAGATCCTGTTCCAATTCCAAACACCTAAGTCTCCGTGGTCGGTTCAATAAGTCTTGAGCCTACTAAGCGAGGTGGACATCAGGGGCGAAATCAGACGTAGCTATCGCACAGTTTAGCGATAGAGAAGGTCACCGATTCATCGCACAGCCCCGCTTGTCCAGCATCATCAAGTAGCCCAGATCAGTGTGCGAGGTAATTTTCACCGGGTAGTCTAAGTGCGACCCAATTATGCCAACAAGTCCACTTAGTGGCCGGCATGTTAGGGACGCGCTGCTAAAAGCGTATCCTTAACATCAGCAACGTGGCGTTTTCCATTAACGGATCCATGGTAAATCCAACTCAAGCCAACGAAAGTCGCTAGGCTGACTCACGATGAAAAAGTAGACCAACCTCAACCCTTACTTCCTCAGAAAGATCAGACGAAGACACAAGACCCACGTCATCGACATCGGTCAGCCTTCCAGATTCATCGAACGAAAAGTAGGAAACAGCCTTATCAAGAATCTCGAGACTGGATTCTCGACTCAGACCCAACTCCTGGATGCCAATTAAACGCTTATCAGAAGAGCCATATTCCATCATCTGAGGTAAATTTAGAATATCTCTATTCTCACCCAAAAGGGCAATACAGATATCGTAATAGTTCTGCAGATACTCCATAATGCGAAAGCGCAAGCCTCCCTCCAGGTCCTTGAGAGTCTCTTCGATTACGATATTGACATGTCTCGCCGACTTAAGATCAAAATCCTCCTGAACCCACCGACGACTAGGTTCATACGTCAGGTATCTGATAATTCCGGTACGTTGACGATACCAAAGGGCGTTGGCGATCATCTCAGACGTTGACTTACCGCTCAACCAGTTCGACATCAGAATGGCCCAGTAGCTCAGCCGACCTTCGATCCGAGTGGGATTCTTGCCCTTGGGTAGAAGTGGATCGTGACCGATCGACTCCTCTTCCGGCCAGTTATACACTCGACTTAAGGTCTTTAAGATATCTAGACAGTCCGACCACTCAAGCGAGGAGGTTGCACCTCCCATCAGAGGCTGAAGCTCCCCAAGTAGAAGACCCAGCCAGACTTCGTTTTGATACTCGGGGTTGATGCTCGGAGCCCGACGAAGAACCCCGATCGGTACTTGTAGGGATTTGGTGGAGCGGTCTAGAAGCTCCTTACTGTCCTTAACCTTTTCTAAAAAATTGGTTGACAGCATTGTGGGGGATTTGTCTACATGATTGATCATCAGAACGGAGGCGTACTGACGCAAGTTTCGAAGCCTTTCGGCCGAAGGTGTGTTTGGCACCTTCTCCCCTCGTAGCACCGCAGCAATATGATTGTAATCTTTTCGCTGTCTTTTCGGAGGGTCCACGAGGAAGCTCTTTGCCTTTTCCGGCTTGGCTCGCCTTAGAATGGCGGGTTCCCCCTTCTTCCATTTATTGGGCTGAGCGCGCAGAACGATTATATTACCAGAAAAATCATAAGAGAGCCTTCCCGCTCGGCCAATCAGGTTCTCGAAATCCAGCTTCTGAAAATCACTCAAACCCTGGGCGTCATCGAGAACAAATATATTCTTAGCAGGGAGATTGACGCCTTCCAGAAGCGTGGACGTACAGACTACGAACTGAAGTCCAGATGTAGGGTCGGCGAAGTCATGCTCAACTTGCTGACGGACTTCCTGAGGCATTTTACCGTGGTGGAATGCGACACCCTTTTTGAGAGTTTCCGCTAAATAGTAATCCGAATGAACAACCTCACCAACTCGTCGTGAGGAGGAGGCGAGCTTTTCATCACCCGTATACGCTAATCTCTCTGCAAGTTCCATCGCGAAATCAGCGGCACGAAGGGAGCTATTTACGTAAATGATGGACTTATCACCCGCACTCAATCTAATGATATAAGAGTAGGCGTCAGACTCATTTGGCTTGGTTGCAAGCTCAGTCTCGCCATCATCGAGGTAGGGATATAGAAACTGACGATTGCGCACGAGGTCGACAAAGTACCTCGTTTGGGCTACGGAACGCTCATCGATAGCCAGGGCACCGTCTGCGCTCTTACCGAATAGCTTCAAGAAGATCTCAGGGTTGTCGATGCTTGGCGATGAAAATAGCAATCTTGCCGCGTATCTTCTCAGGAGCTCATTGATTGCATGATAGTAGAGGGAGCTTCTTGCATCTTTCGCGGAAATAATCTTCTGCGCTTCATCCACGATGAGATAGGAAATTCCTCGTTCGGGATTCGAGAGGTAACGTAGGAGTCTCTCCGGAGTGAGTACCAAAATTGAGCGCTTGAATCTTGCGCGAAGCACCGCAGGAATTACCGGGAACGTAGCAACATGGACATCGGGAAACTCTAACAGCAGAGCCCTAAGATCGGCAGCGGTTTGGGAGATGAGTGCCTTGGTGGGTACAAGCACTATTATGCACTGATCATCTAGTCCTGGCTGCTGAACTAGATCGTATAGAAAATCCTTGATGATAAAGGATTTTCCGAGTGAAGTCGGGCCTGAGAAGCTGAAGAAGTTTACGGTAGCAAGGGATTTACGAATCTGATACTGCGGATCGGTTAAGACAGCTCTTTTACTGCTTGAAAGCTGAATTATCTCCTTCGCCAGACGCCGAGCCTGATTCGAAGCCGGCAGCACATACTTGGAGTCTCCTGCCTTCGCCAAGCCGCTTATCCCCGGAAAGTTGCCGAGGTTAATGAATACCGCTTCTGCTACGGGGATGATCTCCTCTTTTAGTGACTCGGAGCCCGCTTCTAGCAGGAGGGATACGATTACGTACGATAGCTCCCTGTGACGAAGGTCTTCAGAGTAGGAAAGGACATCAGCATATCGCAGTAAGTCTTTAACGTGAGCCTCTGAGATGTATTTGTCGATTTGGGGTAGTTGGTACCGCGAGTCCG
>NZ_KV816285.1:0-41674 GCF_001814395.1 Corynebacterium sp. HMSC059E07
TCCGCTACGTGTCCACAATTTGCGGGCAACCCCAGTTTGCGTTGCTTCTTGGTGCGTTGTTGTGTTGTCACTTATGTGTTGTCGCGCGTCATTGGGTGTTTGCGCGTCGAATTCGCCTCGCCTGGAACAATGGTTGGATTGACTTCTACCCTGTGCTCTTGGGCAGTTTCTTCTGTAGTGAAGGGCACCCCCGAACAGGAAAGAAGCACTACCTGTATAAGACGAAGGGTCTTGTTCTCGCGCCAAATGGAGATTCCCGCTGCATTGAAGTGCGCGTCGCAGGAGCTAGCCCTAACCGGATGAGTATGCAGGGCGTAGCCCTGTCTCGGGATGCCGAAAGGATTCGTCTTGACGTCATGCGCAACAACGGTTGGACCTTTTGGGCGGTCGTCCGTGGTATGCCATTGGAGCACGGAAACGTAGAGCATGGACTTAGCTCTTCGCAGGTGGCTGCGGGATTAGAGTGCGTGCGTGATGAGTGGCGTTTGGGTGAGGTTGCCTGGCCGCCGAATAGTGTGTAGTCGCCGAACTGGGACCGTAGGTTGTGGGGCACTTCACTAGCAGTTGGTTCGTATTGCCGTTTCTGGGGCCGTGACCTGTAGACTGGTTCGGTACATACGGACACGTCTACCGCAGAAAGTGCATGGCTTTAATGTCTGAATCCAACTCCCGTAACCACGGCCGTGGCCGCGAAGGTTCCGCAGAAGGCAACCGTGGGCACTACGGCTCTGGGGGCCGCAAGTTTGAGAAGCACGGCGGCGCAGCGGGGCGTCGAGAAGAGCGTCGCGGTGATCGCCGAGACGACCGCCGAGGTGGCCGCGCAGGCGCTAAACCTCGCCGCAACGACCGCAATGGGCATGGCGGCGGCAAAAATAAGGTCTCGCACCCACAGCGTTCAGGCTACCGTGAGGAGCGCATCAGTCGTCGTATGACAGATCCAGACCTGCCATCTGATATCGACATTACGGATCTTGATCCTTCGGTACTTCAGGATCTTTCGTCGCTCTCCAAGGAAAACTCCGAAGCCGTTGCTAAACACCTCATCATGGCGGCAACGTGGCTTGAGGACGACCCCCAACTGTCGCTACGCCATGCACGTGCTGCCAAAGACCGTGCCGGACGTGTATCAGTCGTCCGTGAAATGAACGGAATCGCTGCATATAGGGCTGGAGAGTGGAAGGAAGCCCTTGCGGAGCTGCGTGCAGCGCGCCGCATTTCCGGTGGCCCTGGGCTGCTCGCGGTCATGGCTGATTGCGAGCGAGGCCTCGGGCGCCCAGAAAAGGCTGTTGATTTGTGGCGGGGCGAGGAGGCTAAGGAACTCGCGGCGGAGGATGCGATCGAGTTGGCTATCGTTGCTGCAGGGGCGCGATTGGACATGGGGCAGGCAGATTCAGCCGTAGTTACCATCCAACGCGCAAAGCCTTCTAAGGATTCCACGGGATTCTCGGCATGCCGCCTTTCCTACGCCTATGCCAATGCTTTGTTGGAGGCTGGCCGCAAGGAAGAGGCCCGGGAGTGGTTCCAGCACGCGATTGACATCGATGAAGGAGACTGGACCGACGCTGCAGAGCGTCTGGCCGAGTGCAAATAATGAGTATTCTCAAAACCCATGATTCATTGCTCCTCGATCTCGACGGAACAGTATGGGAGGGCGGACAGGCTCTTCAGTGCGTCGTCGACGTGGTCAATTCCTGCGGTATTCCTGCAGTTTATGTCACGAACAATGCATCCCGAAGCCCCCAAACCGTAGCCGGTATGCTCGGCGAGATCGGCTTGGAGACGGATGCGCAACACGTTGTTACCTCTGCGCAAGCGGTAGTCAAGATCGCTCGTGAGGAACTTCCAGCAGGCGCGAAAGTCCTCGTCATCGGCGCGGACTCATTTCGTTCACTGGCGCGTGAGGCGGGCTTCGATGTTGTACAAAGTGCCGACGATAAGCCCGCCGCGGTCCTGCAAGGTATGGACAAGTCGGTGGGCTGGGAGCAGCTCTCTGAAGGCGCGTTGGCAATTAATCACGGCGCAAAGTTCTTTGCCTCCAACCTGGATACGTCTCTTCCGACGGAGCGCGGAATGGCTGTGGGCAACGGCTCGCTAGTCGCAGCTATCGTTTCAACTACCGGCGTAGAACCCATTTCGGCAGGTAAGCCGGAACCCGCTATGTTCACTCAAGCAGCTAAGCTCGTGGGGTCGACGAAGCCTCTAGCTGTAGGGGACCGCCTTGACACGGACATTGTTGGCGGCAACAACGCTGCAATGGATACCTTCCACGTCCTTACAGGTGTGTCCCGGGAGCTTGCTCTGATTGAAGCTACTGCGGAGGAACGCCCTGATTTCATTGGTGCAGGATTCCACGAGCTCTCCTTATCGGCCGCACAGGCGCGCCCAGGTTCCCAGGGAGGCTTCCGGGCACGGTTTGACGGCTACGACATTGTTCTTCAAGGCGGGAACGAGAAATCGACGTCGATCGAGGCGTTGCGTACCGTCCTCGAAGTTGCCTGGGCCGGTGCTGAGCCGCCTCGCTACATTCAGCCACGGAGTGAAGCCGCGGAGAGGGTTGTGTCTACATGGCGGTAAAGCCTCATGACCCGCGCGCGGTTTTGGCTCCGGAGAAGCTGGATGCGTCGCTCGCGGAGATTCTCAATGAACCAGCTGAGAACCTTGAACAAGAACTTGCTCAGCTGGATCGCGCTCATACTGTGCTGCGGGATGCGCTCCAAGACAATTAGCGCTGACCGTCGAGGATTCTAAGGGAAGAGGAGCTTTTCATGCCACCGCAACGCCGCCGTCTCGACGCGGAGCTAGTGCGCCGAAAGATTGCGCGCTCACGGGAACAAGCCGTTGAGATGATCAAGGCCGGCCGCGTGACCGTCGGGGGTTTCAAAGCGATGAAGCCCGCGACGGTAGTTGAGCCTGAGGTGTCTATCAAGGTTGAGGCCAGCGAGGGGGATGATTGGGCTTCGCGTGGCGCGCACAAGCTCCTTGGCGCTCTCGAGGCTTTCGACGTTGACCTTAGGGGAAAGCGAGTGTTGGATGCGGGGGCGTCGACTGGCGGCTTTACCGATGTGTGCCTGCGCCGCGGTGCCGCGGAGGTGCTATCCGTCGATGTGGGCTACGGGCAGTTGTTGTGGCGTTTGCAGAATGACGAACGGGTTACGGTGCTCGACCGCACTAACATTCGCCACCTGACACTTGAGCACACGAATGGTCCCTGCGACGCCATGGTTGGTGACCTATCGTTTATCTCCCTGAAGCTTGTGCTTCCAGCGATTGCATCGTGCATGGCTGATGGCGCGTGGCTATTGCCCATGGTCAAACCACAGTTTGAGGTGGGCAAAGACCGGATAGGGTCCGGTGGTGTGGTGCGCTCTCCTGAGCTACGGGCGGAAGTAACCAAGGATGTCGCTATCTTCGCTCAGGAGCTCGGGCTCAGCGTGAAAGGCGTGGCGGCATCGCCGTTACCTGGACCAAGCGGCAATGTTGAGTGCTTCCTCTGGTTGGTCAAGGATGGATTGTCCACCCCGGAAGATAGGCTTGATGCAATGATCGAGACGGCTATCAAGGAAGGACCCCAGTGAGCAGTAGTGTCGCCGCGGAGGGCACCAACCGCCGCGAAATTCTTCTTGTTCCGCACGCGAGCCGCGCGGATAATCTTGCCGCTACGCATCGCGCGGCGGAGCTGCTCCAGGAGGCAGGCATCAAGGTGCGCGTGTGCGCAGCGGATACCGTCCTTCCGGGCCTGCAGCATGTTCGGCATACGCCAGCTGCTGCCGAAGGTTGTGAATTGGTGCTGGTTCTCGGTGGCGATGGCACATTTTTGCGCGCGGCAGATATGGCGCGTGCCGTCGATGTTCCCGTGCTTGGAATAAACCTGGGCCACGTCGGCTTCCTCGCCGAGTGGGAAGCGGAGTCACTCGACCGTGCGTTAGTACGAGTTATCGAGCAATCCTATGAGGTCGAAGACCGGCTTACTATCGACGTCACCGTGTTTGATGCTGACGGGAAACTGCGTGAGCGTAGCTGGGCGCTCAATGAGGCGTCGATTGAGAATCTCAACCGCTCGGGGGTGCTGGACGCCATCCTCGAGGTGGATGGGCGCCCGGTATCTGCTTTTGGTTGCGATGGCGTGCTCATCTCCACTCCGACTGGATCCACGGCCTATGCCTTCTCCGCCGGAGGGCCAGTTCTGTGGCCTTCTCTTGATGCCATCCTGGTTGTGCCAAACAACGCGCATGCCTTGTTTACCAAACCGCTCGTGGTGTCTCCGGATTCGCAAGTCGCGGTGGAATCGGCGTCGGCGACGACTCCGGCCGTGGTCATCCTTGACGGATTCCGGGAAGTCTCGATGCCTCCAGGTTCGCGCGCGGAGGTCGTTCGTGGTGAAAGGCCGGTGCGCTGGGTACGTCTAGATCAGCAGCCATTCACTGATCGTCTGGTGTCCAAGCTGCGCCTCCCCGTGGAAGGATGGCGCGGGCCTCGTCACTAGGTTGTTTAGTGCGTATTCAGGAAGGAAGATAGCTCACCGTGCTCGTTGATATCAGCATCTCTGACCTCGGCGTGATCGAAAGTTCCGCAGCGGAACTATCGCCAGGACTCACCGTGCTCACCGGCGAAACCGGCGCTGGTAAGACCATGGTGGTAACTGGACTGCGCCTTCTCGCCGGCGGTCGCGCGGATGCATCACGTGTGCGCGATGGCGCCGCGAAAGCAGCCGTAGAAGGGCATTTTTCTTCCAGTTCTCTTGCCGTAGCGAAGGTAGTCGAAGAATCAGGCGGTGAACCAGATGAAAACGGCGAGTTCATTGCCTCCCGCACGGTGTCGGCGGCGGGACGCTCACGCGCCTACTTGGGCGGGCGTTCAGTGCCGGCGGCGACGTTAGGAGAGTTCGCCTCCCACCTGATTACTGTGCACGGTCAGAACGACCAGCTGCGTTTGCTATCTGCCGATCAACAATTGGCAGCGATCGATCGATTTGAACCTGCGATTGACAAGGTTCGCACCGCATATACCGATGCGTTTAGCCACTGGCGCGCGTTGGCTAAGGACTATCAGCGTCGTACGGAATCACGGCGCGAGATGGCGCAGGAAGTTGACAGGTTGCAGTTCGCTATTAAGGAAATTTCCGAGCTCGATCCGCAACCAGGCGAAGATGCCGAACTCGTGACCCTTATTAAGCGCTTGCAAGATGTTGATGCTTTGCGTGAGGGCGCAGCCACCGCTCTCAGCGCTCTGGATGGGGGCGAAGGATTTGGGGATGAGGACACCGCCGTCAATCTTGTCGGCGCCGCCGAATCAGCACTCGCTGGGGCAAGTGATACCGAGCTCGCTCGCCTAGGGGAGCGCGTTAGCGAAGTCACCGCGCAGCTGACCGACATCGCTGCCGAGCTCACGACGTATTTGAGCGATCTACCCGCCGATCCCAACCTCCTCGAGGAATCCCTACAGCGCCAACAGGAGCTCAAGCGGCTTACCCGCAAATATGCTGCTGATATCGATGGAGTCCTGGCCTGGCGGGATGCCGCTGAGGCCAAACTCGCTACGTTGGATACCTCTACCGAGGCCCTTGAGGCCTTAAAGAAAGAGGTAATGGAGGCCGAAAAGACGATGGTGTCCAAAGCCGAAAAGCTCACTGCCGCCCGTACCAAGGCCGCGAAGAAGCTCGGGGCTCAGGTCACCGAAGAAATTCATGGCCTGGCCATGCCGAACTCCACCTTGACGGCCGCCGTCAAGAAGACGAAGTACTCCAAGTCCGGCGCGGATGAGGTCGAATTTCAACTCAACGGCAAGCCCTTGGCTTCCGCGGCCTCGGGCGGTGAGCTCTCGCGCGTCATGCTGGCCATGGAGGTAGTTTTGGCCAGCGGCGACGGGACCACCTTGGTCTTCGACGAGGTGGATGCCGGCGTCGGTGGCCGCGCGGCGGTGGAGATTGGGCGTCGTCTAGCGCGGCTGTCCACCACCAACCAGGTCATTTGTGTCACACACCTGCCGCAAGTGGCCGCCTATGCGGACTCACACTTGCACGTGTCGAAGGAGAAATTCACGTCGGGTGTTGCGGATCTGACCGCCGAGGAGCGCGTTGAGGAGCTCGCGCGTATGCTCGCTGGCCTCGATGACACCGAGACGGGCCGCGCGCATGCACAAGAGCTCTTCGATAGGGCTCAAGCAGAAGTCGAGACTTTCCGCGCGCCTTCCACACCTTGAGCCCCTAACAGGGGAAACTGTCAGACATGAGTCTGTTTTCCCGTAATACCGATCTGCCTGGAGAACACGGCGCGCTGCGTGATTGCACCCCGGGTGGCAAGGGCATGAAGAAGTTTAGCGCTGGTGACTTCGCAGTCATCAACGCCGCCAATATCTCCCGCCAAGAGGCCCAGACCCTCGTGGATATGAAGCCGGCCGCCGTGATCAACGTCGCGGAGTTCTCCACTGGTTCTATCCCGAATTATGGACCCCACATGCTTCTCGACGCCGATGTCACCCTCATCGAGGGCGTAGGCCAAGATTTTGTGGACAATTTCAAGGATGGAAAGAAGGCGCGTCTGACCGAAGACGGCGCCATTTTTGCGGGCGATACCCAGCTTTCTTCGGGAACGGTGGTTACCCGCGACCGGGCGGAAAAGAATTTTGCTTCTGCCCAGCAGGAACTCATCGATCATATGGAGGCATATTTCGGTAACTCCATTGAGTTCATTCATTCCGAAGGTCCGCTACTCATCGATGGCCTGGGTGTTCCCGATGCAGGGTCCGTCATGGCCGGGCGCAAAGTTCTCGTGGTCTCGCCCACTGAGGAACACCGCAAGAAGCTGACGCTCCTGCGCAACTTTATCCGCGAGTATGAACCCATCATTATCGGCGTGGACGCTGCCGCGGACACCCTGGTTGAGCTGGGATACCAGCCTCACTTCATCGTGGGTAACCCTTCCGAGGTGAGCTCGGAAACCCTGCGCAGCGGTGCCCAGGTTATTCTCCCCGCCGAGCCGGACGGCACTGCTGACGGGCTCGAGCGCATTCAGGATTTGGGGATTGGTGCGATGACCTTCCCTGCCGCCACGGATTCAGCTACCGATCTCGCGCTGTTGCTTGCGGACTACCACGAGGCTCAGATGATTGTGCAGGTTGGCGGATCCCTCGACCTCGACGACATCTTTGCTAACGAGCCGAATGCTACGCCCGCGGCTTTGCTGTGCCACATGAAGGCGGGCACGCGCCTGGTGGATGCGGACGCTGTTATCAACCTTTATTCCGCGCCCGATTCCGGAGCTATGGGATGGCTGTGGGCGCTGCTTGGCATCCTCGTAGCACTTGCCGTCGTTATTCTGATCGTCGGCTTGGGCGGCGATGAATCCTTCCTCCAGAACCTGATCGATACCTGGAATAACTTCGCGTTAAGCGTGCAGGAGTGGTTTAAATAATGATGTCGCCTAAGTCCCTCATTATCACCGGCCTCGGTTTCGGCGCAGCCCTTGGCATTGCGTTGGGCACGCTGGTGATTGCTCCAAACATGGATTCCGGATCGGGTCCCGGGGGTGAATCGACCAGTGAGGTGCGCGAGAAATACGGAAAGCTGGTTCTTGAGAATAACATCGCGGAGGCCCAGCTAGACTCTGCTGATTCCGTTATGGGAGATCTCGGCCGATACGTGGTGGATGGTTCCTTGGCGCAGCGCCCGGTCATGGTTGTGAGTATGCCCGATGCCGACGACGCCGACGTCAAGGCCGTCAAGGATTTGCTGGGTTCTGCAGATTCCACCGATGCAGGAAGCATCAAGCTGACTGAGAAGTTTGTAGCCCAAGAATCCGCGGACAAGCTTTTGTCCCTCGTTACCACCACGTTGCCGGCGGGAGCGAAGCTCGATAAAAAGAAGATTGATTCCGGCACACATGCTGGTCAGGCACTTGCGGCGGGGTTGATGATGGATGCTGAGACCACCGAGCCGCTTGCATCAGTTGATGATCGCGCGACCCTTTTGCGGGCTCTGCGCGATGCCGGCTACATTGACTACAAGGATGGCACTATTCTTCCTGCCCAGGCCGTAGTCGTCGTGGGCGGAGGCATGACCCCGGGAGAGGAAGACGACAGCGCTGCTGCGAAGTACGCCATCGATACGACGGTCAACTTCCTAGAAGGTTTTGATTCGGTGGATACCGCGATGGTTTATGCAGGGCGCGTGGAATCCGCCGGTGACGACGGCGTCCTGGATAAACTCCGAGCCGACAAGACGAAGATCAGCACCGTGGACTCCATTGATCATCCGGTGTCCCAGATGGCCAGCGTTTTAGCCGTGAAGGAACAACTCGACGGTGGCCACGGTGTGTATGGTTCTGCGGCGAATGCTGAAAGCGCAGCGCCGGCGCTGCCGAAGGATCTCTAGATGTCACACCATTTTCGTACGGTGGGAACCGAGCTGCTTGTCGACGCCCCCATCATCGCTGTTCGCCGCGATGATGTCGTCATGCCGGGGGAGGTTGTTGCTCAGCGAGAAGTTGTCGAGCACCTTGGTGCTGTAGCCGTTGTGGCGTTGGATGAGAACAACCGTATCGCCATGGTGGAGCAGTACCGGCATAGCGTCGGCAAGCGCTTGTGGGAGCTGCCGGCCGGCTTGCTCGACGTGAAGGGCGAAGACGAGCTCAGCGGCGCGCAACGCGAGCTCCAGGAAGAGGCCGGCCTGGCCGCCGAGGAATGGGCAGTGTTGACTGATCTGGTGACCTCCCCGGGATTCTGCGAGGAAGCCGTGCGCGTGTTCTTGGCGCGAGGCCTGTCGAGCGTGCCCAAACTCAACGCCGAAGGCGACGAGGAAGCTGACATGGGCTTTGCATGGGTTCCCCTTGCGGAGGCTGTCGAGCGCATCCTGGTGGGGGAGATTGTGAACTCCATTGCGGTGGCAGGAATCCTTGCGGCATATGTCTGCGTGCGTGGGGATGCCACCCCGCGCCCAGTTGGCTCTCCTTTCGAGCTACGGCCGGAATCGATCGCTCACCGGCGCCCGGGTCCGGATCTTAAGCAGCTGTGACGCCCTCTAACCCCGCCGCAGCCGCCGGACAAGCTTGGTTGATGCACCTCATGGTGGAAAAAGGTGCCTCGAAGAATACGGTAAGCAATTACCGTCGAGACATTAACCGTTACGTCAATTGGCTTGCGGAATCTGGGATCACGGATTTGCGCCACGTAACCCGCTCGCACGTGGAGAACTACCTCGTTTACTTGCGTAAGAGTCTTGCGCAGTCCTCTGCTAGTCGCGCTTTGGTTGTCGCTCGAGGACTGCATAAGTTTGCCCTGGCCGAGGGGATGATCGAGGAAGACGTCGCGGCGGAGGTTTCCCCACCCAAGCGGGCGCAACCGCTGCCGGAGACTCTTAGCGTGGAGGATGTGGAGGCACTCCTCGATGCCATCCCTAGCGGAGATACTGCAACGCCCATTGATATCCGAGATCGCGCTCTATTGGAGATGCTGTATGGTACGGGCGCACGTATCTCCGAAATCATCGCGCTAAATGTGGACGATGTGACGGGTGAGGGGAGTGCTTCAGTTCGTGACATTGTGTTGTTGAGCGGCAAGGGCGATAAGCAACGGCTAGTTCCGCTGGGTTCACATGCGGTGACAGCGGTGGAGAACTACCTAGTGCGTGCCCGCCCAGTGCTGGCTACGGGAGCCTCTCACGCCCTGTTCCTCAACACTCGGGGCAAGTCTTTATCGCGGCAAAGCGCCTGGGCCGTGATCAAGACCGCAGCGCAGCGCGCCCACCTGAGTACCAAAATTTCTCCGCACACACTGCGTCACTCATTTGCCACCCATCTGCTCGAGGGCGGGGCTGATGTGCGTACCGTACAGGAGCTCTTGGGGCATTCTTCCGTGACGACGACACAGATTTATACCCACGTCACTGCGGATTCACTCCGCGAAGTGTGGCGCACTGCCCATCCACGCGCCTAAGAGCGCCTAGAATCGTCACGACTTCAACCTAATGAAAAGGATATTTATGGCTTCAACCACTGCTTTGTCCCAAACCTATCGAGCGGTTGCGCTAGCTTCCGTGCTCTCCGTAGGTTCCCTTTCCGGCGTCGCGTCGGGCATCGTGAGCGCAACTGGGGTGCTGCCAGGGTTCGGCACGGCCGCCGCCTATGCACAAGACGCCACCATTCCGGTGCCGGCTGGTCAGACCACGACCGTTTCGCTGCCAGTTCCTGTCGACGTCAACGTGGCCTCCGATGGCTGGAACGTCACTGCTTCCGGCGGCAGCGCTACGGTGACTGCACCACCCGCGGGAGGACAAATCAGTGTGCCGGTGACCTACCAAGGCGTGACCATGACCATCGTGCTCGTTGCTGACGCCGACGTCACCGCCGATGAACTCAACGACGCAGCTGAGAACGGAGACCCGGGCCAGCTCGGCGGTGAGCAGCAGGACCACGAGAACCCGGACAATCCCGGGGGCAACGGGGGGCCGGCGGGGAACGAGAACTCCGATGACAGCGCAGGTGGTGGTGAGCAGAACGGAGGACAGCCTCCCGTCGATGGCTCGGCGCCCGCTGTGGATGGCTCTGGTCAAGGCCACGTGCCTCCTCCGCGAACAGGCCGCGGGTGGGAAGGAATTGATGATTCGAATACTTCCTATGTGAACCTGGAATCCACGATTGACGGCCAAACAATCACTGCCAAGCTTGGGCTCAAACAGGCTCTCGACCTGTACAACCGCTTCAAGCACCTTGAGGATGACGGAGTTACGCTGCGCTACCTCAACGCGGAAGGCGAGTTCGTAGAGGGGGTCAAACGGGAGATCGACAAAGGCTCGCGCACCATGACCCTGACCTACCCAGAGGGGGCGGAGCCGGACAATCCTTTCATCATGCAATTCGTGAACAAGGACACTCAGTCCGCTGAGCTGGTAGTGACGCTTACCGATCCAACCCGTGAGAGCGCGAGTGAGGTGCCTGCGGAGCAGCAGCTGGATTCTGATGCAGCTGACAAGGCCGGGGGAGAGGAACAAGGAGACTCGGGGCTTGGAGTTGGCGCACTTGCAGCAGGTATCGCGGGCCTCGGAGTTATCGCGCTCATCGTGTGGCTCGCGCTTAAGGGACGCCGGTCGAAGGGAGCACAGGAGGACGCCTAATCTAGGCCATGGACTTTATTCACCGGTTTTCCTTAGCTATAATCGCGGCGCAGGCACCCACGGGGTACCCTATAATCACAAGGATGTAAGAATGCGGCGCCGCGTGTTGCTGCAAAGCCGAAGCGGAAAGACCGCACAGGGGCCGTACAGGTCAAGGAAGCAGGTGTGACTGTGAGCGACGAGGGACTGTTTGAGGCCTCGGAAGCACAGGTCGGGTTAACCGGCCGCCCACTGCGGGAGCTTCCGGAACCGGAGCCATTGGAAAAGCATGGTCCCGCCACGATTATTTCCATGTGTAACCAGAAGGGTGGCGTCGGAAAAACCACGTCCACCATCAATATGGGCGCGTGTTTGGCGGAGCTGGGGCGTAAAGTCCTCCTCGTTGACTTGGACCCGCAGGGTGCTCTTTCGGCCGGCCTAGGCCTGACCCACGACCAGATCCAGGACACCATTTATGACGTCATGCTTGATAGCGAAGTCTCAGTGCATTCCGCTATCGTGCACACCGGTGTGGCCGGGCTCGACCTCGTCCCCGCCAACATCGACCTCTCCGCCGCTGAGATCCAGATGGTCAATGAAGTTGGCCGCGAACATACCCTGGCTCGTGCCCTTCGCCCGGTACGCAAGGACTATGACTTCATCATCATTGACTGCCAGCCTTCACTGGGTTTGCTCACGGTCAATGCTTTGGCCTGCTCGCAGGGAGTTATCATCCCCATGGAGTGCGAGTTCTTTTCCCTGCGCGGCCTCGCGCTGTTGACCGATACCGTGGAGAAAGTAGCGGACCGCATTAACTTCGATCTCGAGGTCATGGGAATTCTGGTTACCATGTTTGATCGCCGCACCCGCCACGCCCGGGAGGTCATGGACCGCGTGGTGGAGTATTTCGGGGACAAGGTCTTTGACACGGTGATTACACGTACTGTTCGTTTCCCAGAGACGTCGGTAGCCGGCGAGCCCATTACTACCTGGGCTCCCAGCTCCCAGGCAGCCAAGCAGTACCGCGACCTGGCTAAAGAGGTCATCGAGCGAGCTAACGGCTAGTCGCTCATTATGACCCAACCGGAGATTACCGGCTTTCGCATCGCCCTGGGCAATTTTGAGGGCCCTTTCGACTTGCTGCTGCAGCTGATTCAGGCGAAGAAGCTGGACGTTACGGAGGTGGCGCTGTCTGAAGTTACCGATGAGTTCGTGGCCTATACGCGTGCTTTAGGGGCAACCGCGGATTTGGATGAAACCACGGAGTTCCTTCTTATCGCCGCAACACTTCTGGATTTGAAGGCCGCTCGATTATTGCCGCGTGGCGAAGTCGATGACTTTGAAGATCTTGAGCTCCTGGAGACTCGCGATCTCCTCTTTGCACGCCTTCTGCAGTACAAGGCTTATAAGCAGGTTGCCGACCAGTTCGCGCAATGGCAGCGCGCGGCCCAGCGGCGTTATCCGCGTGCGGTGGCGATGGAGGAGCGCTTTAGCAACCTTCTTCCGCCAGTCAAGATTGGGCATACTCCAGCCACGTTCGCCGAACTCGCAGCTGGTGTCTTCCGGCCCAAACCCCCGGAAGAGGTTGCCACAGGCCATATTCACCAGGTTGCTGTCTCCGTGCCGGAGCAAGCCGGAAAGATCCTCACGACGCTCAAGATGCTGGGCACAGGGCAATGGATGAGTTTCGAAGCCTTAACCAGGGACTGCACCATCTCTATGGAGGTCGTTGGACGTTTCCTGGCGTTGTTGGAGCTCTACAAAGCCAAAGCGGTTGATGCTTCCCAGTCAGAGTCTTTGGGGCCACTTGAATTGTCCTGGACCGGGCTCGACGTGGACCCGGCGGTCGTCGCGGCGGCGAACTGGGATTAGGGTAGGCTACCGAGTCATGGACGATACGTCATCCTTGGCCCCCAGCGACCTCGCAGCCCCGAGCCGACAGGGAGCTTTGCCTCTTATTTCACAGTTGCGCTCACGCCTGGAGTCCATCCTCCTCGTTATTGATTCCCCAGCCAGCGTGGAGGAGCTGGCCCGTGTACTGGATGCGGAGGTCACCGTCGTCAGTGATACTCTGCGTGCACTAGAGCGCGAGCTGAGCGAGCGCGGCTCCGGCATCGATCTGCGTGAGACACCGGAGGGCTGGCGCTTTTATACGCGTAAAGAGAACGCAGATGCCGTCGAGCAGTTTGTTCTCGATGGCACCCAAACCAAGCTTTCCCGCGCGGCATTGGAGACCTTGGCAGTTATCGCATACCGCCAACCGGTCACCCGAGCCCAAGTCGCTGGCGTACGCGGCGTCAACGTCGACGGAGTAGTTCGTACGCTCATGTTGCGGGGGCTCATCCGGGAGATAGAGAGCCCAGAGCCCTCAGCTGGCAACGCACATCACTATGAGACTACTGAGCTTTTCCTAGAGCTACTCGGTATTGATTCCCTTGAGCGCCTCCCGGATCTCGCTCCGCTGCTGCCAGACATCGAGCAGATCGACGAGGACTACTCATAAAGGCGCTGTCTGCGGTAGGATTGCGGCCGGACATCGGCGCGTTTCCGCGCGCCGCAAATTGAAGAACTATTGAGAGGACACATTCCCGTGACTCCACCCGCTCGCCGCGATGGCACACCGGAAAAGAAAAAGCGTGACAGCGACATGATCGTGTCGAACGCTAAGCCGGCCCGCCATCAGCATGTAAAGAAGAAGGCCACCGCAGAATCTATCGCCCGAGACTTGGGCGCGGACTGGCTGGTAGACGGTAAAAATAAGAAGGGCTCCCAGAACCAAGGCGAGCGCCTGCAAAAGGTCTTGGCAAAGGCCGGCGTTGCTTCGCGCCGCCATGCAGAGATCCTCATCGATGAGGGCCGCGTTGAGGTCAACGGCCAGGTCATCATCAAGCAGGGCACTCGTGTTAACCCCAACACGGACGTGATTCGCGTCGATGGCACACGCATCAACGTCAACGAGGAGACCCAATACTTCGTGCTCAACAAACCGCGCGGTATGCAGTCCACGATGTCGGATGACATGGGCCGTCCTTGCGTGGGAGATGTCGTGGCTGATCGCGTGGTAGCAGGCCAGCGCTTGTTCCATGTCGGACGCCTCGATGCGGATACCGAGGGCCTTCTCTTATTGACTAACGACGGCGAACTTGCCAACCGTCTCATGCATCCCAAGTATGAGGTGACCAAAACATACCTCGCGACTGTCCTTGGTGAAGCAGATAAGAAGCTCGTTCGTCAGCTGCGCGAAGGCATCGAATTGGACGATGGTCTTGCGCAGGCGGACTATGTGCAGATTGTGGACAAGAACCAGGGCTATTCGCTGGTGCGCGTCGAGCTGCACGAAGGCCGGAAGCACATCGTGCGCCGCATGCTTAAAGAAGCCGGGTATCCGGTCCAGCGTCTCGTGCGCACCAAACTCCACACGGTGCAGTTGGGTGATATGAAGCCCGGCTCCTTGCGTGCACTGAACTCCAACGAACTGACCAGCCTGTACAAGGCGGTGGGGATGTAATGATTTCAAATATGCCCAATCAAGGCCTCATTCTGGCTGTTGACGGTCCCTCCGGAACCGGTAAATCCACGACGTGCCGAGCACTGGCCAAGAAGCTTGAGGCCAAGTACGTCGATACCGGTGCAATGTACCGCGTGGCAACGCTTGCTGTGCTGCGCGCGGGTGTGGACCCAGCGGATACTGAGGCGGTGATTGCAACGACTGCTGACCTGCCTCTCGAGGTGTCTGATGATCCGGATTCCACCATGGTCATCTTTGATGGTGAGGATGTCTCCCGCGTCATCCGAGAAGATGAGGTCACCCGCAATGTCTCGGCAGTTTCCGCCATTCCGGAAGTGCGCCAAAACCTCGTTGAACTGCAACGTAAGCTTGCCGCCCAGGCTCACCGCGCGATTGTCGAAGGGCGCGATATCGGCACGGTTGTTCTTGCCGATGCCCCCGCGAAGGCTTTCATGACGGCTAGCGCCGAGGTCCGAGCACAGCGCCGTCACGACCAAAACCTAGCTGCCGGCATCGACTCGGATTTTGACTCCGTGCTTGCCGCCGTCGAACGGCGCGACGCCGCCGACTCTTCCCGCGCTACATCGCCGCTGCGCCCGGCGGAGGACGCGGTACTCGTTGATACGTCCGAGATGACCCGAGATGAGGTCCTTGACGCTCTCATCGCCGTCGTCAAAGAATCGGCTGCACAGGAGGCCTGACATGACTAATGAACCGCAGAATCCGGATGTAAATCCGGCGCAGCAGCCGGAAGACTTTGAGACGGAATTTCACTATCCGGCCGGAAAGCTTGAAGAAGAGGTCGTACGCGATCCGCACGGCGGTTGGGCTCCGAAGGATTTCGACTCTGAAGACTTTGACTATGAATTCGACGAGTCTGAATTCAGCGAGGCCGATTTTGGTGAGGATGAGACCGATTTCGATGATGAGGCTCCGCTGAGCGAGGAAGAATGGGAAGCCCTATCCCACGCCTTTGGTGTCGGTGAGGGCCATACGGAGGAAAACCTGTGCACGGTGGCCGTAGTGGGCCGCCCGAACGTGGGCAAGTCTTCTCTGGTGAATCGCTTCCTTGGGCGCCGTGAAGCTGTTGTAGAGGACCACCCGGGCGTGACCCGTGACCGCGTGTCTTATGTAGCGGAGTGGAATGGCCAGCGCTTCTTTGTTCAGGACACCGGAGGTTGGGACCCGAACGTCAAGGGAATCCATGCCGCCATCGCACGCCAGGCAGAGCAGGCGATGGAAACTGCCGACGTCATCGTATTCGTGGTGGACACCAAGGTGGGCATCACTGAGACCGATGCGGTTATGGCTCGGAAATTGCAGCGCTCCGAGGTCCCAGTCATCCTGGTATCCAACAAGTTTGATTCGGAAACCATGTATGCAGACATGGCCGAGTTCTACGCGCTTGGTTTGGGCGATCCGTGGCCAGTATCTGCTCAGCATGGTCGGGGCGGTGCCGACGTCCTCGATGAGATCCTCCGTTTGTTCCCTGCGGAACCGCGTCATTCCTCGATTACCTCCGGTCCTCGCCGCGTGGCGTTGGTGGGCAAGCCGAACGTGGGCAAGTCCTCCTTGCTGAACAAGCTGACGGCGGAGGAGCGCTCCGTGGTAGACAATGCTGCAGGCACCACGGTCGACCCAGTTGATTCCCTGGTGCAGCTGGACCAGCGTTTGTGGAAGTTCATTGATACCGCAGGTCTGCGCAAGAAGGTTAAAAACGCGCAGGGCCACGAGTACTACGCCTCCTTGCGCACGCGCGGCGTGATTGATGCGGCCGAGGTGTGCGTCATGCTTATCGACGCTTCCCAAGAAGTCTCGGAGCAAGACCAACGCGTCCTCAACATGATTCTCGAGGCCGGAAAAGCCTTGGTTATTGCCTTTAACAAGTGGGACCTTGTGGATGAGGATCGCCGCTACTACCTAGAGCGCGAAATTGATGAGAACCTGCGCCACCTGCCGTGGGTGACCCGTGTGAATATCTCTGCTGAGACCGGGCGCGCCCTGCAAAAGCTTGAGCCCGCCATGATCGAGGCCCTAGAAAGCTGGGATCAGCGCGTGTCCACCGGTCAGCTCAACAATTGGATGCGTGACGCGATTGCCGCGAATCCACCGCCGATGAATAATAACCGCCTGCCGCGAGTGCTCTTTGCCACTCAGGCGTCGACGCAACCACCGACCATCGTGCTGTTTACAACCGGCTTCTTGGACGCTGGCTATCGTCGCTACCTAGAGCGTAAATTCCGTGAGCGTTTCGGTTTCCACGGCTCGCCCGTGCGCATCGCGGTGCGCGTGCGCGAGCGCCGCCAACGCCGATAGCTCCGCTAGCGGGCTGAAGGCGGAACCACGAAGAGGCCTCAAATCCACCCGTTTGCTTCGGCCCGCCGAGCAGCCTCGAAGCGATTTCCAGCCCGCGTCTTCGCCATGATGGCGGAGACGTGGTTGCGCACGGTCCCGCCGCTGAGGTGAAGTTGCGAAGCGATATCAGCGGAGCCGAGTCCACGGACTAACAGGCGGCATACCTCGATTTCTCGTTCGCTCAGTGGGTTGTCGGGGGCGAAGAGAATGTCCTGAGCAAGCTGCGGATCGATAACGCGCAAACCCGAATGGACACGGCGGATGGCATCAGCGAGTTCATCGGGAGGGGTGTCTTTGACGAGAAAGCCATCTATACCTGCTTCGAGAGCGCGTTTGACGTAACCGGACCGTCCAAATGTGGTGACGATAAGGCTCCGGCAGTCGGTGCTGGCGATACTCTTGGCAGCATCGATGCCGTTCATACCAGGCATCTCAATGTCGAGTAAAGCCACGTCAACGCTGTGCTTAGCGACGAGCTCCGCGACCTCTGTCCCAGAGCCACAGCCTGCAACGACTTCAATGTCCGGCTCGGTATTAAGGAGCGCGGTCAGCGCGCCGCGAACTAGAGACTGGTCCTCGGCAATGAGCACCCGGATGGCGTTCGTCAAAACTGCTTAACCTCCTGCGTATCAGGTCCTTTGAGCGTCACGCGGACTGTGGTCAAACCGCCGGCGCGCTCGATTGTGACCTCACCGCCGGCGGCTTCTGCCCGGCGGCGAAGACCTGCGAGGCCCGTGAGACCGGAGGCAAGTGCACGCGTAGCGTCTTCTGTGAAGCCACAGCCGTTGTCCATAACCTTGAGGGAGTTCTCCGTGAGTAGTACCCAGCATTCGGTAGCCCCAGAATGTCGCACGACGTTGGTGCTAAGCTCCCGTAACGCCCAGGAGAACAGATCTTCATGAGACTGTGGGTGCGTGAGGGTATCCGGAAGGTGAGTTTGTATTCTGGCGGTTTCGAGGATTCGGCGCGCAGCGTGAATCTCGCCGGCAAAGGTGGGGTTCTTCATACGAGTAACAGTCGAGCGGACTTCGGCGAGTGACATCCTTGACAGGGCGCTGATCTCCTCGAGCTCGGCAGCTGCCTTGGCGGGGTCGTGTTCGATGAGCCGACGGGCTACTTCGGATTTGAGGTTGATAGCAGTAAGCGAGTGGCCGAGAAGGTCATGGATATCGGAGGCAATATCTTCGCGTTGATGCGCCAGATCCAAATCATGGCGAAGAGCTGTCTCAGTGTCCTCGCGCTGGGACAACGCTCCGAGGACCAAGATGAGAAGCGGCCAGCCGAAGAGGATGATCGCGAGGTCCATAAAGCGAGGATTCTCGTAGATCCATGCGGGGATACCAGCAAGTATGCCGGTGAGCATAATAACCGTCGTGGCAGTCCTGAACGGTTGTGTATATGCTACGAGCGCTCCGAGATATGGGACGAAGGCGACAGCCCAGGCACCATATCCCGGAATAGATGCTAGGGCGAGTAGCGCGAGGATAACCCACCGAAGGGTGACGCGTTGATCCAAGGTCCAGCCGCGCGGAAAGAAGTCGACAGAACCAAAGGAGAGAAAATAGGCCACACAGAAAAGCACAGTGATGGCCACAGCCCAGGTCCGCTGAGCAGGCGTATAAGTGGGAAGGAACAAGACCTGGAGAAGGACAAGCAGGAGAAAGATCAACCAAATAGCTGCGAAAGCGGCATTGCGAACCTTGAAGCTACTCATCATGCTCGGTTCTTGTCGCGCTTGTGAAGAATCAGGCACAACCCGACGAAAACCATTGTCCATACAGCGATATTAACCCATGCGTACCATAGCGGGTCTTCAATAAAGAGCTGCTCGCTATTGATCATTTGGGCGCCTTCAGACAAAGGCCCACGCGAAAGAGCCTGTGCGCCGTACATCGGAGTGAATCGTCCGACCACGAGTAGCGATTCTTTTAGCGGCATGAAAACATTTCCGGCGAAGGCGAGAATGACAATAGTGGATGTCGTGATAGAGACGGTGTTTTCTGAGGGAAAGAGCATGGCACAGGCCATGCCGTAGAAGCCGAAGGGGATAGCGCAGGCGACGGTAGCAAGAAATGCTAATGCCCACTGGGTCGGTTGCATGCTTGCTGCGGTGAGTGCACCGGTAATGAAGACAGCGGCGATCGGTAAGATCGCGCGGACCGCGATATTGAGGAAATTGGAAATCCCTAGCTGGGAAGAGCGCAGGGGAGTGAGCGCCAATTGCCGGCCCCATCCTGCACGGTTTTCTGCAACCATGGAGCCGGCGGCGCCAACAGCACCTGTAGCACCGGCATAGAGCGCCATGCCGATCATCACCAGGGCAGCAACATTTCCGCCGTTAAACTCGACTTGGCCGTATTCTTGCATGGCGCCGAAGAGAATATAGAAGATGATTGGAAGGCCAACGCTGAAAAAGAGCGTAGGCAGGTCGCGACGTAGCCGCTTTAAGTCGTGGGCAGCGTAGTTGAGGGTGGTGCGAAGAGTAGGGTGCGCAGCGGTGTGGGGGCTCATGTGAAATCTCCTTATCGCGTGGTGTTACTGGATGTAGCGTTGTAGAGCTCGAGGAAGGAATCCTCCAAGCTGTGTCCTGTGATAGTGATGTCGCGAGCAGTGGTTTCGTTAAGCAGGTAGCGTGCCACCGCATCAGAGTCTCGAGCAGTGATGACCAGCCCCGTGTCTGTTTGCTCTTGGTGGATAGCTCCGGGAAGTAGGTTGGCCGTCAGCACATGTGGTACCTCGCCGGGAAAGGTGGCCCGGACGATGCGGGTGGAGTTGGAGTTGCGGATCTCTTCTGTCGAGCCATCGGCTTGAATGTGGCCCTTGTTGAGCATGATGATGCGCTGGGCAAAGGTCTCGGCTTCTTCTAGGTAATGGGTGGTGAGCACGATGGTGCGGCCGGCATCTGCCTCTTCGCGCATAGTTTCCCAGAAGTGGTGTCGGGCACCGGCGTCCATCCCCGTAGTTGGCTCGTCGAGAAGCAGCACTTGCGGATCTCCTAAGAGAGCCAGTCCGAAGCGAAGGCGTTGTTGCTCACCACCGGAACATTTGCTCACGCGGCGCGACAGGATATCTCCTAGATTTGCGCGCTCGATGATGTCGTCAAACGCACGGTGAGATGGGAAGGCCGCGCCGAGGAGCTCGAGGGTTTCCTTGACGGTGATGTTAGGAAGAAGGCCGCCGGATTGCATGACGGCTCCTATGCGTCCGCTTTTAATAGCGGTCTGTGGGCTTTCTCCGAGCACCTGGATAGTGCCGGATGTCGGTGTTGTCAGGCCCAGGATGAGATCAATAAGCGTCGTTTTTCCGGCGCCGTTCGTTCCCAGCAGGCCAACGATTTCGCCCCGATGAATGGAAAGGGAGACGTCGTGAAGCGCTTGTACAGGATTGGGCGAGGCCGCATTAAAAACCTTGCTGACGCCATTGACGTCAATGACTGGTAGGAGAGTGCGTGTTGTGCTCATATCTTCACGCTATGGTGGGCAGATATGTGCAGCGTAGACGTGGTGTCACCAATTAGACGTGACAGTTGTCATGGTTGGGGCGGGCTGGCTACTCGCCAGCGCGGGCCAATAAGAACGCATCCGTCCGATAAGGAATGCGAAGGACTTGGCCGGGGCGAAAGCCCATGTGTTCGAAGAGGTACCAGTTGAGGTTATGTGTCATGCGTTCATGGATCTTGTGGCCATTGCGAAGCCAATATGAGCGAGTATGCATGAGAGCATGAAGGCCTTCGGGGCTCAGCTCGTGTTCCCACGTCAAGCGGAGCTCTTGGCGAAGCGTCCATGGTTCACAAAAAGCGGGATAGAAACCGGGACGGTGGACATCTCCGGAATGCATGATGCGGGAAAGACGCAGGACCCACGGGTCCGCATTGACGTCCAGAGTGTTCCACACCAAGAGGACTTTTCCGTTGGGGCGGAGAACCCGGTCAAACTCTGCACAGGCTCGTTGGACGTCAACCCAATGCCAGGTCTGCGCGCAGGTGAGGGCGTCGAGGGAGGCGTCGGCAAGCGCAGTGTTCTCGGCAGTTGCACGCCAGCACGGCACCCCGAGGCGGTTTAGGACTCGGGTCATGTCAGGGGATGGATCGCTGGCGTAGACAACGGGGTTGCTTAGTGATTCAGTGAGCTTTCCGGTGCCTGCGCCAACATCGAGGACAGTCCGCGCGGAGGCAATGAGCCGTGATACCTCCTGCGGGTAACCAGGACGCACGTCATGATAGGCGTCGGCGCCGTGGCTGAATGATTGGGCAGAACGAAGACGCTGCTGAACTGTGTTGAAGCTCGGTGCCTCTTTCCCCGAAGCCGGGCGATAGCTGGGGTAATGCTCGGGAACCGGGAAAGGGGATGAGGCGCTGGGAGAATCAGTTGATTCGGAAGGAGTTGGGCTCATGATGCTCCTAAATCTACCGCGGTGCTGCAGGTTCGTGGATGTCGGTGGGATGTTTTAAGGTGGACGAGGATATTTTCCCGAGGGCGAGCGTGGCGAGGCAAATGATGAGTGAAGATTCTGCAGCATGGCTGCGGTGTTCGCGCACGCTGGCTGGGATCATCTCAACCGCAGCTTGCGTCATGGCGCTGGTCTCGTGCAGCTCGCCTGAAGAAGACACGACTACTTCTCCATCAACAGCAGAGTGGAGAAGTGACCTCGGTTTTCCCGTCGCCCCTATGCTCGTTGGCCCCGACCCCGGGCACACGAAAAAAATGAAGTTGGCCTCCGGACGTAGTTTTCTCCTCCACGTGCCCGAAAACTACACTGCAGATCGATCCTGGCCGGTCCTGTTGTCCTTCCACGGTTATACAGATTCTCCGGAAAACATGGAGCAATACAGCCAGTTTGATGCGGCTGACGCCATAGTCGCCTACCCTGCAGGGGAAAATGCGGCGTGGGCTCCGGCACCTTATGCTGCTACCAGCGCGGAAGAAGACCTAGAATTCGTGCGAGCAATCGTGGACAGCCTGCGCGCGACTTATGAGGTAGACGATAACGCTATCTTCGCTGCGGGCCTGTCCAATGGAGGAGGATTCGCGGCATTCTTAGCCTGCCGTATGCCGGGGACGTTTCGTTCGGTAGCTACTGTATCGGCGGCTTATTACGAAGGCATCCATACGGATTGCTCAGACAAGCCTGTTGGCCGTTTGGATATTCACGGTACAAAAGACCCCGTTGTCAACTATGAGGGCGGCGTGCGGCACGAGACTGCTTATGCTTCGGTCGCAGAAGTGCTCGGGCAGCATCAGCGTCGTAACAAGTGTCGTGGCGACGTTGAGTCCGTACGTCTCACAAACGGTGCCACCAGAGAGACATGGACTGCCTGCCAAGCACCGCTGCAGCACATTCGCATCGAAGGCGGATCCCACGTGTGGCCTGGTGGAAACAACGCTACGAAAACTGAGGTGGGTAAAGGTTTTGCCACCGACGCGGTACTAGACTTCTTCGGTATCCCCGGCCGGCCTGCAGACACCGAGGAACACGGAGTGGCCTAGGATTGATTCCTTCGTGGACTACTCGCTCAGCGTGTAGTGATTAAAGGGGATGCCGAGGGAGCGAACCCGCGTTAAGCAGATATCTGCCACCGTTTTATAACCAGCTTGGTGCGCGGCACTGGTGGTTTCCGTGGGGGCCGGAATCTGTACGAGGTGAAAGGAGCGTTGGCCGCCATCCTCGCGATTGAGCTCGACGACGGCCTGCGCGGTGGTGCCAGAGCCAGCAAAAAAGTCGAGGACTACCGCGTTGGGGCCGCCGGCGATTGCGATGAGGTGCTTGATAAGCCGCACTGGTTTGGGAAAATCGAATACGCCTTTAACACCGAGTGCCTCTTCAGCGTCACGACGGCCTGTACGGGTTACACCGAATCGTTCCCCGTCCAGTATGGAGCGTGGGCGCGCACCCTTCTTTTCATAGTTTTTGGTATAGACAAAGCCGCGTCTGAAAACCAGGTCGTCATAGTGCTTATCAACTTTGTCCCGCCCCCAACGCCAGCGCGCGACCTTCGACTTCCCGTCGGGTTGATGAGGCCAGTATTTATCACCATTCGGACCGACGATGGGAAAGTCGAGGCTTGGTAGATAACCCAAGGTCTTGGAATCTAGGCGAACGAGGGAATAGTTACCCTTCTCATCGCGATGGTTGTAGCGGGTCGATGTCTGCGCCCCTAGATCAACATTGAACCCGGAGTTTTCCGGAGATTTAGCGTAGCAAAGGACATATTCGTGCTCTTGGACGGCATATCTTGAATCATTCTTTCCAGTACCGCCTTTTTTCCAAATGAGCTGGCTTGCAAAGCAATCCTCGCCGAAAACCTCGTTGAGGAGTAGGCGTACATGGGCACATTCTGATTCGCCGATCGAAACCACGATGAATCCTGTGTCTGCGAGTACTTCACGCGCAAGGATCAGTCGCGGAAGCATCATAGAAAGCCATTCGGCATGCCATTGACCAAAGTGCTCTGAGCGCATTTCTCGCCGTTGGCGGAAGTTGTCGCGATAAACAAAATCCTTGCCGGTGTTATACGGCGGGTCGATATAGATGACGTCGGCCTTCATACCGCGGGCAACAAAGCTCTTGAGCGCGGATAGATTATCGGCGACGGTGACTGAATTGGTGGTGGAATCCGAGCCGCTTATCAACGTTTGCCTCCCCGCAGCTTGAGAGGCAGCAAGCGCAGCGGCAGCATTCTTTCCGGGCCACACTAAGCCAAAGGCTGAGTCATCGTTTGTGGGTATTTCTAGCCCATGAGAGGGCGTCGAAGAATCAGGTTGTGTAGCGGGTCGGGGAGTTGGCTCAGAATGAGGGGAAGGCATTGTGGGCAGGTTTGTACTTTGGCGATTGATCTACGGACGAGGGTATGTGCGTTAATTATTGCGCAAAGAACTGAGCGCGGAGCGCAGCCAAAGAAGTGTGTCCTAGAGTGCACAGCAATGCTAACGAAAGCGCGCCTGCTTTTACCAAGTTGTTGAACGAAAAGGGGTAGGTGGAGGGGGTAAACGGATGCGCCGACCCTGAGAATTCTTAGAGTGCTGCTTTGTGTGGGAACGGTACGTCTCATAACTAGGGTGATTAATAACTCGTGTGGCGAAGACTCTGGTGCGTCGGTACGGTGGAGTCTCGTGATGGCTCGCAACGTGAATGCCGCGGTCGATAGTGCACTTGTTCGTAGTGTGCGGAGCCGATCGATGGGGTTCACGCCTACTGATCGGTTGTAGCCGCAGGCGTATTGACACGTTGGTAGCTAGCACGGTTAGAAACAGTAAAAGCAACGAAAGGATTGTAGGAATGGGTATTTTTGACAAGGCAAAGGACGCGCTGAACTCCGATAAGGGCGAGCAGGTTTCGGACAGCGCACTGGACAAGGGCGCTGATCTTGCTAAGGGTAAGCTCGGCGAAGATAAGGCCGATAAGATTGACTCTGCTCGCGACCAGCTCGATGATCGTATCGGTAACGAGGGCGCTTAAGTCCTAAAAATTGAGGGCGGAGGCAGTGTGCCTGGTACCCTGACGTCGCAGGAGTAAGAACCCACTGCCTCTGAAATGCCACGCTAGGCTCGCTCTATAAGTCCTGTCCACGATGTGGGCAGGACTGTATAAGTTTTGTAGCAATGTATATGTTGGTTTCGGCTGGGACATAATATGGGCGAGTTGATAGAGAAAAGGAATCTGAGAGAAACCTTTAAATCCTCCTATGTTGTGTTTATGAATATAAAATCGGTCATTTCCTAGGTAGGCTGAACACTGTGAATACTTCAGTAGGTGTGGAACAAAGTAGCCAGCCCTTTAAGCAGCTTCTGATTGAGCAAGCTGGCCGGGTCATTGCTAAGGCGGGCATCGATGAAGTGCGCCTTCGGGAGGTTGCTGACCAGGTTGATGTGCCTCTTGCGGAAGCTCAGGCACTTTTTGCTTCCGAAGCGGAACTCGTCGAGGCAACTAAGCACTCTCTCAATGATGCACTGACGTCAACTATTGATGTGCACCTACAAGGATTGCCCGAAAATGCGACCGCGGTAGATAAGCTTCGTGCTACCGCGCTGTCCTACTTTTCTTTTGCGGTCGAGGACCCATCCTCTTTTGCGGCTTTTACTGCTGTCTACGCTTCTCCCCGCACGGGATTGACGGCTGAGGACTTTGCTAGCCGTGATGGAGAGGCTGACACCTGCCCCATTATGCGTATTCTTTTTGACCTGACTAAAGACGCTATTAAAGAATCCGGCGGCACGGAGCTCGATGCCTATGGGACGCTGCTCTCCGCTCTGTCGATATTCTCCCACCTACACGGCGTTACACAGCTTGCAGCCGAAGGGATTCTGCGCTACCTCTCGCCAGCGGCGAAAAAACAAACCTTTAGTGCTGTCATGGATACGCTGAGCGTTGGTCTTTATCCCTTTTTTAGGGGCGAGCGTATCAAGCGCGCCGAACCTTGCGGCCTGGCAGGGGAGCAGCCTGAAACACTCCTAATCAGTGCAGAAAACTTTCCGCGGGGGACTGAAGAAGAGCAGCGGAGAGCTCTGCTCCGAGGTGCCGTTGAGGAGGCTCTAGACCACGGCGTGACTGGCTTGCATATCGGTGGCGCCGCAAAACGAGCAGGACTTAGCGTCCAAGAGGCTGAACACCTTATTGAAAGCGACCAAGAGCTGGCGAGTTTCTTGGAGCGCTATTTGGACAAAATCAACTATGAGTTCATTTACCGTCAGGTAGCCGCGTTGCCGCAGGACGCTAGCGCAGTGTCGAAGATTAAAGCTACGGGCTATGGATATGTCTCGCATGCTTTGCATGACCCGCAAGGATTTGAGGCGCTCATTAAGATCGCATCCGGCCCGATCGTGCCCATGTCGTTTGAGGATGACTTCCTGCCAAACGCGAATAAAGCGGTCGAGCTTCAACGTGATTTCAGCGAGTTCGGCCGAGCCTTTGGGTTCATTATGTCTCTCGTACGCGAGGCTATCGATGAGGTGGACGGGCCGCGCACTCCATGGGTTCTTTTTACATTAGTGATTTCAGTGTGGGCTGGCGCCCACGGTCTTGCCATGCTGAGCACCAACGGGCCATTGCGTGGGTATAATTCCGATTTTATTTTTGAAATTCTGACTCAGTATATGGATATCGAACTCGGCGGCATCATGCGAAGCCTCAATGGCATGGCAGGCTAGTTCAGTGAAATGAGCGTGCGGGATGCTCAACTGAGAGTGATTCGCATCATATTCCTCCCTACTTTCTTAGAGTGAAAGTGGGGATTCTTTTGTCAATATCTGAGGGTGGCGGCACCTTGTCGGGGTGGTGTGGACGTGGGCTTTGGCTGGGCGCATTCATTGCGTGAAGGGGGTAGAAATCGGTCTGGAGCGACTAATGTTTACGGCGTGAACGGCAAAGATGTCGATGGCCGGTGTCTCTGAATGGGGGTAGCAAGTAGTTGCTCAAGTGTAGAAAATATACTCTGCAGGTTGTATGGTGGCCACGTCCGAACCTTAATCGCAAGCCTTATAAGGCTAAGCGGGTTTTCACTTCAGTTTAAGAAAGACTAACTATGCGCCCTACTCGCTCTCGCATTGTCGCCACTGTAGCGGCAGTGGCTACCTTTTCTTCCGTTATCGTTGCTCCTCAGGCAATTGCGGTAGAGGAACCGGCAGAATCTTCCTTCGTTCATGAGGAGAATGGCACTGGCACTCTTGATGTCAACGGCACTGCCTTCGACGAAGACGGCAACCTGGTTGATGAAGACAACGCTGGTGATAACGCGATTGAAGAGCTTGACCGCGACTCTCGCAACAACGACATCAGCTTTTATGACGCGGAAAACAGCAAACCGACGACGCTTGATGAGCTGAAGAGCACTGAATCATCGACGGCTGACGCTTCGATCAAGGTCGTCGAGAAGGACGGCAAGCTGGTCTGTGAGATTTCTGATGCTCCTGGTAAGGAAGGCGAGATTCTTGAGCGCAAGCTCGACCTAGCTCGTGCATTCTATGATGGCGGCAACAAGCTGCTGCAGACCGTATGGGAAGTTATTCCTGTTGTCGGCGATCTCGTCCCGTCGGACTTCATCAAGAAGATTGGCGCAAGCTCGTGGGAGCGGATCGCTGAAATGGTCCGTGAAGGCGAGAAAGACAAGGATGTCACGTGGGACCTCGCACGTGCGCAGGGCATGGCTATCGCAAAGATCGAGAACTCCGATGCTGATGTCGATTTGAAGAACCCGGATGCGGCGAAGAAGACCGTCTCTGGGCTCATCAAGTTTGCTGATGGTGCTTTCGGTACTGGAGTCGCTACCGTATTGAAGGTTTTTAATGCCGCCGTTACGATTGCTGGCCTTTTCCCGGGCGCTAGTGCCGCTAAGGACTTGAAGCTGAGCGATACTCAGCGCAAGGAAATTGAGTCCACCCTGTCTGGTATCTCGACCGCGGCTTCTGCGTTGGCCGAGGTTAACGCACCGGCTGGACAGAAGTGTGCGGACATGCTCAATGGCAAGCAGGTCAGCGACGAAGCGCCGGATTCCACCTCGACAACCGAGTCCTCTGAGCCTTCTGAGTCCGCCGAGCCTTCTGATTCCGAGAAGCCCTCCGAGTCCACTGAGCCTTCCGAGTCGAGTGAACCCTCCGCATCAGATGAGGCTTCTGAGTCCGCAGAGTCGACTGCGCCTGAATCTACTGAGTCCGAGGCGGCCGAACCTGAGGATCCGACGGAGGAATCCGAGCCTGCTTCCACTACCTCGGCCCCTGTAGATTCCGATGATGAGGATAATAACGGTGAAGACGGGGAGCCTGGCCGTGATGGCAAGGACGGTGCCGACGGCAAGGATGGCCGCGATGGACGCGACGGTGAGGACGGCCGCGATGGTCGCGATGGCCGTGATGGCAAGGACGGCGCCGACGGCAAGGACGGCCGTGACGGTCGCGACGGCCGCGATGGGCGTGATGGCAAGGACGGCGCCGACGGCAAGGATGGCCGTGACGGTCGCGACGGCCGCGATGGGCTTGACGGCAAGGA
Organism: Corynebacterium sp. HMSC059E07; assembly: GCF_001814395.1. NCBI lineage: Bacteria > Bacillati > Actinomycetota > Actinomycetes > Mycobacteriales > Corynebacteriaceae > Corynebacterium > Corynebacterium sp. HMSC059E07. Next base: position 27,924 of record NZ_KV816285.1, read on the forward strand.
TGGCATCAACGGCCGCGATGGCGTCGACGGCAAAGATGGTAAAGATGGTGAAGACGCTGATATGTCCTCCGCTGTTGGTTACTCATTCCTTGGAGCGATTCTCGGTGGCGGTCTAATCGTTTCCATCTTCGGCGCTATTGATTACCTCTACCTGCTGGGCTACCTGCCCAAGGAAGGCATTCCGTGGCGCGCTAACCGCTAAGACCAACTCGTAGTTCCAGCCTGAGCAGAGAAATCTCAGGCAGAGCAATACAGAACAGCCCCATTGCATCCGCAGTGGGGCTGTTTGCATGAGCGATTGAGGGGTAGGCAAGCGCAGCATTGGGCCAAAGCTTGCTGTTTATAGCAGCGTGAGTGCGTATTTCAGAGCTGCCTGTGATGGCGTTTGCCCTTGTGTTGGGCTGGCACAACGAACACAGCGGTGTTGACCAGATGGTTTATCGCAATAAGAGCAGCATTCCTGTGGCGGTTCTAGGCGATGAGTAGGTCGTAAACACCGGACTATAGAGTGGGAAGCGTGACTGCAACAGTCCTTTAAGCACTAATTTCTTTTTCATGCGCCACGCCGTCCGCGGTGCCGCCGACCCATTGGAGGTGAAGTAGGTGGGCAAATCATCTCAGCTCGCAACTATGAAGAGCTCGCGGAGGCGGCCGCGCCGGTGGTGGGAAATCGGCGTAATCCTGCTCGTCGTCGTGATCATCGCCGGCAGCGTACACGTGGCGCGTAATACCGCAGGGATATCCGTGGGAGAGTTGGACCCGATTGATCGGCGCGCCTTAGAGGAGTACTCGGAATACGCCGCTGCCGTCGCAGATCGTCCGGAGCCGGCGGCCTGGCTCAATGCGGCCGCTACCGAGTTCCCCACGCTGCTAATCAGCAGGAAGACCCACTTTTCCTACCTGATCAACCCCTCCCAAGAAGTCTCTTCGCCCTTCGCTGCCCCTGTAGACATGGGCGATAACCCCGCCGGCCTCGAAGTCTATCGGTTGGACCGGATCTACCCGAGGCTGTGGCCGATTAAGATTGCCGGCGGCAACTTCAACACGGTGGGCGAGACCACGACGGTCCAGGGGAGCGATGTCTACTACCTCAAATTCGGCGAGGATAATTTTGACAAACAATTCTCCTCAGAACACTTCATTACCTTCTTCGCGCATGAATCCTTCCACTTCTACGGTCAAGCTCGGTGGGCTTTGGACTCGCGTGTCTTTGGCGAGCTCTCCCCGCATGGGGTGGAGCTGCTCGACGAGAGAATGCGGCTGCTCGATGCAGTCCGCGACGCGGGTGCAGACCAAGCTCGGCTGAGGGAACTGGCCACAGAATTGCTCGCTCTGGAAAAGGAACGCCTAGCTGCAGATCCTGACTACGTCAGCCAAGAACGCTGGATGGAAACCGTGGAAGGCACGGCTACCTACCTCGGGATAATGGCCTCACGTGCGGTGGGGTATGACTTTGGCCCGATGTACTTCGACAACACTAAGGAAGCGCGTTTCACCGACGTTGTTCCGTTCCTAGAGTCCGGGCAGATCGACAATGACTTTCTGCGCAATCGATTGCCATATGAGGCCGGCGCTCAGTTGTGTTTGCTGCTTGCAGCATTAGCGCCGAGCGGGGAATGGCAGGCCTTTCTCAATGAACAATCTCCGGATTCTCACCGCACGCTTATCGACGCCCTGGGCCACGTCCTTAGCCAAGAGAAGTAGATCCGCTAAACAGGGCCGCCAATAAACTGGGCGAAAAAGAAAGGCTGGTCAGAAAAGCTCTGACCAGCCTGGATGCTGTCGGACTAACAGGATTTGAACCTGCGACCCCTACACCCCCAGTGTAGTGCGCTACCAAACTGCGCCATAGTCCGCCGCCGCACCATTTGGTGCAACTGCTACAGATTACACCAGCGGTATTCGCTTCGACAAATCCCAGGTTGACGCGTGTTTTGAAGGCTCTAGAACTCGCCGCTGGAGTAGACCCACTGCCCGTCTTGCCTGCGGAAAGAGGAGCGTTCCCGCTGAGAGCCTTGTGCGGCGCCCTTATAGAAGGCCTCGAATTCAACGACGCCGGTATCGTCCAAGGGGCCGCCGGCGACGGTGTCGATAATATCGAGGCGGTAAAAGCGGATGCCGCTATCTGCGAGGTTGAGGCGCTCAGGGCGGGTCTCTGGGTCCCAGGTGCGGAGCAAATAGTCCTCGTCGCCGGTGACGAAAGCACTGAACCGCGAGCGCATCAGCGCCTCGGCCGAGGGGGCGGGCGTGCCGGCGTGGTAGCGCGAGCAGCACTCGCCAAACGTCAAGCCGGTTCCGCAGGGACAGCGGGCAGCCGGATCAAGAAGGTTGAGAACTATCATGTGAATCTATTGTGCCGCGGTTGTCACGGTGGTGGTCACCTCGAGGGTGAGGAGGGAGTCGATGGTGGTGGACGTGGAGGCGTCGCCAAGCGCGCGTTGTTGATCCGCGCTAAGGGAGGCAGGAAGTGTCACCGTACGTGTAAATCGGGATTCGGACTCTTGGGTAATGCTGACGGACACAGCTTCGAGAGCCTTCGCGTCGATCTTGTGTGCCTTGCCCGCCGCCTTGATGGCCTGGGTGCTTGCCACAGCCAGTGCGGACATGAGGAGGCCTTCAGCGGTAAAACCTTGGCCCTTGCCGCCGCTTTTCTTCGTGCGGTCAGCGGTCACAGAACGGTCGTTGTGGCGTACTACGACGCCCATCCTCGTGCCCACCGCAGGGATTGCCACCGCGGAGTCATCTGCGACCGGCGCGGGAAGGTTCTCCGGAACGATGAACTGCTCCGCCCACGCGCCAATCAGGTCCGCAGCGCGTGCGGCGGCGCCTTGCTTGGTGACGAGGTGATCAGCCTTATCCAAGGCGACCAAGGACTTGGGGTAGCGCGTGGTGCGGAAAATGTTCTGCGCATTGTCGATGCCAACGGTCTGATCAATGGGGGAGTGCAGCACCATCAGGGGCTTGCGTAGGCGCGGAAGGTACTCCTCCGGGTTGGTCTCAGCAAGGTCTTCGAGGAAAAGGCGCGAAATGGTTAGCGCGCGGCCGCCCAAGGTGACCTCTACCTCGCCATTGGCGTCGACCTCGCCAATCTTGTCGGCGTAATGCAGCACTGAATGTGCGGGATCGAAAGGAGCACCGATGGTGGCGACGGCCTTAAGGGAACGAATGCCGTTGGCCGCCGCGAGGGCAGCGGCGCCGCCCAGCGAGTGCCCCATGAGGAGCTGCGGTGCGGAGTAGTTCTGGGCCAGCCACTCGGCGGCGGCCTGGATGTCTGCAACGTTTTGGCTGAAACAGGTATCAGCGAAATTTCCCTCGGACTGTCCCAAGCCTGGGAAGTCGAAGCGTAGGGTGGCGATGCCAAAGTTTGTCAGCTGCTTGCTCGCGCGGGCGGCGCCGGGGGTATGGCGCGAGCCGGCAAAGCAGTGCGCAAAGATGGCGAAGGCTTGCGGAGGGGAGTCTGGGAAATCGATGGTTCCGGCCATCGTGGTACCGGTGCTGGAGGGGAGCGACACGTTCACGGATTGCATGCCCACAAGGATATAAGGGCAACTGCACGCCTGCGAACCGGGGTTGACTAAAGTCGATAGAAGACCTGTATGACGCACAAGGATGGAGGAGTGCTCATGGGCGCATTCGATTGGTTCTGGAAGGCAATGGGCGCGCAGTCCGAGCGCAACAATAAAAAGTCGAAAGCTGTCGTCACGGCTGCGGATTCCGCGGTGGAAGAAATTGCCAACTTATCGGATGCAGACGTTGCCACCACCGCACGGGAATGCGTGAAGGATGGCGCGATTGCGGATAAGTCGCGTTTCCTCGCCGCTCTGGCTGTGGCCAGCGAACGCAAGCTCGGTATGCGCCCATTTAATGTCCAGTCCCAAGCCGTTCTCCGCTTGCTTGAGGGTGATGTCATCCAGATGGCCACCGGCGAGGGAAAGACCCTAGTGGGCGCAATGGCCGCGACTGGTTTTGCGTTGACCGGAAAACGTGTCCACTTGGTGACGGTCAATAACTATCTCGCGGCGCGCGATGCCGAGTGGATGCGCCCGCTTGTGGAGTTCTTCGGCCTCACGGTGGCCTCGGTAACGGAGAAGCTCGGCCCGGAGGAGCGCCGCGCGGCTTACCTATCTGACATCATCTATGCGCCAGTCAACGAGCTCGGTTTCGACGTGCTACGGGATAACCAGATCACCTCCCGTGAGCAGACGGTGCAGGCGCGCGCAGATGTTGCGTTGGTGGATGAAGCGGACTCCGTGCTTGTCGACGAAGCCCTCGTCCCCCTCGTCCTCGCCGGAAACCGCCCGGGTGAGGAGTCCACAGGCCACATCACCAACGTGGTTTCGCGCCTGCGCGAGGAACAGGACTACGTTATTGCGGAGGACGGGCGCACGGTAGCGCTGACCGACGATGGAGCGGCGCGAGTCGAGCGCGAGTTGGGCATTGATTCGCTCTACTCCGAGGAGAATATCGGCTCCGTACTAGTCAAAGTGAACTTGGCGCTGCACGCGAAGGCGCTGCTCATTCGTGACATTCACTACATCATCACGGACGGAAAGCTGCAGCTTATCGATGCCTCCCGCGGCCGCGTAGCCGAACTGCAGCGCTGGCCCGACGGCCTGCAGGCCGCTGTGGAGGCCAAGGAAGGCTTGGAGGTATCGGAAGGAGGACGCATCCTCGACACCATTACGCTCCAGGAACTCATGCGCCGCTACCCGTTGGTGTGCGGGATGACCGGTACCGCTGTGGAGGCGACCGATCAGCTGCGCCAGTTCTATAACCTCCACGTCTCGGTCATCGATAGAAACAAGGAACTGCAGCGCTTCGATGAGGCGGATCGCATCTATGCCTCGGTGGATGAGAAGTCCCGGGCCATCGTGAACGAGATCGTCGCGATCAACAGCACCGGTCAACCAGTTTTGGTGGGCACCCACGACGTCGCCGAGTCCGAAGATCTCGCCGCTGCGTTACGCGAACGGGGGATCGAGGTTAACGTCCTTAATGCGAAGAATGACGATGACGAGGCGCGCATTGTGGCGGAGGCTGGCGACGTCGGCCGTGTCACCGTTTCCACCCAGATGGCGGGCCGCGGCACGGATATCAAGCTGGGTGGCGCTGATGAGTCAGACCGCGATGCCGTCGTCGAGAAGGGTGGTCTGGCGGTGCTCGGCACCTCGCGGCACCGTTCCTCGCGTCTGGATAACCAGTTGCGCGGTCGCGCTGGCCGCCAGGGAGATCCGGGCAAGTCCATCTTCTTCGTTTCCTTAGAAGATGACGTGGTTAAACAGGGTGGGGAAGATGAATCCTTGTCCGCCCGTCCCGATGCCGACGGGCTCATCGAATCCAAAAGGGTTCGTGATTTCATTGCGCACTGTCAGCGCGTGACCGAGGGGCAGCTTCTAGAGATTCACGCGCAGACCTGGAAGTACAACCACCTGCTCGCAGATCAGCGCATCATCATTGATGAGCGGCGAGCTAAGCTGCTCGATACCGACCAAGCCTGGCAGGAGCTGGCTGAGCGGGCACCGGAGCGTGCTGCTGAGCTTCGTGACGTCCCCGCTGAAGCGCGCGAGCGGGCGGCCCGTGAGATTATGCTCTTCCACCTCGACCAGGCGTGGGCCGACCACCTGGAGTTGATGGATGATGTGCGGGAATCTATCCACCTACGTGCCATCGCCCGCGAGACGCCAATCGATGAATACCACCGCATCGCGGTGCGCGAGTTTAAAGACCTAGCGCAGCGCGCGGTTAATGACGCCGTTGATACTTTTAAGACCGTGCTTATCGATTCAGATGGCGCCCATCTAGAGGATCACGGCCTGTCCCGCCCGAGCGCAACGTGGACTTATATGGTCTCCGATAACCCACTATCAGGGGGCGGAAACTCCGTGCTCAAGGGCATAGGAAACATTTTCCGTTGATGTAAATTGCGGAGAGGCGACTCGCGCGGGCGGCGGAGTCGCTAATATGGAATGAGTCAACATTGATCCGACCCTTCGGAGGTAAAAATGAGCGAGAATACCGGAACGCCGGAACCGCAGGCAGAAACTACTTCTGTCTTCCGCGCAGATCTTCTTAAGGAGATGGAAAACGGCACCGCGGCGGGCTCTGACGCCTCCGTTGCTGGCGCTGAGAACTTGGCTGAAGGCCAGGCCCTGCTCGTCGTGAAGCGTGGCCCTAATGCAGGCGCTCGCTTCCTGCTTGATCAGCCGACCACCACCGCCGGCCGCCACCCAGAAGCTGATATCTTCCTCGATGACGTCACCGTGTCTCGTCGCCACGCGGAGTTCCGTGCGAAGGACGGTCAGTTCGAGGTGGTTGATGTCGGATCGCTCAACGGAACCTACGTGAACCGCGAGCCGCGCAATGCTCAGGTGCTCGAAGTGGGCGATGAAATCCAGATCGGTAAATTCCGCTTGGTATTCATTGCCCCGAAATAAGGCAGTGCCTGTCCTAAAGAACTAGGGGAGAAGGCCGGGAGAAAGCTTCCTCCCGTGCTCCCCTTATGTCATAGTGAAACCGTGTAGAAAGCAGTAGTAGTCCTATCGTGAGTGCGCAGAAGTCCACCGCCGCTGCCGCAGCAGCGTCTTCCGTGGCCAAGAAGACCAAGCCTGCTAAGCAGAAGCCCATGTCCATTGGCGTAACGCTAAAGCACGTGCAGAAGCAATTTCCGGATGTGACGGTGTCGAAGATTCGCTTCTTGGAATCTGAGGGGCTGATTACTCCAGAGCGCACCGCGAAGGGCTACCGCCGCTACTATCAAAAGGACCTTGATCGCCTTCGTTATATCCTGACTGCGCAGCGCGATCACTATACGCCGCTCAAGGTTATTCGGGAACAGCTAGACGCGATGGATTCGGGGCAGGTTACCGCCATCGTGTCCTCCCAGGCCGAGGCCCTCATCAGCGCCGAGCAGCTACGCGCACCGGTGGTTTCTCGGCTTACCGACGCCGATGTGGCCGACCAAGCAGGCACCACGCAGGAAAACATCGCCAAGCTGGTTTCTGCGGGACTGATTAAGCCGGATCCGGCGGGCTTCTTTGATACGGATGACGTGTCCATCGTGTCCGCGGCCGTGGCGCTGGAATCCTTCGGGTTTGAGGCGCGGCAGTTGAAGTCTCTGCGCAATGCCGCCCGCCGCCAGGCGGACATGATTTCGCAGGTCGCGACGCCGGTGGCGCATTCGAAGTCTGATACTGCCCCGCAACAGGCGGAGGAGCTTTCTCAGCAGATGGCGGCCCTTGTTTTGTCGCTTCACGGGACACTTGTCAAGACTGAGCTTCGTGACGAGTTCCGGCCTTAAATCATACGGGCTTTTATTTCCGCAAGCTTGGCGACGACTTTTCTACGCCACTCAGCCGGCCCGACAACCATGGGTAAGGAATGTGTGTAAAAGTGGATTCCATGAACACTGAAGTCTTGAAATTTCTCGGAATCCACCCCGTTGGCCCCGAAAATAACTTATGCGCTCTTTTCTATTGGGCGGAGGCAGACCGGCACGTGCCGGTGTGGGTCTCACCCATCGACGGCGCGCGTGTCCTCCAAGTACTCGAGCGGCACTTCAATGCGCGCCCAAGCACGTATGAACTGCTCATCGCCTTTGCGGACCAACTAGATGGCATCGAGCATATTTGTGTGTCCGAGTACCGTAAGGGCGTTTTCATGGTTGATCTCTTGGATGGAACCGGTGAAGAGCACGATGCCCGCTTGTGTGACGCTCTTGTCCTCGCAGATCACTATGGGTTGCCCATTCATTTTGAGAAGGATGTGCTCGACGAGGTAGCCATTTACATTAGCGATGAGGACCTTAAAGAATATTACGGCCTAGAACGCGAGGCAGAATCTCCGGAGACGTTCCCAGAAAAGCGCATGCGCGAGTTTAGGGAGCGCCATTCCCAGCAGAGCGCGCTGGAGGACGATGACTTCGAGCAGATGATGCGTGATTCCGGAATCTCCGAGGAAGATTTGCTCGGCGGCAAAGATGGTGAAGAGGAGTAAAAGGGGAGTTTAAGCTCCCTTCCACATAATTCAGCCCTAAGCCCTGATCCCAGCTAGACATTAGAAGCGGCGCCCTCTGTGGCGTCGCTTTAGTCGTGCTACCACTGGTTTTTTAATGACACGCGTGTGACTAATGATGACAAAGTGACTCAAAAAGTCTAAAGTTCTACTAGAGGTTCACGGAGGACGACTCTTGACGCGGTCGCTGACGTGCCCTTTAATAGAAAAATAGAACTCCCCTCAAGTATCACTGGAGTAATTACGTGAGCAGTAAGAATAACCGTCCCGAGTCCAGCGCACTGCCGCTCGAAGATTTCGCAGCCAACGACTATGTTCAGGAATCCCTTTTTGATGTCGGGCCCGACGAGGAGCTGGGCTACCGCGTGCCCATCGCTTGTCAGGTAGCCGGCATTACCTACCGCCAGTTGGACTATTGGGCGCGCACGGACCTGGTGAAGCCCTCGATTCGCACTGCTCGTGGCTCTGGTTCCCAGCGTCTGTACTCCTTTAAGGACGTGCTGGTTCTCAAGATTGTCAAGCGCCTTTTGGACACCGGCATTTCTTTGCAGAATATCCGCCTCGCGGTGGAATCCCTGAGGGATCGCGGAGTTAACGATCTTGCTGAGCTCACCCTCGTCTCCGATGGCACCACGGTTTATGAGTGCCGTTCGAACGACGAAGTAATCGACCTTCTTGCCGGTGGACAGGGCGTGTTTGGCATCGCTGTCCCAGGCATCCTGAAGGAGCTTTCCGGAACCATCACTTCCTTCCCGGCCGAGCGCGTTGTGGAGGACGAAGAAGTCGACGTTGTATTTGGCCTCGACGAACTGGCTGCTCGGCGCAAGCGCAAAACCTCCTAAGGAAGCCATCCGCCGCCGCTCCTCTTAGTCACTGCAGCTCACGTCAGTGCTCTAGAGGAAGCGGCGGCTTTTTTGATGTGCGGCGTCGATGCGCCTGAAGTGTCCCGGTTATCGTGCCCCGGCGGCGTTGGCGATGGCCTTCTTGCCCTCTTGGGCATTTGAAGGGTCCGAGATGGTCTTGTAGGAGTCAGCGAGCTTTTCGAGCTCGGCGTCCTTTTCACCTTCACCGATATGCACCACGCTCAAGCTAACGCCCTGACCGCGCGCGGCTTTGACTGCCTCTGTAAAGCTTGCGTCATCCATATCTTGTTGGGTCCCAGTAGTAACGAGCACGACGCGGGCGTCTTTGCCCGTTTCTGCCTTTTGGTCCGTGGCGTTATCCAGTGCCGCGACTACGGCGCTGCGAGTTTGAGGAACGCCACCAGTGCCGAATTGCCGTACTGCGAAGGCCACGTTCTCGGCGTCGCCATAGGCTACATTCTGACGGAAGCCCACGGTGGCCGTGGCTGAAATGGGTGAGGAATAGTTCCAGAGAGCCACCTGGCTTCCCTCCGCGCCGACTGCCGACGCCGCCTCCGCCACGTCCTGGGTTACCTCATCGAAGTACGGCGCAAGGTTGTCGGAGGTATCAAGAAGGAACAACGTATTCGGCGCCACCCCTTGATCTTCCTTGTTTTCAGTGCTGGGCGTGGCTGATACCGATTCGGACGGCTGTACTGACTTCGAGGGCGTGGTCGATGCAGACGTAGTGCTAGCGCTTTCACTCGTCGGTTTCTGTACAGCCGATGACTCAGTGGTTTTATCCGCCGCTACTGGCTCGCTCGAATCGGATTCCCCTCCGCGGAAGAGGAAGAATGCGCCGATAACCAACGCCAAAACCGCGAGGACGGCCACGATGATGACCCACGGTGCGATTGCATAGTTATTCTTTCCATCCGAGTGCCGGGCCATCTTTTTCCTTCCGCGCTGGGGTCTCGGGGCAGTAGAGGGCGCCCCGACGGGTCACATCAATGGTCTCTCATTGTAGCGCTCAGCGCTGCTCTAATTTGGGAGACAAGCCGCGCGCGGAGCGGCTCGGAGGCGTCGGCAAGCGCGCGTTGGCGCCGCACATACTCCGACTTTCCCTCTGGTGTTTCGATGGGGACAACCCCAAAGCCCCACTCGCGGCAGTCATATGGCGAGGCCTCCATGTCGAGCGTGCGCGCGGCCACCGCCAACCGGAAGGTATCGAGGAACAAGTCACCTGGCACCAACGGGCCCAATTTCCACGCCCATTTATATAAATCCATAGTCGCATGGACGCAGCCAGCCTGGTCGTTTTCCGGTTGGTCCTCACGGGTCAGCACCGTGAGGTTAAGCGGGCGGGCGGGCTCAGTAAAGAAACGGAAGGCATCGTAGTGCGTGCACTTGATGCGGTGCTTGTCGACGACTGCGTTCGTCCCTTCCGCTCCCAACCGCAACGGCAGGTCATGGCGAGGGGAATCGGTGTGGTACACCATGGCCCATTCATGCAGGCCAAAACAATCAAATTGGGTGGGATTGTGCGCCGTCTTTTCCAGAAGTTCCAGGATGTAGCGCACGGTTCCGCCGCGGCGTTCGAGGAAGGCCTCGGTGTCCATCGTGATGCCCTCGGCAGTGCGGCGGTAGTAGCGCCATTCGCTGTGCGGAGCGTTCCCTTCCAGGGTGACCCCTACGCCTGGGTGCCAACGGCGCAGATGAGAGGGGCGGACGGGGTAGTACTCGAAAAGGAAGTCGTAGACAGGGTGATACGAGCCTGGGTGGCGATAGCGAGCGAGGAACTCATTTGCTTCCTCCTCGTGCTGTCGCATCCGGGCTTGCCAATCCTTGGGCTCGAGAATCATCGTTGTCCAGCACTGCCTCGACGGTGGCGGTTGTTGCGGCCGCGGCGGCGGTGCCCCGGTGCTTCCTGCTTAGGCTGCTGTTGGTTCGGTGGCCCGAGCGGCTCGCCCTTCGGCTTGCGCGCACCGGTCATCTGGGCAAGTTCGGGGCTGCTGGCGGGGTTGGCGCGGTCGCTGATGTCGAGGTCGGTGTGGTCCACTCCGGCCTTTGCAATGAGCTTGGCCACCTCTTCGCGCTGCTCGTCGGTAACGAGTGTGACGACGGTGCCTGACTCACCGCCGCGGGCGGTGCGGCCGGAACGGTGTAGGTAAGCCTTGTGCTCGGCGGGTGGATCTACGTGGACGACGAGGGAGACATCCGCAATGTCGATACCGCGCGCGGCGATGTCCGTGGCGACGAGCACGGGTACGCTTCCGTCGGCGAATCCCTCAATCGCCTTGGTACGTGAACCTTGGCCCTTATCGCCGTGAAGCGGCAGTGCGTTAATACCGACTCTGCGCAACTTCTTTGCCTGCCTGTCGACTCCGTGCTTGGTCCGCATAAACATGATGGTTTTGCCCTTGCGCGCACCGAGCCGCAGGACGACGTCGTTGCGTGCCTCGCGGGTGCCGATGAAGATGAGGTGGTGCTCCATCGTGTCCACGGCGGCTTCGACGGGGGCTGTGGAGTGGGTTACGGGGTCGTGCATGAACTGCTCAACCAACTTGTTGACCTCACCGTCGAGAGTGGCGGAGAAGAGTAAGCGTTGGCCGTCTGGTGGGGTGAGCTTAAGCAGCTTGCGTACCTGGGGAAGGAAGCCCATGTCCGCCATCTGGTCGGCCTCGTCGAGCGCAGTGATGGTGATCTGGTCGAAGAAAAGCTTGCCTTGGTCGATGAGATCCTGTGCGCGGCCCGGCGTAGCAACAAGTAGGTCAACCGGGCGGGCCAATGAACGAATGTGGTTGTTGATGTTGACACCGCCGACAACCGCCAACACGCGCAGTCCCAGCGCGGCTGCGGGTTCATCCAGGCGTTGTTGGATCTGCGTTGCCAGCTCACGCGTTGGTGCTAACACGAGACCGCGGGGGTGCGCCGGTCGGGAGACCCCGGATTCGGCAAGTCGAGTGAGCATGGGAAGGCCGAACGTGAAGGTTTTCCCCGAGCCCGTGGGGCCGCGACCGAGGACGTCCTTGCCGGCGAGGGCGTCGGGAATCGCGGCTTCTTGGATAGGGAAGGGGGTCGTGATGCCCTGTTTGTCAAGGACGCGGACAACATCGCGGGGGAGGCCGAGGTCGGCGAAAGTATTCATCGGGAGGAAGTTTAGTTGGGTTCGCTGCCAGATAGAAAAGCCAGTGCGGGAATGGGCCTCGCATCCTGCACTGTTGGCAGTAATGTGATGTAGGTCTCTGCTAAATTGATCGACATGACGAACCCTTTCAGTAGCCCGCAGCAGCAGCCCCGTGGATTTGGCCAGAACCCGCAGCACAACCAAGCACCGCCTGGCTTTATCAATCAAAATCAAGGATCTCACGTCGGTGGCCCGGCGATGCCACAGCCGCTCGAAAAGAAGCCCAGCTCGAAGAAAGCATTGTGGATCGTTCTGGCGGTTGTTCTTGTATTCGCCATCATCGCAGGCGTCGCTATCTTTGCTGCAGTTTCTTTCTTCAAAGATGTTGCTGCCGATTTTGATGATGCGCCGCAAGACGTAAGTGCTTCCGACAATGCCTACTGGAACAGCACATATGACTCCGATGAGGTTGACAGGATTCGCGCCTCCGAGGTTTCTGCCCCGGTGCCCGCTCCGCTCATTGACCTTTCGGACGAGTGCTATAAGGACACGTCATTCTTCGGGCAGGCGGACTATCTGGGCCTAGATGTTCAGTGGGTTCCGACGATTTCTTGTATCTATGGTCCGGACAGAGAATTCGTGGCTCAGTACACAGAGAACAAGGATGCGATACGCGATACTGAAAGCGTTGGGCTGGCCGGCACCGTCGAGGATTTCACCTCGGACCGCGGCTCCCAGATTGGCGCTTTTAGAGAGGAAGATGAGTACGTGATTGCTGAAGTGCTTGAGGATGGCAATGCGGTTATCGAGTACGTCATGGACGGCTATGATGCCAACGGGGACGAAGCGGACTTGAATGATTTGGCCAACTATCTCGTGGGTGCGGGAATCCTTGACTCGGCTCTGGGTGGTCCGTCGGTGGATGCCTAGCTATCTTCGGCGCCGCACGCGCTTGACGACGCTTCACCCACCCCAAGTGGCCCGTCAACCCTCATCCGGTTGGCGGGTCTCGTTCTTTAAGGGCTTAAATGCGCGTTGTTCCTGCCGGTATTTGAAGGGGGTCAAGGATCACCGATGTGCCCGCGTGCCTTGATGTGGTCCGCGGGTGGCAGTGTTGTCACTGGTGGTTAGCTGTTTCCTTTCTGCCGTTGCTGCGTGTGGTGGCTGTGGGTGTTAACTGTTGTCGGGTGGTTCCTCTGGTGGTTGTTCTGCTTGTTCGGCGTTGAGTCTGGCTAGTGCTTCTTGGTATTCGGGCATTGCGGTGATTGGTGTGCCCCAGGGTGGGATGAAGCTGACCCCGGTGTTGAGCCGGTACATGTAGCCGCGCCCGGTAGGCCTTTGTGGGTCATCGTCGTTAATCCCGTTGTGGTAGGCGCACAGGAAGGTCAGGTTCTTGATGTTGGTGTAGCCTCCTGCCTGCCAAGGCACCAAATGATGGACTTGGCAGTAGTCTGCCGGCTTATTGCAGCCTGGTCTAGAACAGGTGTGGAATTCAGCATGCAGGGTAAGCCGTTGTTTGAAGTTTGCTCCACGCTCTAGCCGGAAGGTGTCGATGGGTCCTTCAATGGGGTGCACGATGGTGGCATACCCTATTTCGGCAAACTTGTGGGTGAGGAATTCTGCCCCGGTCATCCGCCCGCCGTTGGTGAGGTTGAGTTCGATGTCGTCCCCGTCGCCGTTGATGATTTGGTCGAGCTCGTTCAATGTGACGATGACTTGGGTGCGCACCGCTGGTTTGGAACCGCTTGTTTCTTTGTTGAAGAAGATGTCGT
>NZ_KV816286.1:0-6765 GCF_001814395.1 Corynebacterium sp. HMSC059E07
AGAACACCGGTACCAAAAACTCGCATCTGACAATGTATTTCCAACTTTTTTGATCAAGAAAGCGCTCGGCAACGGTTTGCTCCGCTTCGGAAAATATTCTACGGAAGTCATCGCGACCGACGATTCGGTCACCGAGTACAGTCGCGACCGTTTTCGACTTGTCAGAGGTCTCCACCGCCTACCCTTCCTGCGATTTTTTTCCTGATATCCTCAATCCCCAAGACATCACCTTTCCTAACTCGGCGCAGGAACGGAATCGCGTAGATATGGAACGGAAATCCGCCCAAGTCTAGGTAGTCTATCCGCTCTGCAAGCCACTGCTGTTGGCCGACTACAGCGTGCTCTGCCCTCTCTAAAAGTAGTTTCTCTATCTCCTCTGGATCGAGATCGCTAAATTTCACATCAGAGACATCAATTTCAAATCCGACAAAAATGCCAAAGGCGTTACTCTTCCTAACTCTTGGCCCACCACTCGCGGGCGGCAGCAGTATCTCCTCGAGGGCATCGATAGCCCCCTCTTCTAGGGCCTCTTTCAGCAGGTTGCTTTGGACCAGCCAAAACTCAAATTGAAATCCTTCTTCCTGCGCCTCTGAAATTGAATTAAGCGCAGCCTGAAAACCATTCCGTATACTCGTCCCAGGCTTATCTTTGGTATCGGCGTACATTTTCGACTCACCAAAGATGACTTCATACGATTCGTCATCGTTCCTTAGGAGGTGGACTCCATCACTTCCATGAATATAGTGCTGAGCATCTGTTTTTAGTTCCATTTTAGAAAGCAGCTTTGGAGCCCCCAGGTGAGATTCCAAGATGGAGTACAGTAGCAGCTCTCCACCCTCTCCTGCATTAGAGTCCGGCTTCCTAAACTTCTTCTCAGCCTTTTCGTTGAATTCTCCCCACCTACTCATGTCGTTTCGAAATTCTTCGATCTCTCGGCGAGACAAAACGTAAAAGTTTCGCATGTTGACAAGCTCCTTTAGAAGTGGCTCGATTGCAAAGTCGCCACTTTCAACGCGCAGGATATGGAGACTAAGTCGCGTCTTTTTCTGCACCTGCAGGGAAATCGGATCATAGAAGAGGTTCCTAAAACGTCTAGCGTTTTGAGGCTCTACTGACAGCGGAAGTATCCTTTGGTCGCTTATGGTTTCATTCTGATCGCCCAATGTAACCTCCGTTTCTCGATGCACGCGTTAAAGCATCGTCGTCCCTTGCCGCACCGATCAGCAGGCCATCTCTGTCGGTCGTATGCCCATAATCAACAGGGCCAGCCGGGGAGGCCTCAAAGTGACGCTCCGCGAACCTGATCTTCATCGCCTCATCCCACTCGAGGTCGTCAAGGTTTCGAGTGGCCTTGGTCTCCCGAACGAGGTAGAGCCGCTGCGTGCCGTTCTCGTCATAGACAATCGCCCAGTCCGGTGAGTACTCACCTACGGGTGTGCGCACCCGGAAACGTCGCGGTAGCTTCGTGAAGAGCTTGACGTGTTCGTTGTTGTTCTCCAGCTGTGCCGCGAACGCTCGCTCGACGTGGCTGTCGTAATCGACGTGGTCGAACAGGTTTACTCCGCCTTCAGGAGCCGGGTCGACTCCATTCGATGGGTCTGGGTTGCCCGGCATCGACTGAGGCGGGTTCTTAGATTCAACCTCAAGGAAAACTACTTCAGCGTCCCACCACTCCGACTCCTCAATCGGCTCGTAGTTGATTCCGCTGACCATCTGCTCAATCGCCTCAACGCGGATGGCATTCGCGACAATTCGAGCCCAACGGTCTGGATCGTCGAGAACATGCCGCGCGTAATCGCGATCAGGATGATTCAGGATCTCCCGCACAATACCCACAATCGTGGGACGAGTTAGCTGGAGCGGAAACTTGCCGTACTGCAACTGGTCTTCAATGAGCTGCACAACGTCAGGCATGCGCTGGCCAACGACCACAATGCGTTCACCACGAGATTCAGAAATACGGGAGTCTGACGTGATGACCTGGCCATCGTCGTTGTAGACGAGGTCGGCGGATTGCACTATATTGGCTCGGCGCTCGATGAACTCAAGGTCTGCTAGGTGCGCAGAGTTAGCTACCACGACCTGCAGGGCCTTGGGGTCAACGGTCACGCGATACCGAGCCTTGTATCGAATCCTCTTCCACATCTGCGCGAACTCAGGGCTTTCGAACAGCGCTGGTCGACGCCGGATCTTTACTTCGTTATCTGCATTATCAGGCTCAGGACCGCCATCAGATCCGCTGCCGGACGCTACGTATTCGGCGTTCAGCCCGTCTCGAAACTCAGAGAAAGATTCGTCGACGATGAGTGTCAGTCGGTTGATAGCCGGATCCATGACGCGCGTGCCGATTTGGTCGACGGGGATACGCAGGCCACGGCCAATCTGCTGGCGTCGCTCAAGGTCTGAACGCGTATGGCGCAGGAATCCAACCTGGAAGACGTTGGGGTTATCCCAGCCCTCCTTTAGCGCGGAATGCGAGAAGATGAACGCATGCGGGTTAGCCCGATCGAGGATGAGTTCCTTGTTGGCAATAATCTCCTGGTACGCCCGTGTCTCTGCGTCGGCATCCTGAGCACGTCCAGAGGTGTCCTTCAGGATGCCTGTCTTGGTCGACGGAAAGTACGCCACCCGTAGCTCAGCAGGATCAGGCATGTCGCTCTCGGAGTGGCCTGCTCGCAGCCACTCCTCTCGGTACAGCTCGTCAAACATCGCAGGCAGGACCGCCTCGTCGCCGGCATAGTCTACCACCCGCTCAACGAAGAAGAGTGAAAGTACCTTGACGCCGCGCTTGACCGAGTCAATCTGCTCCTGACGAGCTAGATGCGCGCGGATCGTATGGCGAATCTGGTCACGCCAAACGGCTTCAGCGTCCACGCCGGTCTCGGTGCCAACCTGGAGTACGATTCCATTTTCGAAGTTGATCCGATCAGGCTTGCGCTCGATGCTGTCGACAACCAGGCCTCGGTACTGCGGAAGCTCGCCAGAGTCCTCGAACAGATCAGAGCCGCTCTGCAGTACCACCGGCCCACGTTTACCGCCAGATTTATCAATGACGACTTCAGCCATTAGTCGCTTGCGCACGCTACGGACCTTGTCCAGCCGGACGTACGGCTTGCCATCCGCGCCGGCAACAATTCCCTTGACCGAAACCCTCTTAACGAGGCCAGCCTCAGCCGCTTGCTTCGGGCCCAGACGATGCACCAGGTTGAAGGGCTCCTTGTGGGTAGCACTGTAGCGCAACGCAACGAATGGGTTCAGAGTCGCTATTGCCTGTCGGCGCCGCGGTGTCGACATATTCTGCGGCTCGTCGATCAGGACGACGGGCCGTGCCTTAGCGATCTGCTCGACGCCACTCAGTGAGTCACCCCATAGCTGTGGCTGCTCAGCGCTGGCGTAGAGAGTGTTCTTCTCAGGCTTGTCGAGGGCCTGCACACTAGCTACCAGGAACTGGACAGTTCCAGACGGCTCGGTGAAGTCGTTGAGCGCCGAGCTCTCTCCCAGCACACCCCATTTGTAAGGCACGCCAGGATACTTCAGCCGGAAATGTTCCTCGGTCTGCTCGAACGTCTTGACCACGCCAGCGCGGATCGCGATCGAGTGCACAAGAATGACGAACTTGCGCAGCCCATAAAGCTCCGCCAAACGCAGGGCTGTCGAGATGTAGACGTACGTCTTGCCCGTGCCCGTTTCCATCTCAACAGAAAAGTTCGGAAACTCTCGATCGATTTCCTGCAGGTCTGTCTCTGCGAGAAGTTCAAGTTCAGACTGGGGATCGACTGACTCACGGGTGGTAATGATCTTCAGGTTGTCCGCAAGAAAGTCTCTTTCCAGAGTGAAGCCAGCGTGGCCTTCCGCGCCAGGTGCTTGCCCGGCAAGCGCATCACGCGGCGGCACGATAGCCCCTTCGAAGAGGTCAACCACCGCAGAAACGGCAGCCGACTGGTGCGGTTGATCATCAAAGCGAAACTTCACGAGGCACCCGCTCCAAGAGAATGAGTTTTGACTGCAGGCGTGGCGCAAGCGTGAGAGTCACCGAATCTTCCACCTGGTCACCACGAAGGATGAGGGTATCATCGTCGCTCAGCTCCAGCGCATCGGCTACTGCCAACGTGAACGCATCAAGTGAGATCAGCAGACGACCCGTTGAGGACTGTTCATCTCCAGGAGTGAACTCGTATACCGCCACGCCATCGATTTCGTGCGTCGTCACGCGAGCATCAAGCCGTGTGTCTGTGGCCTTGAGTGCGACCTCCCAAGCGACATCGATCGGCTTCGCCCCCTTGACGACAGGAGAGCCCGCAGTGCGCTCAAGCACTTGCTCCAAATAGGTCGCTCCAGTCATATCCGGCAGCGCCAACAGAGGCTTGTCGATAACAAGGTTTGTCGGTCGAGTGCGGAATATGCGGAAGCCAAGTTCCGTGCCATCCGGAGCATTTTCCTGCAGCACTGCTGCCGCACGGCGAAGTCGCTCCGCGGCTACCTCAAAAATCGTCTTGAAACCTGCCGCGACGGCGTTCTTACCTGACTCCTCAGAAGTGTCCGGTTCTTCCGGGGCTTGAACCAGGATCCAGTTTCGGGTCTTGTTGTCCTCTGGGTTCTGCTCCCACACAGCCTGTCCAGTCGAACCAGAGCCAGCGAAGAAATCCAGGATGAGGTCGCCGTCGTCGGTAATGGAATGGAAGAGACGAGCCAGAACGTCAGTGCTCTTTGGGTCATCGAAAACTTTGCCGCCCATTAACGAGTTGAGACTCGACGAAGCGCCTCGACGATCACGATAAAATACCGATGCCGGAGCCCACTCCTCGTGCGTATGAAGGTACGACTTGATCTGTACACGCCGCGACTTATCTTCTGGATAGATTAGTCGGCCATCTGAATCTAGCCTTTCCATTGTGGCTCGCTCATAGCGCCAACCGTTAGCGGGAGGGCTGTATCCCTTCCAGTCGTAGATCAGATTCTCTCGGTAGTTCGGGCTGGATATATTATCCGAGAACCAGACGCCCTTGTCGTCAATACGGTTGTAATGAGCATGTGCTTTAGAGGGGTCTTCATCCGCGAGTGACTTGTACCAGGCGCGCAGCTCCTTGCTTGAGGCTTCAAAGTCGGCCCCATACTTCTTCCGAAGCTCTTCGACCTTCGCGTAGATCGGATCGAGCCCTTCCTTACGTTCGCGCCAGCGGACGTCGGTAGACCTGAGGAAAGAACGGTCGCGTGCATACACAAGTACGTAGTCCTGGCCACCACCAGTTAGCTTCGCGTCGCCCTTACGCGCACCCCGCCAAGTCATCATGTCAACAAAGTTCTCAGCACCAAAAACTGCGTCGAGCAGAAGCCGCAGATGGTGCACCTCGTTGTTGTCGATAGAAACGAGGATTACGCCATCACGACGAAGCAGATGACGCGCCAGAGCAAGACGCGGGAACATCATGGTCAGCCACGGAGCGTGTTTTCGGCCTCCGCTTTCTAATCGGCTGGTCATAGCATTGCCCTGCTCGTCCACCTGACCAGTATCCTCGTGATACTGACGCTCGGACACGGAAAAATCGTCCTTGTAGGTGAACGTGTCCCCAGTGTTGTAGGGCGGGTCGATATAGATCAGCTTCACGGCGCGGGAGTAGCCGTTCTTCAGAAGCTTGAGCACCTGCAAGTTGTCACCCTCGATAAGGACATCACGGGCCTCCGGCCAGTGAAGTGATGCCTCCTCATCAGGCATAAGGGTTGCTGTTGTAGGGGTGCGTGCATCCTGGCGCGCCTGATCAATACCCGGCCAAGAGAAAGAGAACGCAGGCTTTGACTCGTCTCCGAGGCCAAGTGCGTCGAGTAACGCCTCACGATCAAGCTCACCGTCAAGGAAGGCGCTCGGTACTAAGTCGCGCAGCTGTGCAAGTAACTCCAGATGCGGATCACGTGACTCATCGGACACGGAGGATGTCATCGTACTACCGCCTGCCCTGCAGTGGGCGGCAGCATCACCCGACTTCGTTCCATAACTCCAGACACATAACTTGAATAGCTACCGCCTAGCTGGACTCTTCTCACTTTGGGAATCACTTTCTACTATCACCTGTACCCGTTAAGGTACCTTATTTTTATCGAGCTCACGGACGAAGCCCAGATCCTCCTACCTCGAACTTCGCACCGTAGCTTGTTCAACGAACATGCAAGGGATTGCAGCAGAGGGGTGATGGGCCTTCACTGACGAGCTATCTGCTCCAGATTATCCCATGAGCTGGGGTTTTGATGAAGACACGCCAAGACTTTGATGCTCTCTAGCAGCGCACACCCGTTCGAGCCGACTCAGCCAGATGGGGTCGACCGCTTCGACTGGAAGTGCTCGGACAGCAGATCCATCTTCTTCAAGAGGACCGGAGCGATCGTGAGGTGGACGCGTGCAGTGTCTTCATCAATCTGCTGTCCCGAAGGGTGTCCCGCCTCATTCCGTGTAACCGCGATGAGGTCTGCGACCGCGTCGAATGTGAGCTTGTCCCCGACCCCTTCAGGAAGCGACGACCGCAAAGGCTCAATCCGCTTGCGAAATTCAACCCACTGCGCGTAGTGGTGCTTGCCCGGATTTGTCAGGACTTTTGCCAAGAACCGGACGAGAACCTGTCTCTAGGGGTGGAAATATCCCGAGAAACGGCTTAAGGGACATTTCGTGTGGATAAACCGATACGGATTCCCGGGGCAGCCTGGGATAATACGGTGATCTTGATTTTGAATCGGTTCCAACGGCCCGATCTGTGAAATCAACACTGGATAGTCCTA
>NZ_KV816287.1:0-114912 GCF_001814395.1 Corynebacterium sp. HMSC059E07
CACCACACCGCTACCATTTCAGTCTTCTGAACACTGCCCCCGCAGGTATACTAACCGCCATTAGCTCAATGAGGAGGACACCCACCATGGCCAACCAGAGACGCCGCGACCAAATCGCCGCCGCCGCACTCGACCTCTTTGACCAGCGCGGCTACCACGCCACCGGCATGGAGGACATCGCCAAAGCCGTCGGCATGCGCGCCTCCAGCCTGTACAACCACTTCTCCTCCAAACAGGAGCTCCTCGCCGAAGTCACCATCACCGCCATGGAGGACCTCCTTCGCGCCAACGCCGCTTGCCTCGCCGGGCTGAAAGACCCCCGCGACAAGCTCGTCGCCACCATGAAAGCCCACGTCATTTACCACGCCACCCACGCCCGGCGCGTCCGCGTGGTCAACAACGAGCTCACCAACCTCGAAGAGCCCCACAAATCCGTCGTCCTGCAACTGCGCCGCGATTATGTCGCCCGCTGGATGGCCGTGGTCAACGAGGGCGACTTCCACGCCGAAAACCTCAAAATCGCCTGCTGGGCGCTCATTGATATGGGCATCGGCGTCGCCCAATGGTTCAGCCCCGACGGTGACTACACCGCCGAGGCTTTGGGTGATATGTACGGCCAGTTCGCCCTGCGCCAACTTACCTAAGAACTCACCTAGGGCGCGCAGCCAATCTGCTGCTCTTCCTCACGTCCATCCGGGTACTGCACGCGCACGCGGGAGTAGACCTCGGCGTGGTAGCCGCACGCCACGCGCTTGTCGACGACCACCTTCACCCGATCCTCATTGAACGTGCCCTCCGCGCAATTGGGGTCACAGTCATTCTCGACGGCCACGCCGTCTGCCTCCGCGGAATCGTCTCCCCAGCGCTGCCAGTCCAACTCGTTGACCAGGTAGTTATTATCCGCGCACGCTAGTGAGATGCGGTCCGGGCCCTCCAGACCCGTCACGGACACGCAGTCCAAGATGGCGGTGGCATCGATCGTGGTTTCCACGTCCGGGCCTACCAGGCCGACTACGCGCACCAGCTGGCCGGTGGCGGGCAGGACGGAGAAGGAGACGCGGTCGGAATCGCGAATCACGGTCACCAGCTGGTCCTCGCCTTCGCCCTCGACGGTGCCGACCTCGTTGCCGTCGGCTTCCGCCAGCATGTCATAGGCAATCTTTTGCTGCTCGCTGCTCAAGCCCGGCTGGAGCAGCAGCTCCAGCGCGCCCAGCGCGCGGTTCGGGAAGGAATCCGCCAGCTTCTCCAGCCCGGCGCGGTCGGACGCGATGACGAGGTCCTCCGGGTTAATGGAAGGCTGCGGGTCAAAACCCGGCACTTCGCCCTGCGAGGAGACCTCCACGGCTCCCCCGGCATCCACCGCGTACTCGGTGATTGCCGTGGCATCGCCGAGCGTATCGACGCGCTTCATGTATTCCTTCGCGGTCACGCCCTTATCCACGGCATCGGGCTGGGTTGCGGCTGCCTCGCCGGCCTGGGTCAGAATCTCCGCGGCCGAGGCCACGGGTTCCGAATTATTGAGCAGCGGGAAGGCACCACCGATGAGCGCAAGCACCGCGACGGAAGCCGCCGCTATTGTCCACGTGGGCCGGCCCTTCGTTATCTTTGCGAGGGTCTCTTCGGAGCGGGCGAGGGAGGCGTCGTCAAGCGCTGTGTCAGGAACGGGGTTGGCGGCGCGGAGCATATCGAGAGAGCTAGGCATCGGTTTCTCCTGTGAGTTCGGAAAGGTGGGTACGCGCGCGGTGCAGGCGAACGCGCACGTTATTGCGGGAAATGCCGAGGACCTCGGCGATATCGGGGTGGTCGAGTCCCTCCCAGGCGTGGAGCGTGAGAATCTCGCGCTCCGCGTGCGGAAGCTGCATCAGCGCGCGAGTGATGTCGAGGTTGGCATCGACGGCGTCATAGCCGGCATAGGATTCCAGCTCATGATCATCGAGGTTCTCCGTCTCCCGGCGGGTGCGGTAGAACTCGCGCATCACGTTGCGGGCGATGCCATAAAGCCACGGCAGCGGCGTGCCGCGCAAGGAGTCGAACCCGGACCAGGCCCGCTCGAAGACGTCGGCAGCCAGCTCTTCGGCGTGGCTCGGTGGGACGCGGCGGCGCAGATACGCCAGCACCGCCGGGTAATGCTCGCGAAACAGGCGGGAAAACTCCCGCTTACGCGAACCAGGCAAGGTAAGGACAGACACTAATAAAACTCCAGAATGCTAATGGGCTCACTGAGTATGTTGCACTAGACGCCCGAGCGTTACAGCACAGCAATGAAATGGTTTACTAAAGGGGATGGAACCACTCGAGCTCTCCGCCCTGACGGGCACGCAATCGCGCACCTACGGCACGCGCAAGATCACCAAAGACATGATCTCAGCACCCGTGCATGTGGCTATTGCGCTGTGGGATGAGCGCTGGGATTCCGCCGAAAACGGAACTGTCGACGGCTGGGTCATCGCCGTCAACACCAAGAAGACGCGCTTCGTGCGCAAGGGCCAGATTAAAAAGGGCGACATCGTTGAGGTGGCCGTCCGCGAATTCGAAAAGGCCACCAAGGGGCTCCGAGGACGCAGGTGGATCGTCACCGGGCGCCGGCAGGCGGGGTTGCGGGTCGCGCTGGAAAAGCGTGGCTATGCCGTGACGGGGAGTTTTGCGGAGGAGAATAGGGCGTCGAAAAGCGCCAGCTCCGTGCGGCGCAAGCAGGCCGGAATCACCGCGCGCCGCGCCAAGAAGGAAGGCGAGGCCCCGCGCAAGAAGCAAGTAGTAAAGGTGGACACACCGAAGGCGCACTGGTGGCCGAACTTCTCGACGGCCTCCTCCTGGCCCGAGGGTGCCACCGTGCGCATCGCCACGGACGCTTCCTCGGACACGGTGTTCAAGGGCTCCATGTGCTTCGTGGCCAGCAACGGCGACTACCGGTTGCGCACGCGCGAGACGACGGCCAGCACCGATGAGCTCGAGCTCGAATCCCTCACCTTGGCGCTGAAATACCTGCTCAAGGTCGGTGCAACCAAGGCGATCATCGAGTCGGACTCAGTAGCTGCTCTGGAAGCGGTGGAGCAGATTCGGAAGAAGGGCTCGAAGGCGATGCGCTCGCGCGGGGTGTGGCGCGGGCTTTCCTCGGGCTCGCGCTCGCGCTTCCAGCAGGCGTGGCATGACGTGGAAGGAGTCTGCGAGGTGACCATCCGCCGCGTGTTGGGGCATGCGGGCGACCCGCTGAACCGGGCTGCGGATCAGATTGCGTACATGGGCCTGCGGGCGATTGCGCATCCAATGAAGCAATCGCAGGCAACGCTCAAGGAAGGAATCACGAAGGCGTTGGCCAAGCTCTAATTCGGGCTTTGGTTCACTGGTGACATAGGCTAAGCCACATGAGCAATCCCTTTGACTCCAACCCTTTTGAGGAGCCGGACAAGCCTCTCCCCGGCCGTGGGTCGAATCCTTTCGCGGAACCCGCGCGCGAGTCAGACGCGAAGCCTTCGGCGAACCCTTTCGTTGACTCGTATGAGGATCCGAGTGTGGAGCCCTTTGCTGAACCTATCGCAGAGCCCTTTGCCGAGCCGGAGCGCGCCTACACCCCAGCTCCCCTGCCTGACCATGCCCCTGCGCAACAGCCAATGGAAGGCACGATCCACAGCTTCTCCTTTTTCAAGGGGCTTTTGAGTCTGTTCTCGCTCCTCGTAGGCTTCACCGGAATTACTGACGGCGATGTGGCAATGGGCATCGGCTTCGCCTTGCCCGGCGCCTGGTATTTCATCAAGTCACTACAGCAGAAGGCCAACCCAACCACGCCGCAAAAGCGCCATTGGTTTGTCATTTGGCTCATCGCCATCGTGCTCATGTTCTTCGGTGCCTAGTCCATAGGCCACTGAGCGACGACCCGCCGCCACACAATGCGCAGCAGCGAATGCGGAGTCGCCACCACCTCGCGCAGGTAATTCCATGGGCGGTCTTTCCGCGGGGTGCCAACACCATGCATGCGAACCCGAATCCCCAGGTGCCAGGCCCACAGGCGGGTGCGCAGCACGTGGAAGTCATTGGTTACGACGCGGAAATAGTCATAGTCCGGGCACAGCGCGTGGGCGCGCTCAAGGTTTTCGTTAGTGCTGGTAGCCAGCGGCTCCAAGCGGATCCGCTCCGGGTCCACGCCCCGCTCGATGAGGTAGCGCGCCATCGGCTCCGCCTCCCTGTAACCGGACACGATGATCGGCTCCTCCGGCAGCACGCGCGCCAGCACCACCGCGCGGTCCAAGCGGCTGCGCAGCAACGAGCCGGGCTCGCCACCCTCCACGCGCGCGCCCAACACCAGAAGCGGAAACTGCATGCCCGCTAGCTTAGCGTGCATACTAGTCAGCATGAGCATGTGCGTAGTCGGTTCCATCAACGCTGACCTCGTGGTCCACACCGCGCGGCACCCGCAACCGGGCGAAACCCTCTTAGGTAGCGGCGGCACCATCACCGCGGGCGGTAAAGGAGCGAACCAGGCGGTCGCTGCCGCCCGTCTGGGTGCTCAGGTCAGCTTCGTCGGCGCGGTGGGCAGCGATGCCTACGCCGCGCCCGCGATGCACTACTTGCAGGCCAGCGGCGTGGACCTCACGCACGTCGAAGACAGCGAGGAGGTGACGGGCTTGGCGGTCATCACCGTGGATAAGCAGGGAGAAAACACCATCATCGTGGTGCCGGGGGCCAATGCGCTTGTCGACGCTCCCTTCGTCACCACCCACTCCTCCCCCATCACCGAATCGGAACTCATTCTGCTCCAAGGCGAGGTTCCGGCGGAAGGTTTTGCCAAGGCCATAGAGCTGGCGACGGGGCGCGTCGTGGTCAACCTCGCACCGGTCATCGAGGTTGAAAAGGAAGCGCTCCTGCGTGCCGATCCGCTGCTGGCCAACGAGCACGAGGCCGGGCTCATCCTGGAGCAGCTGGGCCTTAGCGGCGAGGGCGCGCCGGAGGAGCTGGCGCGGCGCCTGACGGAGGCCGGCTTTGCCTCGGTGGTCCTCACGCTGGGCGCGCGGGGAGCGCTCGTGGCCGAAGGGGCTGAGCTTGTCAACGTCCCCTCCCCGCAGGTCACCGCCGTCGACACGACGGGCGCGGGCGATGCCTTCGCCGGCGCGCTGTGCGCCCGGTTGCTCCACGGCGACGAACTCGTGGAGGCCGCCACCTATGCCGCTCGAGTTGGGGCTTACGCCGTCACCGGAGAAGGTGCGCAGGCCTCCTACCCCGATCTCAAAAGCAAGCTTCCCAGCTAATTACTCACCGAAGAGCTGGGAGCGCAGGTTCTCGTCCTTCTTCTCCACCTCGGCGGCCATGTTCTCTTGGTAGGCCACCATCTTGTCCACCAGTGCCGGGTCACCCGCGGAGAGGATGCGCACGGCAAGCAAGCCGGCATTCTTCGCTCCGCCGATGGAGACGGTGGCTACCGGCACGCCGCCCGGCATCTGCACGATGGAGAGCAGTGAATCGAGACCATCGAGGTCCTTCAGCGCACGCGGAATGCCGATGACCGGCAGCGGCGTGGCCGCGGCCACCATGCCCGGCAGGTGAGCCGCACCACCGGCGCAGGCAATGATGGCCTTGAGGCCGCGCTCGTGCGCGGACTTGGCATAAGCCAGCATCTTTTCCGGGGTGCGGTGCGCGCTGACAACGCCTACCTCGAAGGGCACACCGAACTCGGCGAGCACCTCTGCGGCGGGCTTGACGGTGGGCCAATCGGAATCAGAGCCCATAATCAGGCCGACGAGTGGTTCCATAAAACTCTCCTTATTAAATAGGTTTCAAGCTCGCTGCGGGATTAAGCCCACTGCGCGTGGACGAGGAAGTGGGCGGCATCGTGGGCGATGCGGCGGGTTTCCGCCACATCCTCACCGACAACGTTGACGTGGCCAATCTTGCGGCCCGGCTTGTGGTCCTTTCCATAGAGGTGGATCTTCGCCTCTGGGTAACGCTCCATCACTTCGCGAACGCGCTGCGGCATGGGCATCTGCGGATCTTCTTCGGCGCCCAGCACATTAGCCATCACCGTGACCGGAGCCAGGGCTGCGGTAGAGCCCAGCGGCAGGTCCAGCACGGCGCGCAGGTGCTGCTCGAACTGCGAGGTCACGCAGCCATCCTGAGTCCAGTGGCCGGTGTT
The DNA here is from genome assembly GCF_001814395.1 of Corynebacterium sp. HMSC059E07. Lineage (NCBI taxonomy): Bacteria > Bacillati > Actinomycetota > Actinomycetes > Mycobacteriales > Corynebacteriaceae > Corynebacterium > Corynebacterium sp. HMSC059E07. Next base: position 6,122 of record NZ_KV816287.1, read on the forward strand.
GTGCGGGCGCATGGCCAGCTCGTTGACGGCGATATCTTCCTCAACAACCGCGCCCGGCGCGCCGGAGGCGGAAGCAATGATGGATCCGGCGTCTTGCTGCGTGGCGAAGGCAAAGAGCTCCACCGCCAGCACGCCGGTAACGCCAAGTTCGGTGGCCACCTTGATGCCCACCTGCATGGCGCGCTCGGTCAACTCCGGCGAAAGGTTCGGGGCGGGGGCAAAAGCCTCGGCGCAGATGCCGTCCCGTTGCACGGACTCGGTGACCGGCCAGACCTTCACCTCGCCGGAGGGACGGCGGGCGACGAGCACGGACAGCTCGCGGGTGAGGTTGACCTTTTCTTCGGCCATGAGCGGGGTATCGGCCGCAAGCAGCTTAGCGACGAGCGGCTCCAGCTCCTCCGCGGACGGGAACCACACGCCATGGCCGTCGTAGCCGCCGCGGCGGGCTTTGAGGCACACGGAACCGTCGACAAGCGCGGCGAAGTCCCGCGCATCCTCCACCGATTCGATGGCGGCAAAGCGCGGCACTGGGGCGCCCAGCTCGGCCATTTTCTGGCGCATGAGCAGCTTGTCCTGCGCGTAGAGGAGGGCGGAAGGCTGGGGCTGGACGTTGCGGCCGTCGGCGATGAGCGCCTGCACGTGCTCGGTGGGAACGTGCTCGTGCTCGAAGGTGATTGCATCCGCGCCTTCTGCGGCGGCGGTGAGCACGTCGAGATCGTGATAGTCACCGAGAACGACGTCCGAAATCACCTGGGCGGCGGACTTATCCGGCGCGGAGGCTAGCACGCGCAGGTGGATGTCGAGCTCGGCGGCGGCCGGCTGCATCATGCGCGCAAGCTGGCCGTCTCCATATACAGTAACGAGGGGTTTGTGTTGTTCACTCACTCTTCCAATACTAGCCTTGGGGCCATGATCGTCCGGCATACCATCTTTCAGAACTCCCTCATGACCGCCCTGTTGGATGGCATTTACGACGGCGAAATGACCATCGGTGAGCTCTTGGGCAAGGGCAACTTCGGTATCGGAACCTTCGATGCGCTGGACGGCGAGATGATTATCCTCGACGGGGTGTGCTATCAGCTGCGCGGCGATGGCACCGCGACGGTGGCTGACTTGGACCAGGGCACGCCGTTTGCGGTGGCGACGAACTTCGTCCCCCGTATTAAGGTGGCCGCACCCAAGGGTCTGAGGCGCGAGGAGCTTTCGGCATTCATCGATGAGGTGGAGCCTTCCGCCAACTTCATGTACGCGGTGCGCATCTCTGGGCGGTTCAGCAACGTGGTGACCCGCACGGTGGTCAAGCAGAGCAAGCCCTACCCGCCGATGGCGCAGGCGGTGGGCGGTGACAAGGAGCTGCGCTTTGACGACGTCGAGGGCGTCATCGGCGGTTTCCGCACGCCGGTCTTTGAGAAGGGAATCTCCGTTCCCGGATGCCACGTGCACTTCATCGACGCTGCGCGTACCTCCGGAGGGCACGTGCTGGACTACACGGTGGATGAGGCCACGATTGAGCTCTGCCCCGGAACGGACCTCGATCTGCGTTTGCCGCTGACCCACGAGTTCCGCTCCGCCAACTTGGCGCCGGAGGACCTGGACCAGCAGCTGCATACGACGGAGATTAAGGGCTAGCCCCAGACCGGTTGCTCGTTGAGGATGTCTTCGACGCGCTTTGCTTTGGGGATGGAGGGAAAATACATCGGCTTGTCATAGCCGTGAAGTGCCAGCGAGATCCCACCGCGGCGGCGGCGCGCACCGCGAATATCGGTGAGCGGGATCGAATCAACGCGTTTGCCTTCGCGAGCGATGACGCGCAGGTTGGTCACGATGAAGCGCTTGCGGCGGGCTTTGATGAGGGGCAGGACAAAGCGCCAGACGGCAAGCAAGGCCCATATAGCTACCAGGCCATTGCGAAGCGCTAGGTCAATGCCGTTGTAGTCACACCAGCCGATGGCGATCCAGCACACCCCAGTAATCACGACGAGCTCTAGAAAAGGAAAGAGCAGCGTGCGAAACGGGGCGGTCATGTCCGCGCGAACAACTTCGCCGCGGCCCATCTGCATGAGGTTCATGGGGCTCATGGTACCTCCCGTCCACGTACACTCCATTCCTTCCCTGCCCACGGCTGGCTCTGGGTTATTGTGGCAAGGGACACCGCAAATGGCATCTCACAGAAGGCATTAGTCAAAAGGCGCCTTTGGGGCCAAAGACACCTTTTGCGGGTCTGTAGATGGCGTTTTCAGGGGCAAAGACGCCTTTTGACTAATGCCATTTGATAAATGCCTTTTGACAGACGCCATGTGGAAAGCACCGTAACTGAGTGCCCTGGATGAGTGCCCTAGTTGTGCCCTGGTTGAGTACCTCGCCACTTGGCTCCGCTAGGAGGAGCCGTGGAAAAGACGCGCGCCGACTTATTTATCAGCCGGGCGCAGGTGGATGACATCACCGGCGGAGTAGTACTCGCCGCCGACGTTGATACGGCCGTCGTCAGCCACGCCCTCGACGGTGCCGATGACGTCGCCCGTCGGGGCTTCGAGGCGAACCTCTTGGCCAATGGAAGAACACACCTTGCGGTAATCAACCATGAGCTGTGGGTCCTGCTGCTCCCACTGGGTGATGCGCCGGCGCAGGTTCTTCAGAACGGTGATGGCCAGCTCAGTGCGGTCGGTATCAAGGCCTTCGAGCGCAAGCGAAGTCGCGGCCTCGATGGGCAGTTCCTCGCGGGTCAGGGTGACATTGATGCCCATGCCCACGACCACGCGTGCTGAAGGAGGGTTAGCTGCTTGAGTCTTGGGCGCGACCTCAGCCTTGTTGATTTCCGCTTTGTTGATCTCGGCCTTATTAACTTCAGCCTTGTTGATTTCGGCCTTGTTGATTTCGGCCTTGTTCACCTCCGCCTTCGAGACTTCAGTCTTCGGAGCGGACTTGAAGGCCTCCCCCACAGGACCGGCTTCCGCGAGGATGCCGCACAGCTTCTTGCCATCGATGTGCACATCATTCGGCCACTTGAGCACCGCACCATCGACCGAGTCGGTCACGGCCAAACCGGCAGCCAGGGGCAGGGTGCCAAGGTGCTCTAGCGACTCCGGGAGGATCAGTGCGGAAAGGATAAGCTGCGCCCCCGCCGGGCTCACCCACTGGCGGCCCAAGCGGCCTTTGCCGGCCACCTGTTCGTCGGCAAGCAGTACGGTGCCATCAGCCACCTTCTCCGCCTGCATGAGATCGGTATTGGTGGAGCCAGTGGACTCGGTGTAATCGATGACAGCGAAGTCGTCACTCAACGCCTCGCGGATGCGGTCCATATCAAGTGCAGTCATGCACCCTAGGTTACCCGCCGGGCAGTGGCCTTCTAGAAGTAACTAAAAGTAATCCGGATTGGCCAAGATTGTGCGGGCGGTGGCCTCGTCGAGACAGGTGGTCAAGACCGCTTGCGGCAAAGCATGGGCTACCTGTTCAGGAGTAACGGAGATCTGCCGAGACTCCGCTAGGAAGGACACGGTATCCTCAACCAGCTTGTCGTAGTCCGCGAGCTCTTTCGCACCGAGGCTATCTGGTTTCCCTTCAGTCACCAGCACGTAGCGGATCTCCGGGGCGACCCACTTACACACCCACTCGCCGTATTCTTGCGCTTCCGAATCCGAGAGGTCCAACCCCATCCGTTTCATGCTGGCGCGCATGGTGGCGCGATCAACCTTGCCGTTGTCCACCAGTTGTGAGCGGACCTTAGATGAGTCCACGGTGTCGGCGAAAATAGCGCGGAACACGGTATCGCGCTGGGCCGCGGAAGGCGAAGTGGACTGCGTCGAAGACGCGTCAGCGGTCCCACTGGAAACAGTTGTTAGCGGTGTGAAAGTCTCTGCAGATTCCGTACTAGAGCAACCAACCAAGAGCACTGCGAGGAACGGGGCGAACTTCTTCATAGCGAATTCCAGCCTAATCCACGTGCCGCTGGGTGCTAGTGTGTGTCCATGGCAAAGGTCACTTTTGAGAACGTCGGCATCACCTATCCCCGCGCCGAGAACCCCACGGTCAAAGACCTCAATCTCGAGATTGCGGATGGCGAATTCCTGGTCCTCGTCGGACCGTCCGGCTGCGGTAAGTCCACCACCCTGCGCGCCCTCGCGGGACTCGAGCCGGTCTCCAGCGGCCGCATCCTCATCGACGGCAAAGACGTCACGGGGCTGGAGCCCGGCGAGCGCGATATCGCCATGGTCTTCCAGAATTATGCGCTTTACCCGCACCTCACCGTGGCCCAGAACATGGGATTTTCCCTCAAGCTGGCCAAGATGCCCAAGGCAGACATCAAAGCCAAGGTCGAGGAAGCCGCCAAGACCCTCGGGCTCACGGAGTACCTGCAGCGCAAGCCCAAGGACCTGTCCGGTGGTCAGCGCCAGCGCGTGGCCATGGGCCGCGCCATCGTGCGCGAGCCGAAGGCCTTCCTCATGGATGAACCCCTGTCCAACCTCGATGCCAAGCTGCGCGTACAAACCCGCGCGGAGCTGGCCAGCCTCCAGCAACGCCTCGGCACCACCACCGTCTACGTCACCCACGACCAGGTCGAGGCCATGACCATGGGAGACCGCGTCGCCGTGCTCAAAGACGGCGAACTGCAGCAGGTCGCCCCACCGCGCGAGCTTTACGACGCCCCCGCTAACGAGTTCGTCGCCGGCTTCATCGGCTCACCCGCGATGAATATCTTTGACTACAACGGCGGCCGCGTCGGCGTTCGCCCAGAAAAACTATTCATTAATAAGGGGCCGATGGGCTTCCAAGGAACGGTGGAGTTCGTGGAGGAGCTGGGCTCGGAATCCTTCGTCTACGTCATGGTGGGCGAGCAGCGCTTCGTTGCCCGCGCGAGCGATAACGTTCCGCAGCGCGGCGACACCGTCGTCCTCACCTTCAACCCCCGCGAGGCCCACCACTTCGATCCGGAAACCGGCCAGCGCATTGAGGCTTAGGCAGTAGCACTAACAGGGGTAGCTTCACCCCCGTTTGAAGTGAATTAAAAGCCAAAACCACGTGCCTTGTGGGGATGATCCCCTATTTTGAAGTCATCAGAAGTTTTCCGAAAGGTGAATACTCCATGAAGAAACCGTTTCTCCCTAGCTCGCTGCGTTCTGTCCGCCGCGGCGTAGTCGTCACCACCGCTGCCCTCGCGTTGACCTTGGCAGGTTGCTCGTCGGGCGACGAGGGGTCGTCGTCAAGCGCTGGCTCCGATGCCTCCTCCACCGATGGTGGCGGCCGCGGGCCCATCACCTTTGCCATGGGCAAGAACGACACCGACAAGATCACCCCCATCATCGAGGCATGGAACGCCGAGCACCCGGACGAGAAGGTCGAGCTCAAGGAGCTCGCCGGCGAGGCCGACGCTCAGCGCGAAACCCTCGTGCAGTCCCTGCAGGCGGGCAACTCCGACTACGACGTCATGGCGCTCGACGTGGTCTGGACCGCGGACTTCGCCGCTAACCAGTGGCTAGCACCGCTGACCGGTGACCTGGAGGTTGACACCTCTGGCCTGCTGGAGCCCACCGTGGAATCCGCGACCTACAACGACACCCTCTACGCGCTGCCGCAGAACACCAACGGCCAGCTACTCTTCCGCAACACCGAGTTGGCGGACAAGGCTCCGGAGAAGTTCGAGGACATCGCGTCTGCCTGCGAGGCCATCAAGGACGATGCGTCCTGCCTGACCACCCAGCTCAAGCAGTACGAGGGCCTCACCGTCAACACCGCCGGCTTCATCGAGGGCTGGGGCGGCTCCATCTTGGATGACGAGGGCAACGTGACCGTTGACTCGGACAAGTCCAAGGAAGGCCTGCAGGCGCTTGTCGACGCCTACGAAGACGGCACCATCTCCAAGGACTCCACCGCCACGACGGAGGAGGAGACCAACTTGGCCTTCACCGAGGGCAAGACCGCATTCGCCATCAACTGGCCGTACATGTACACCAACGCTGAGGAAAAGGGCGTCAAGTTCGAGGTCCAGCCGCTGGTGGGCAAGGACGGCGTCGGTGTCTCCACGCTCGGCGGCTACAACAACGGCATCAACATCAACTCCGAGCACAAGGCTACGGCCCTGGACTTCATGAAGTTCATCATCAACGAGGAGAACCAGAAGTCCTTCGCCGAGGCTTCCTTCCCGCCGGTACTGGCTTCCATCTACGACGATGAGTCCCTGGTGGAGGAGTTCCCGTACCTTCCGGCCCTGAAGAAATCCCTGGAGAACGCCGCGCCGCGTCCGGTCTCCCCGTTCTACACCGCCATCTCCAAGGCCGTGCAGGATAACGCTTACGCGGCATTGACCGCGGGCAAGTCCGTCGACGACGCAACGAAGGACATGAAGGCAGCCATCGAGGCAGCCGCGCAGGGTTAATGCTCCCAGCGTGAATGGGGCGCGAGTAAGTCCACGAGACTTGCCCGCGCCTCTTTCTTTGATCTGGGTCTCGTGCACAGAGGATGTCTCAGCCACCCGCTATGATTTTCCCCAACCCCCGATAACCCCCTCCCCCATAAATCAGAAAGGCAGGCACCGCATGGCTGGAGCACCGGCTACCGCGCAGCCCCGCAGACAGTATCTGCGCGTCGCTGCGCTCATCGCACCGGCGCTGATAGCGCTGGCCGTGGTCATCGGCTATCCCATCGTGCGCGCTGTGATGTTGTCCTTCCAGGGCAACAAGCGGCTTAACCCGACTACGGGTGTATTCGAGGAAGGCTCATTCGCAGGCCTCGAAAACTACCTGTACTGGCTCACCAATAAATGCATGTCTGCCACCGGCCAGGCCACCACATGCCCGGACGGCGTCATCGCCACTGATTTCTGGCCGGCGCTCAAAATCACGCTCTTCTTCACCGTGGTCACGGTGGCACTGGAGACGATCTTGGGCATGTTCATGGCGCTGGTGATGAACGGCGAGTACCGCGGGCGCGGCCTCGTGCGCGCGGCTGTGCTGGTGCCTTGGGCCATTCCCACCGCGGTGACTGCGAAGCTGTGGCAGTTCATGTTCGCGCCGGACGGCATCATCAACGCGCTCATCGGCTCGAACATCGCGTGGACCACGGACCCGTTCTATGCCCGCCTCGCGGTCATCATCGCCGATGTGTGGAAGACCGCCCCGTTCATGGCGCTGCTCATCCTGGCCGGCCTGCAGATGATCCCGCGCGATGTCTATGACGCGGCCCGCGTGGACGGTGCCTCGCGCATCCAAACCTTCTTCACCATTACCCTGCCGCTGGTGCGCCCGGCGCTCATGGTGGCCATCCTCTTCCGCACGCTGGACGCGCTGCGCATGTACGACCTGCCGGTCATCATGATCTCCGCTTCCTCCAACTCCCCGACGGCCACCATTTCCCAGTTGGTGGTCGAGGACATGCGCCAAGGCCACTTCAACTCTGCCTCCGCGCTGTCCACACTCATCTTCCTGCTCATCTTTACCGTCGCGTTCATCCTCGTTCGCTTCCTCGGCGCTGATGTCTCCGGTACTGCTCGCCAGAAGAAGGAGAAGAAGTCATGAAAAAGATCGGACACTACCTTGGCATCCTCTTCATCATGTTCTGGGGGCTCGCGCCCTTCTACTGGATGGTCGTCACCGCCCTGCGGCACAAGTCCCATACTTTCGACGCCACTCCGTGGCCCACGCACGTGACCCTGGATAACTTCCGGGACGCCCTAGCCACGGACAAGGGCAATGACTTCCTCAATGCGCTGGGGAACTCTTTGATCATTTCCTTGGTCACGACCGCGGTGGCGGTCCTTATCGGTGTGTTTACCGCCTACGCCTTGGCACGCTATGACTTCCCGGGCAAAGGTATTGTCACCGGCATCATTCTTGCTGCCTCGATGTTCCCGGCCATCGCGTTGGTGACCCCGCTGTTCCAGCTCTTTGGAAACCTCGAATGGATCGGCTCCTACCGCGCGATGATCATCCCGAACATCTCCTTCGCGCTACCGCTGACGGTCTATACGCTGCTGAGCTTCTTCCGCCAGCTTCCCTGGGAGTTGGAGGAGGCCGCCCGCGTGGACGGTGCTTCCCGCGGCCAGGCCTTCCGCCTCGTGCTCCTGCCCCTGGCCGCGCCGGCGCTGTTTACCACCGCCATCATCGCCTTCATCACAACGTGGAACGAATTCATGTTGGCCAAGCAGCTATCCACCACCGCTACTGAGCCGGTGACCGTGGCCATCGCACGCTTCTCGGGCCCCTCGGCCTTCGAGTACCCCTACGCCGCCACCATGGCCGCGGGCGCACTGGTGACGATTCCGCTGATCATCATGGTGCTCATCTTCCAGCACCGCATCGTTGCCGGCCTCACCGCCGGCGGTGTTAAGGCCTAATGCGCCGCGCTCTGCTGTGGGACACCGCGCTGGGATTCGTTGGTTTCTTTGCTTTCCTGGCGCTGGTGCAGGCAGTCCTCAATCTTTTTCACCCCTCCCCCGCAATCTGGCCGGGGCTCCTCGCGGGCGCGCTGTGCCTGGCGGAGTTTCTGCTGTGGCGGGCTAAACGGAAGGATCTCCGATGACCTGGCACGATAACGCCATTTTCTACCAGGCCCTCGTGGGCTCGTACAAGGACACCCGCGGCGAAGGCGTCGGCACGCTGCGCGGCGTTATTGAGAAGTTGGATTACCTCAAGTGGCTCGGCGTGGACTGCCTCTGGCTCTCCCCGTTTTATGCCTCCCCGCTGCGCGATGATGGCTATGACATCGCCGATTATTACTCCATCCACCCGGATTACGGCACGATGGAGGACTTCGAGGAGCTCGTAACCGAGCTCCACGCGCGCGGCATGAGGCTGATGACGGACCTGGCTTTCAACCACACCTCCACTGATCACCCATGGTTCCAGGCCTCGCGCACCGATCCGGAAGGGCCGTACGGTGACTACTACGTGTGGGGCGATGATCCCCTGCGCTACCCAGAGATCCGCATCATCTTCACCGATACGGAAACCTCGAATTGGGCGTGGGATCCGGAGCGCAAGCAGTACTACTTCCACCGCTTCTACTCGCACCAGCCGGACCTGAACTATGACAACCCGAAGGTCCACGAGGAAGTGTTCAAGATCCTCTCCTTCTGGCTGGACAAGGGCGTGGACGGCTTCCGCCTCGATGCCATTGCATACCTCTACGAGCGCGATGGTCTGGGTGGCGAGTCCCTGCCGGAAACAGTCGAGTTTGTGGAAAGAATCCGCGCTTTCATCGACGAGAACTATCCCGAGACCATCATGATCGCGGAGGCCAACCAGCCGCCGCAAGACACCATGGAGTTCTACGGCACGGGCAATCGCTTCCACATGGTGTTCAACTTCCCCGTCATGCCGCGGCTCTACCAGGCCCTTGCACTGGGTGATGCCACACCGGTCTACGAAATCATGGCGGAGCTTCCGGAGCTGCCCCAGGGCTGCCAGTGGGGCACCTTCCTGCGCAATCACGACGAGCTGACGCTCGAGATGGTTGGCGAGGATCAGCGCGCCATCATGTACGAGCACTTTCTGCCGGATGATCAGATGCGCGCTCACGTGGGTATCGCGCGGCGGCTCGCCCCGCTGTTGGGCAACGACTACCGCAAGATTGAGCTCTTCTATTCCCTCCTCATGACGCTGCCGGGCGCGCCCTTCCTGTATTACGGCGATGAGATTGGCATGAACGATGCCCCCGAGCTGCCCGACCGCGATGCTGTCCGCACCCCTATGCAGTGGGAGCCGGGCGAGGACGCAGGTTTCAGTACATCCGCTCAGACGCGCCGCCCCATCGTTGGCGGGATTGGTATTTCGGTGGAGGAGCAGCTTGCCGACGACTCCTCGATCCTCCACCGCGTTCGCAGCCTCATCCAGCAACGCAAGGCGCACCCAGAACTCGGCACCGCGCCTTTCGAGGCGGTGGAGACCGGCCACGCGGGCGTTCTGGGATTCCAGCGCGGTGAATTATTGTGCTTGCACAACTTCACCGAAAAAGCCGTGGACTTGGGACCAGTCGAACTGGGTCCCTTCGGTTATGCCTGGCTTCCGGTGGAGGCTTAACGGTCTTTTAGCGAAAACGGTAAACAGAACATGAACAGTCGATGTATTGTGCTGTAACTTTTGAGGTTTTTTAGCGTTTTATGACCAATTAAAGATACATAATGCCTGTTTGCCGAGGTCACCGGCCTTTAGTGCACAATTGGCACCATTACCTTTCGGGACTATCGTCAACCGCGGTTAGCTCGCAGTCGTCGCGCCACCCCTTTGGCCCCGACACGCTGACCCCTCTTTGTAGATTATTGCCCTAGTCCTGAAAGGGATCACGCTCGTGTCAGCGACTCTTATCATCTTGGCCATCGTGGTCATCACGGCACTGGCCTTCGACTTCACTAACGGTTTCCACGACACAGCCAACGCTATGGCAACGTCGATTGCTACCGGCGCCCTGAAGCCGTTCACCGCGGTCGCCATTTCCGCCCTCCTCAACCTCATCGGCGCATTCCTCTCCGTCAATGTCGCCGCCACCGTGGCCAAGGGAATCGTCAACCTTGACCAATACGATGTCTCCGTCCCCGCCGACGGCGACGCCCTGCTCATGGTCGTCTTCACCGGCCTCATCGGCGGCATCACCTGGAACCTATTTACCTGGCTCCTTGGCATGCCGTCTTCATCCTCCCACGCCCTCTTTGGTGGCCTCATCGGCGCTGCCTTCGCAGCCCTGGGCACCGGCGGCGTGGCATGGTCCTCCATCGCCGGCAAGATCATCATCCCGGCTATTGCCTCCCCACTCATCGCCGCTCTGGTTTCCGCCTGCGGTACCGCCCTGGTGTACTGGGTGACCAACACCATCCCGAGCAAGGTCAAGAACGAACACTTCCGCCACGGCCAGATCGTGACCGCCTGCCTCGTATCCCTGGCCCACGGCACCGGTGACGCGCAGAAGACGATGGGCGTTATCTTCCTTGCCCTCGTTGCCGCTGGCGAGGCCAACTCCGATTCCCGCATCCCAACCTGGGTCATCGTGGCCTGTGCCGTCGCGATTGCCGCTGGCACCATGTCGGGCGGCTGGCGCGTCATCCGCACCCTGGGCAAGGGGCTGGTTGAGATTGAGTCCCCGCAGGGCATGGCCGCTGAGGCCACCTCCGCCGCCATCATCCTGACCTCCGCCACCGGCGGTATGGCACTGTCCACCACCCACGTGTCCACCGGTTCCATCCTGGGTACCGGCCTGGGCCGCAAGGGTGCGAAGGTTCGCTGGGGCGTCGCCATGCGCATGGTGGCCGCGTGGCTCATCACTCTTCCGTGCGCCGCCTTCGTCGGCTTCGTTACGTGGTGGATTGCCAACGGCGTTGGTGCAGCCACCAACACCATGGTGGGTGCCATCGTTGACCTGATCATCCTGCTGGGAATGGTCGCCCTCATCCTCCTGCGCGCTCGCCGCAACCCGGTTGACGCTAATAACGTCAACGACGACTGGGACGAGGACTCCGAGTCCGTCGACTCTTCGATGTCTCACCGCGAAAAGGTCGCCGCCGGCGTTTCGACCGGCAACGCCCCTGGCGCCGCAAACGCCGTCAATGATGTGGTCAAGTCCCACACCGCCAACAAGGACAACTAAGGATTCCAATCATGACCGCAATGGAAATCGTCACCGCCCTCATTCGCGTGGCCGCACTAGCTCTCGCCTTCGGCGCCGGCATCCCACTCCTCTTCGCTTTGGGCATGCGCTGCATGACGGGCGACCCCATCCGCAACGCCGAAGGCGTCGTCGTTGATGACACCGCAGCCTCACCCCAAATGAAGATGCTTGGCTGGACGGTATACGCTGTTCTCGGCTTCATAATCCTTATCGCTATCACATGGATTGCAAAGGACTCCATCGCCCACTACTTCGGCTGGGAGCCTTTTGCCGGAATCGCTGGCGGGCACTAAGCCCCCTAACCCCTCCCACCGACAGCACCGACAGCCCCGTCGCCCTACACGGCGGGGCTGCCTTTTTGTCTTTATTAATTCTCCCCCCGCCGAAAAAGTGCATAAGTGGTCCTGGCCACACACGGGCCAAGGTAAACAAAAAGTTAACTTAACTTGAAATCTATGTAGCGTTTTGGGCGTTTACACGATATAGTTGGTGAATCCCAACGGTACGGTACCCCGTACCTTTACTACGAGAGGCAAAAAGGGGCGAGCACGAATGAATACTATTTCCGGCTTTATTTCCGCCATTGCTAACACATTCAAGACCGCCACCGGCACCGGTCTTGACACCATTACCGCTGCGCCCATTGCAGCGCAGGTGGCAGAAGATCTACTCAAGCACGATCTCATTCCGGCAACCCATACCGACATCGAGGAAAGCTTCGCTGCCCTCACGGGCGACTTCCCCCGGGAAGGCGACCTTGCCGAGGTGGAACTTTTCCTCGACAGCTTCGGATGGCTTGCATAAAATCCTTCACCAAACCCCGCCCCACCGGGCGGGGTTTTCTCATGCGGCCACCCTTCAAACGGCACATTTCGCAGCCACTACACTGTCAGCCATGCACCCAACACGCCGTTTGCGAGGATTCCCTCATCTTTTTCACCGCCTCTCACCTGCCCGAACGTAAAATGTGAGCGAAATCACCCTTGCGCCGCTATACATTCCCATACAAAACTTCTCTACACTGCCAAACATGACTATTTCCTCACATTTGTCGGAGCTTGACTCCCTGAGCGCCGACACCACCGCAGGCAAGATCGCTGAACTGAAGAGGCGTCGCGAAGCAGCGGCGCAGCCCATGGGCGAGAAAGCCCACGAAAAGGTCCACGCCCAAGGCCGCCTCACCGCACGTGAGCGCTTGGACTATCTCCTCGACGAGGGCTCCTTCGTCGAGACCGATATGCTCGCCGTGCACCGCACCACGGACTTCGGCATGGGCAAGAAGCGCCCGCTCACCGATGGCATCGTCACCGGCTGGGGCACCATCGACGGCCGCGAGGTTTGCATTTTCTCCCAGGACGGAACCGTTTTCGGCGGTGCACTCGGTGAGGTCTACGGCGAGAAGATGATCAAGATCATGGAGCTTTCCATCACCACCGGCCGCCCGCTCATCGGCCTATACGAGGGTGCTGGCGCCCGCATCCAGGACGGCGCCGTGTCCCTGGATTGGATTGCTAAGACCTTTTACCAGAACGTCAAGGCCTCCGGCGTCGTCCCGCAGATCTCCGTCATCATGGGCGCGTGCGCCGGCGGCAACGCCTACTCCCCTGCCCTGACTGATTTCGTGGTGATGGTGGACAAGAAGTCCAAGATGTTCGTCACCGGACCAGACGTCATCAAGACCGTCACCGGCGAAGAAGTCAGCCAAGAAGAACTCGGCGGCGCGGGCGTCCACATGCACAAAGCAGGAACCTCGCACTACACCGCCGCCAGCGACGAAGAAGCCCTGGATTGGGTTCACGATTTGCTGACCTACCTTCCCTCCAATAACCGCCAGCTGACCCCGGTTGAGCCCTACGAAGACCTGGGCGAAGAAACCGCCGACGACCTCATGCTGGATGAGATCATCCCGGATTCCCCGAACCAGCCCTATGACGTCAAGGAGGTCATCGAGGCCCTCACCGATGACGGTGACTTCCTGGAGATCCAGGCCGACCGCGCCGATAACGTGGTCACCGCCTTCGGACGCATCGAGGGCCGCACCGTAGGTTTCGTTGCCAACCAACCCCAGGTCTTTGCCGGCTGCCTCGACATCGATTCTTCCGAGAAGGCCGCCCGCTTCGTGCGCACCTGCGATGCCTTCAACATCCCCATCATCATGCTTGTCGACGTCCCCGGCTTCCTCCCCGGCGCCGACCAAGAGCACGACGGCATCCTGCGCCGCGGCGCCAAGCTGCTCTACGCCTATGCCGAAGCCACCGTTCCCAAGATCACCGTCACCCTGCGCAAGGCTTACGGCGGCGCCTATTGCGTAATGGGCTCCAAGGGGCTGGGCGCGGACATCAACCTGGCATGGCCCACCGCCCAGATCGCGGTCATGGGTGCAGCAGGTGCCGTCGGTTTTATCTACCGCAAGGAGATTAAGGCCGCCCATGAGAAGGGCCTCGACGTGACGGAACTGACCAAATCCTTCGAGCGCGAATACGAAGATCACATGCTCAACCCGTATAAGGCAGCAGAGCGCGGGCTTATCGACGCCGTCATTCTCCCCTCCGAAACCCGCAGTGCAATCGCTAAAAACCTGCGCTTCTTCACAGACAAGAATGTCGCGCGCCCATCGCGCAAGCACGGAAACATCCCGCTCTAGGCCGTGCTCGGATCGAGCACAGATTAGTGCAGCAGAAGCACTGTATTACACTAGTGTTCCATGACTGACTTGAAGACGACCGCTGGCAAGATCGAGGACCTGAGCGCCAAGCTCACCGAGTCCCGGGCGCCGCAGGGAGAAGTCCCGGCAGCCCGCAGCGCCATCGAGGCGCTCTTTGACGCCGGCTCCTTCGTGGAGACCGACGCCCTTGCTCGCCACCGCTCCACCGAGTTCGGCCGCGAGCACATCCGCCCCTACACCGATGGTGTCGTCACCGGCTTCGGCACCGTCGATGGCCGCAAGGTCTGCGCCTATGCGCAGGACGCCTCGCTGTTCGACGGCACCATGGGCGAGGTCTATGGCGAAAAGGTCACCAAGCTCTATGACCTGGCCATTAAGACCGGCGTGCCCATCGTCGCGCTCGTTGCCAGCGATAAGCCCCGCGCCCAGGAGGGCATCGTCTCCTCCGCCATGCAGGCCCGCATCCTCGCCCGCGCCACCACCGCCTCCGGCCTCATCCCGCAGATCACGGCGGTTTACGCGGAGTCCAAGGAGGCCTCGCTCGTGGCCGCTCTGTCCGATGTCGTCATCGCCCCCGACGGCGACGTGCAGGCGGACGGGGAGCACGAGGTGAGCGTCGCCAAGCGCGTGCTCTCCTATCTGCCCTCCAATAACCGTGCCGCCGCGCCCCGCACCGAGGCCACCATCGTTGCGGGTTCGGTGGAAGACAACATCAGCGAGGCCGACCACGCGCTCGATACCCTCGTGGGCGATGACGGCGCCGTGGATCTCGCCGACGTGGTCACCGCTACCTGTGAGGATGTTTTCGAGCTCGGCGCCCGGGTGCGCGGGGTCTTCACCGGCTTCGGCCGCGTGGAGGGACGCACGGTGGGCATCATCGCCAACCGCGACTCTCTCGAGGCCGCAGCCGCCGCCAAGGCCGCGCGTTTCATTCGCCTGTGCGATGCCTTCAACACCCCCATCGTCGAGTTCGTCGACTCCCCGGCACTGGATGTGGAGAAGGCAGCACTGGCCAAGCTCGTGCATGCTTATGCTGCGGCAAGCGTGGGCAAGATCAGCGTCATTGTGCGCCGCGCGCACGGCACCGGCTACATCGCTTTCGGCTCCAAGGAGCTCGGTGCGGACCTGTCCTATGCGTGGCCGACGGCCGAGATCGCCGTGGCCGATGCCCCTGAACTGGCCGCTGAGCTGGAGCTGAGTGAGGACGAGGCCGCAGCCTACCTCACCCCGTACCAAGCCGCTGAGCGTGGTCTCGTCGATTCCGTTATTACCCCGGCAGCCACGCGCGGTTTCCTCATTGAGGGACTGCGCCTGCTGGATCGCAAGATTATTCCGACCCTGCCGAAGAAACACGGCAATATCGTTTTGTAGAGGTTTCCCCATGACCGCTTCCCTGTTTACCGTTCTCAACGGCAACCCCACCGACGCTGAGGTGGCGGCCCTGACCACGGTGCTCAGCCAGCTCGACTCCGAGGCGCGTGCCAAGGCCGCCGATACCCGCTCCGAGCGCGACCTGTGGGGCCAGCCGGGCGACGTGTTTAACCCGTCCGCCTTCCGCAACGTCCGCTACTACTAAGCACATGCGCCTGGTTCTGGCTTCTCAGTCCCCGTCCCGCCTGTCCATCCTGCGGGGTGCGGGCGTGGAACCCGTCATTGCCCCGGCCCACGTGGATGAGCGGGCCATCGAGGAGCGCCTGGCGGGTGCTGAGCCCGCCGAGATCGTCTGCGCACTCGCCACGGCCAAGGCAGAGGCCATTGCCCCGGACTATCCCGAGGACGTCGTGGTGGGCGGGGATTCCATGCTGCTTCTCGACGGCTCCCTCCAAGGCAAACCCCACACCCCCGAGGCCACCGTGGAGCGCTGGCACGCGCAGGCCGGCCGCGCCGCGGAGCTCATCACCGGCCACTGCGTGCTGCGCGGCGAGGAGCGCTTCGTGGAGGCCTCGCGCACGACGGTGCACTTTGCGGAAGCTACTGCCGCCGATATCGAGGCCTATGCTCGCACCGGCGAGCCGCTGGAATGCGCCGGCGCCTTTACCCTGGAGGCCCTCGGCGGTTGGTTCATCGACCGCATTGAGGGCGATCCTTCCTCCGTCATCGGCCTTTCGCTGCCGGTGCTGCGCCGCGCTCTGTATTCCTTTGGACTCAACGTTTCCGACTTCTGGGCCCAGCCCTAATTCGGGGCGAGCCCTTCTAGTTGCGGGTGAATCCATCCAGCTGCGGGCGAACCTTTCTAGGTTCGCCCCCTCGCTGCCACATGGCTAGAGTGGGACGGCATGGAAATGAAAGATATGCTCGCTCCCCCGCCCATCAAGCTGCCGGCCGATCCGGGTGCTGACAGCACCTCCGATCTCACCGCAGGAATTGTCGCCCACCCGGATTCCCCGCTGCTGTGGGCACTGCTGGCGGAGCAGGAACTAGACAAGCACAAGGGCGCTGAACCCACCGCTTTCATCACCGCCTACGCTTATGCGCGTACCGGCTACCACCGCAGCCTCGACCGCCTGCGCGGCAATGGATGGAAGGGCTGGGGCCCTGTCCCCTTCTCCCATGAGCCTAACCAAGGCGTGCTGCGCGCGATTGCCGCACTGGGCCATGCTGCAAAGGCCATCGGTGAGGACGCGGAGTATGACCGCATCCGTCAAATGCTTTCCGACGCCGACCCCGAGTCCGTCGCCACGCTGCTGGACTAAGCAGCCAGTAGCGCCGTTGCGCGCTATCCCGCCTACCCCGGTCCGCCACATGGTTCTAGTCAACTGGTTCTACTCAAAAGGTTTAGCTGGGGGCAGGTGAACCATCTAGGTGCCCACAGATGGTTTGTTTAGGGGCACACGAACCTTCTGACCCGAACCATATGACTGGAACCATCCGTGGCGGCTAACGGGCCTCTCCGACGGGCATAGGGCTTTAAATACAAAAATCCCGCGGACCTCAAATAATGAGGCCGGCGGGATTAGTCTGTCTGCCCTAAAGCAGCGCAGGGATTGGTATGCGATTAAGCCTTGTCGCCGTCTGCCTTAGCAACAAGATCACCGGTGTTCTGCGCGGTGCGGATGTTTGCCACGAAGAACTCCAAGATCAAGCGGAACTGGATGACATAGAAAAAGAACGCGATTCCGCCAAAAATGACAGCGCCCAGGAACGCCAAGATTCCGCTGACAAAGCTGTCAGCAAAAGCCACGAAAGAGAAGAGGATCAATCCTGCCCAGGAGAGTCCTGCCAAAATGACGAGCAGAATGTAGATGAAGGAGGAGAACTTCAGGGTGACAAAGCTGCTGAAGGAGAAGTCAAACAGCGCCTTGAAGAAGCCCGTGCTCTTAGAAGAACCACCGTTCTGTGCGGCCTGCTGCGGGTACTGATTGTTCTGTGGAGAGGCAGCAAAGGGCGAGTTCTGCTGACCGAAGCCCTGCTGTTCCTGCGTACCAAAGCCCTGCTGGCTTTGGGAGCCGAACCCTTGCTGCTCCTGTCCACCAAAGCCCTGGTTCTGCTGCTGGTAGCTACCAAAACCGGACGTGGAGTTGGAGTGAGAAGCCTGGGCGCCGAAGCCATCACCAGACTGCTGCCCAAAACCCTGGCTCTGGTTGGATTCTGCCTGCGCACTGCCGCCAAAGCCTTCGCTGCCAAAGCCGCTGTTGCCGTAACCGTGGTTGCCGTAGCCCTGATTCGAGTTCGTCGCCTCAGCGGAGTGCTCGGCGCCAGCACTGCTATCGGAGTTGTAGGAAGCGTAGGAGGCGCCAAAAGAGTCATGGTTAGCGCGGGTGTCATGGCTTTCAGACTTGTTGTCAGATGACTCCGTGTTGGCAGAACCAGAGGCGGACTCAGACGCAGCAAAGCTGGAGCCAAAAGTGCTGTCCTTGGCCTCACCTTCAGACTCCGGCTGCGAATTCTGGGAAGACGCACTTCCGAACGAGGAGGTCTCAGCGGAGCTCTCGGAGTAATCGCCGTAGCCGGCCTGGCCGCCCCAGCCGAAGTTGGAGTTCTGTCCCTGGCTGTTCCACCCAGAAGCAGAATTATCGCTGCCGGACTGAGAGCTACCGTAGCCGCCAAAGCTACCGAAGCTGTTGTTCCCAGCGTTGTCGCCGTGGGAACCGTGAGCGTTGTAGTCGCCAGCGTTGTTATCGTTCTTGTCGCCGTTCTCACCAAACTGGTTGGGGTTCGTCATAGTTTTTAGACCTTTCGGAGAATCATTGATTTTCGCAGTGCGCTACAGCACGATACTGTCATAAATTTTTTACCCCACCGAACGTACCTGAGATCTTGCTCACCGGCAGCGCGAGTTAGGCAAATGCACCCCAGAAAACGACAGTTTCCCCCGCCACGGCAGGGGAAACTCAACAGGATTAGTGCGAAATAAATCGCTTAAGCGTGCTTGGCCTCCACGCGCTTGATGGCCTCAGCAGCCACCTTCTCCTGAATGCCCATGTCCAGCTCAGAGGTGAAGCCCACGCAGGAGCAGTTGATCTCACCAAGGACGTAAGTATCTTCGCCGTTTTCGCCGTCAGCCAGCATGAAGTCCGCGGTCCAGATCAGCGGGATGTTGTCACCGCCGAGCTTCTCTGCGATGACCGGGCGAACGTCAGCGAACATATCGACGAGCTCCTGCCACTCCTCCGGCTTTTGGTAGGTGTACTTGGCGCCGGAGAACAGGGTGGCGGAGAAGGCATCGCCGCCCTCGGCCGGCTTCTTGTGCACCACGAAGACCGGGTCCGGGCCCACGAGAAGAATACGAATCTCACCCTCAACGATGCGCGGCATGAAGCGCATGTCCACGAGCATGCCGTTGTCACCCACGATGTACTGATCGCAGAAGTCCATGAACTCGCCCAGCTCGCGCTCCTCGGAGTGGTTGTCCACAGCCTCGGTGCACTTGATCTTGGTGTCGAGCGACAGAGCCGTGCCCGGCTCGACGGACTCGGCCAGCTTCTCGTCGGCAAGGCGCACGCGCCAGATGCCGGAGCCGGTGGAGCCACGGTTCTGCTTAAGCACGCGCTCGCCGTAGGACAGGGAGGTCGGGAAGGTGTTGTGGAAGGACTCGACGTCGTAGTAGGCGGCGGTATCGGACGGGACCAGGTCGGTGTCGTTGAGCTTGACCAGGGCATCCTTAGCGCCGTAGGCCATCATCTCGTACGGGGTGGACATGCCGACCAAACCAGCGTCGGACAGCTTGGAGAGCAGGTCAAAGTAGCCCTTTTCACCGCCCGGGATGTTGCCCGGGTTCACGCGGGAGATGTAGGCATCAAAATTCTCGGATACATACTCGAAGAGCTTCTCGGACCACTCAGGGCGGTAGAACACGACCTCTGCATGCCAGCCTGCATCCTTGATGCAGTCGACGATTGGCATGGTGTCCTTACGGTGTCCGTTGATCTGCTTGTCTGATCCGCCCTCAACCTCGAAGACGACGATTGCCTTGTGCACAGTAATTCCCTTTCGCTAGGGGGTTGATGAGTGTCACTACTTAAAATAACCCAGGTTTGGCCCGCGCGCTCCCCTACAAAATCGGCCCAACAGAAGGTTAAAAAGCGAGCTTAGCGCACTTTTCAGCCCCTGACCTGCATACTTGTTATAACCAGTAAGTGCGAAGCGGCACAACCCGCCCAAGAAATGTATCCAACACCACAAAAGGCTCTCCCCCGTGACCACTTTTCGGCCAAGCACGCTAGAGTTGAAGCGAACGTTCCCCCTTAACGAGAAAGGCAGGTGGACCGTGGCCGAATTCGACCCGAATCCCCCTTTCCAGGAATACGCGCACCCCGAGCGTCTCGTGTCCGCACCGTGGCTATCCGCGCGACTGGGCATTAACGGCCTCCACGTGATCGAGGTCGATGAGGATTCACTCCTCTACGATATCGGCCACATCCCCACCGCTATCCGTATCAACGTCCAGACGGAACTGCTCGATAGCACAACGAGGGACATCATCAGCGCCGAAGACTTCACCGCCCTCCTTCGCTCGAAGGGCGTCGAGCGCGATGACACCGTCATCCTGTACGGAGACAAGTCCAACTGGTGGGCCGCGTTCGCCCTGTGGATCTTTGAACTGTACGGCCACGAAGACGTGCGGCTTCTCGACGGCGGCAGGGACGCCTGGATGTCCGAAGAACGCGATACTTCCTTCATGGTTCCCGAACCATCCGTTTCCTCTTATCCGGAGGTTTCCCGCGAAGAATCCTCTCGCATCTTCGTCGATGAGCTGCGCGGATCCACCGCCACCGTTGTCGACACCCGCAGCCCAGACGAGTTCTGCGGCGAAGCCGCCTTCAAGAACGGAACCGGCGAGTCTGCCTACGGCACCACCTTGACGCACGGCCATATTCCCGGGGCCATCAACTTGGAATGGGATCGCGCGGTCTACCCCAACGGCTGCTTCCGTACACTCAGCGAGCTCAAGGTCAACTATGGTGAGCTAGAGCCCGCAACGGAAACCGTCCTTTACTCGCATGTCGGCGCTCAGGCCGCGCACACCTGGTTTGTGCTGAAGTACCTGCTCGGCTTCGACACCCCGCGCGTCTACGATGGCTCGTGGGCAGAGTGGGGCAACATGGTTCGCATGCCCGTTGAGCGCTAGCAACACGCCGAAATAAGCCCGCATCCTCGCTGGTGCGGGTTTATTTTTTGACACGAAACCAAGACGTGACGGTATCCTCATGTTTTGGTGTGCAAGAATAGTACGCAGTCCTATCAGAAAAATTGGAGGAGGGTTCCTGCCGTGGCAGTTGAAACCAAGAACATCACCAAGGTCCTCGTGGCCAACCGCGGTGAGATTGCGGTCCGCGTCATCCGTGCGGCTCGCGATGCCGGCATCGCATCCGTAGCGGTTTATGCCGAGCCCGATGCTGACGCCCCATTCGTCACGCTTGCCGACGAAGCCTTCGCACTCGGCGGCCAAAACTCCGCTGAGTCTTACCTCGATATCAACAAGATTCTCGACGCCGCCTCCAAATCCGGCGCCGACGCTATCCACCCCGGCTATGGCTTCCTCTCCGAGAACGCCGACTTTGCCCAGGCCGTCATCGACGCCGGCCTGATCTGGATCGGCCCCTCGCCGCAATCGATTGCGGACTTGGGTGACAAGGTCACCGCCCGCCACATTGCCGAGCGTGCCGACGCGCCCATGGCACCGGGTACCAAGGATCCCGTCGCCAGCGCCGAAGAGGTCGAGGCCTTCGCCGACGAGCACGGCCTGCCCGTTGCCATCAAGGCTGCCTTCGGCGGCGGTGGCCGCGGCATGAAGGTCGCTCACACCCGCGAGGAGATCAAGGACCTCTACGAGTCCGCCACCCGCGAGGCCACCGCAGCCTTCGGCCGCGGCGAGTGCTTCGTTGAGCGCTACCTGGATAAGGCCCGCCACGTCGAGGCGCAGGTCCTGGCTGACCAGCACGGCAACGTCGTCGTCATGGGCACCCGCGACTGCTCCCTACAGCGCCGCTTCCAGAAGCTCGTCGAAGAGGCCCCTGCCCCCTTCCTCACCGATGAGCAGCGCGCCTCCATCCATGAATCCGCCAAGCGCATCTGCCGCGAGGCCGGATACTACGGCGCTGGTACGGTGGAGTACCTCGTAGGTGCGGATGGACTCATCTCCTTCCTCGAGGTCAACACGCGCCTCCAGGTGGAGCACCCCGTTACCGAAGAAACCACCGGCTACGACCTCGTTCGCGAGCAGTTCCGCATCGCCGAGGGCCGCGAGCTTTCCATCGCCGAGGACCCGACCCCGCACGGCCACGCCTTCGAGTTCCGCATCAACGGCGAGGACGCCGCTGCGGGCTTCATGCCGGCTCCTGGAACCATCGTCTCCTACTCCGAGCCTTCCGGCCCGGGCGTGCGTATGGATTCCGGCGTGCGCGAAGGTTCCGTCATCGGCGGACAGTTCGATTCCATGCTGGCCAAGCTCATCGTCTGGGGCCCGGACCGCGAGACCGCCATCGCGCGCGCACGCCGCGCGCTGTCCGAGTACCGCATCGAAGGCCTGCCCACGGTTATCCCCTTCCACCAGGCAATCCTCACCGATCCTGCCTTCACCGCCGAGGACGGCAACTTCACGGTCTACACCAAGTGGATCGAGGAAGAGTGGGTCAACGAGCTGCCCGAATACACCGACACCGCCGAAGCACCTGAGGATGAGGACCAGGAAGCACCCCAGAAGTTCGTCGTCGAGGTTGGCGGCCGCCGCATCGAGGTTGCCCTGCCGGGCAACTTGCTCTTGGGTGGCGGCAACAAGCGCAAGAAGTCGAAGAAGCGCCGCGGTAAAGGCGCAGCAGCCAACGTGTCCGGTGACGCCGTGACCGCACCGATGCAGGGCAGCGCCATCAAGGTCGCCGTCGAAGAAGGCCAGGAAGTCGAAGAGGGCGAGGTCGTCGTCGTCCTTGAAGCCATGAAAATGGAGAACCCCGTCAAGGCCCACAAGTCCGGCACCGTGACCGACCTCAAGGTGTCCACCGGCACGCAGATCAACAAGGGCGAGCCGATTCTGGAGATCAAGTAATTTGCCGATGCTTCCTTACGGCCAGGGAGCACTGCAATAACCTTGCTTCAGTCAGCAACGTTACATACTCTTTGTACGTGATACCCCGGTGGAGCTCTGCTCCGGGTCACTGACTCGCTGAGTACAACTTACCGGGGTGCTGACTTGTCGCTCTGAGGGGATGCAACAGTGGCGCATCAGGATAGCGCCACCAACTCCACTCGAACCACTCAGTGAGTAGCTAGATTCAGAGATCAAGTAGCCTCGAAAGGCATGAGCGTTAACGATTCTGAGTTCGGTGTACGGTTGGCCAAGGAGCACGACCGTACCTACCTCTCCCGTCTCCTTTTCCTCGCCGATGTCCTCGGTGACGAGGACGCCCATATCGGGGATTTCCACACGCCTGACGTGGGGCTGTACATCGACGAATGGTCGCCCCATGTCGACGGCGGCGTCATCGCAGTCTCCAGCCATCGCGTCCCCGTCGGTGGTGCGTGGCTGCGCTACTACACCACTGAAGCGAAGGGTGCCGCCTACACCGGCAACCCCGAGGCCGATCCTTTTGATGAGTCTCAGTGGGCCACCGACCTAGATCCGGAGGAAATCCCCGAGCTCTTCATTGCTGTGGAGTCTCGCTACAGGGGCCTAGGCGCTGGGCGACGCCTCCTGCGCAACGCCTGCGACCTCGCCGAGGCGCAGCAGGCTCCCGCCGTATCGCTGTGGATTGAGCCGGAGAACACTGGCGCCCGCAAGCTGTATGAATCCGAAGGCTTCGTCGACATCGACGTGCCCGGCCGCCCGGATGCTCACGTGATGCTCAAGCGCTTCTAGTACGCAAACCGACAAAAGGTGTCGACTATACTCGACACTTCCTCGGTTTCTTGTAAAAGTGTCGACTATACTCGACGCCTTCGGCGGCGCGCCGACGACAGCGCCAAGAGCGACGTTGCTCACCCACCCATGACCCAAGTCGGGTGACAACGACCGTTTCCGTAGAACGCTGCACGTATCTTCGCGAAACGGATTACCTTCTTCGCACCCCTCGCAACGCACAGCATCTGCATGCCTCCATCGACATGCTGGAGACATCTGCCAAAAGGCGTCTGGTAAAAGGCATCTGCCAAAAGGCGTTTTCACGGCTAAAAACGCCTTTTACTCATTGCAGATGGCGTTCTTGGACCCAAAGATGCCTTCTGCCAGATGCCTTTTACGAGGCACGCCCTCCTGACTTAGGCCAATGCAGTGCGGAAAAATCCCACCCCACCGCTGAAAACCACCGGTGAGCAGCGCCAAGAATGACGCTGCTCACCCATCCATGACCTAAGTCGACTTTTAGTTGATAACGGCGATGAGGTCGCCGCCCTCCACCTTGGTGGCGGCGCCAATGGCGACGCGCTCGATGGTGCCATCCTTGGTGGCGGAAATAGAGGCTTCCATCTTCATGGCCTCGATGACGGCGATCTGGTCGCCGGCCTTGACCTCGTCGCCAGGCTTGGCGGTCGGGTTCACCACGCCGGCGAACGGTGCGGCCACGTGGCCCTCGTTGGACGGATCGGCCTTCTCCACGGTGGCGACGGTGGACTCGACGTTGTTGTCGCGCACCTTGAGCGGGCGGATCTGGCCGTTGACGTTGAGCACGACGTTGCGGATGCCCTTCTCGTCCGGCTCACCCATCGCGTCAAGACGCACGGTGATGGGCTTAAGATCCGCGCGGTCGTTGGAGCCCTCCGGGAAGTGGTGAACAATGTAGTCCTTACCTTCTTCCAGACCGTAGAAGAAGACCGTGTCCGTCAGCGCCTCGGTGTTGCCGTAGGTGCGGCGGAACTCGTTGAACTCCTCGAACTGCTTCGGGAAGAGCAGGCGGTTGAGGGAAGCGCGGCGCTCGGTGGAATCATCCGAAGCCAGGTGCTTCTTCTCATCCTCCGGCACGGGCTTGACGGTGACGTCGCCAGGCGCGCGGCCCTCCAGGACCTTATCGCGCAGCGGCGGCCAACCACCCGGAGGCGTACCGAGCTCACCGCGCAGGAAGGCGATGACGGAATCCGGGATGTCGTACTTGGTCGGGTCGGCCTCAAAGTCAACCGGGTCTACGCCAGCGCCCACAAGGTGCAGGGCGAGGTCACCGACCACCTTGGAGGACGGGGTCACCTTGGTCGGGCGGCCGAGCATCTCATTCACCGCAGCGTAGGTGTCCTCGATGATCTCGAAGCGATCCTCCAAGCCCAGAGCGGTAGCCTGCGCGCGAAGGTTGGACAGCTGGCCACCTGGAATCTCGTGGCGGTAGACGCGGCCGGTCGGTCCAGGAATACCCTTCTCGAAGGGCTGGTAGAGCTGGCGGACGGCCTCCCAGTACGGCTCAAGGTCGGAGACGGCCTTGAGGGAGATGCCGGTATCACGAGAGGAGTTCGAGAATGCCGCGATGATGGCGGACAGCGAAGGCTGGGAGGTAGTGCCCGCCAGCGGCGCGGAAGCACCGTCGACGATGTCGGCACCAGAAAGCGCTGCCGCGTAGTAGGTGGCCAACTGACCGCCAGCGGTGTCGTGCGTGTGCACGTGAACCGGCAGGTCGAACTCCTTGCGCAGAGCCATAACCAGCTTCGATGCGGACTCCGGACGCAACAGGCCCGCCATGTCCTTGATGGCCAGGACGTGAGCGCCGGTGTTCACGATCTCCTCGGCCAGCTTGAGGTAGTAGTCCAGCGTGTAGAGCTTCTCATCCGGGGAGCACATGTCGCCCGAGTAGGCCATAGCGACCTCGGCCACGGTGGTGTTGGTCTCCAGGACGGCGTCGATTGCCGGGCGCATCTGGGTGACGTCGTTCAGCGCATCGAAGATGCGGAAGACGTCCACACCAGACTTGGCGGCCTCCTGCACGAAACCGGTGCACACATCGTTGGAGTACGGCGAGTAGCCCACGGTGTTGCGGCCGCGCAGCAGCATCTGGATGTTCTGGTTCGGCATGGCCTCACGCAGCAGATCCAGGCGCACCCACGGGTCTTCCTTGAGGAAGCGCATGGCGACGTCGTAGGTCGCACCGCCCCATGCCTCCACCGAGTACAGCTCCGGGGTCATGCGGGCGACGGCTTCAGCGGCGGTGACCAACGCGGTACCGCGCACGCGGGTGGCCAGCAGGGACTGGTGGGCGTCACGGAAGGTGGTATCAGTGACGGCCAGAGCGTCCTGCTTGCGGATCTTCTCCGCCCACTTCTTCGGGCCCAGCTCCAACAGTTCATCGCGGGAACCGCGGGGCAGCTCAGAGTTAAAGTCCAGGTCCGGCAGCTTGTCGAAGGGGCGCAGGGTGGTCGGGCGCTCGCCGTTCGGCTTGTTGACGGTCACATCAGCGATGTAGTCGATGATACGGCCAGACTCATCCACGGCCGGCGGAGCCTTGAGCAGGTCCGGGTGCTCCGGAATGAAGCTGGTGTCCACGCGGGTGTTGACGAAGTCCGGCTCGCGCAGCAGGGCGCGCAGGAAGCCGATGTTGGTGGCCACGCCGGCCACGGTGAACTCGTTGAGCGCGCGCTGTGCACGTGCCACGGCCTGCTCAAAGTTGACTCCACGGCAGGTCATCTTCACCAGCAGGGAGTCGAAGTTCGGGGAGACCTCAGCGCCGACGGCCGTTGCGCCGTCGAGACGCACGCCTGCGCCGCCCGGCGAGCGGTACTGGGTCAGCGTGCCGGTATCCGGGCGGAAGCCATTGGAGGGATCCTCGGTGGTGATGCGGCACTGGAGCGCCGCGCCGGTGATGTGGATGTCCTCCTGCTTCAGGCCCAACTCCTCGAGGGAGAAGCCCGCCGCAATCTGCATCTGGGACTTCACGATGTCCACGCCCGTGACCTCCTCGGTCACGGTGTGCTCGACCTGCACGCGGGGGTTCATCTCGATGAAGACGTGGTTGCCCTTCTCATCGACGAGGAACTCGACGGTGCCGGCGCCTTCGTAGTTGATGTGCTTGCAGAACTTCACGGCGTCCGCACAGATGCGGTCACGCAGCTCTGGGTCCAGCGTGGGTGCCGGGGCGATCTCGACGACCTTCTGGTGACGGCGCTGCACGGAGCAGTCACGCTCAAACAGGTGCAAGACGTTGCCGTGGGAGTCAGCCAGAATCTGCACCTCGATGTGCTGCGGACGAATCACCGCGGTCTCGAGGTAAACGTTGCCATCGCCGAAGGCTGCCTCAGCCTCGCGGGAGGCCTCAGCACACTTGGTCTTCAGCTCCGCCTCGTTCTCGATGAAGCGCATACCGCGGCCGCCACCGCCGGCCACTGCCTTCACGAAGACGGGGAAGTTAAAGTCCTTGGCGTATTCCGCCAGCTTGTCGACGTCCGTCGAGGGCTTCGAGTCCTTCAGAGTCGGCAGCCCCGCCTCCTGGGCAGCGGCAACCGCGGCGGCCTTGTCACCGGTCAGGTCCAAGGTCTCCGGGGTGGGACCGATGAACTTAATACCGTTGTCACGGCAGGCACGCGCCAAATCGGCACGCTCCGATAGGAAGCCGTAACCAGGGTAAATGGCATCCGCGCCGGACTTCTTGGCGGCGCGAATGACCTCATCGATGTCGAGGTATGCCTTGACCGGCTGGCCCTCGGTACCGATGCGCACTGCCTCATTGGCAAAGGCGCGATGGAAGGAGTTGCGGTCTTCCTTTGGATAAATTGCAACGGTCTTGGAGCCGACCTCAAAGGCAGCGCGGAAGGCGCGCACGGCAATCTCACCGCGGTTGGCCACCAAGATCTTAGAGAAGGACTTGTGGGCGGTATCAGACACTGGGAGTGATCCTTTCAGATAAGCACAATACGAACTTAAGGATAGTGTCCGAGGCGACAACGCGCGCGGAAATCGACATATCGGTCAACAGATTTCGAATAGGTTCTCGCCAGACTCCTAGGCACACCCCTAGAAGACTCACCCCTTCATGAACAGCTCCCCTTCCCCCCCCTTTAAACATGCAGCGGCCAAATAGGAGAAGAGTTACTTCGCTTTTAAAAAAATATAAACCTATTGACATGTTCTACCCTCCGTTTCTATCCTTCAATCAGGTTCATAAGAACCAACTTCATCCTTCACTTCCAAAGACCGCACGGTGAAGACAGAAAAGAGCTTATGAACTCAGTCACCATTTCTAACGTCCACAAGTATTTAGGCGAAGGCGCCCAGCGCACGCATGTTCTCAAAGGCGCAAGCCTAGAAGCTGGTGAAGGCGAGTTTCTCGGCATTTCAGGAAAGAGCGGCTCCGGTAAAACAACTCTCCTGCGCGCGGTTGCAGGTCTTCTACCTATCGATGAAGGCTCAATCTCGGTCTTCGATACCTGTGTATCCACCGCTGCTCCCAAGAAACTACTCGCCTTGCGCCGCAACACAATCGGCTTCGTCCATCAAGACGACCTGTTGATGAATGAACTCACAGCGCTCGAAAATGTCATGCTTGTGCTTGCCGCAGCGGGATTCGACGAGACGACGGCACACGACAAGGCTTGCGAGGCCTTAACCCAGGTAGGACTTGCAGAACTCGCTCAACGATTTCCCGCAGAGATGTCGCGCGGCCAATGCCAAAGAGTAGGAATCGCCCGAGCACTGTCTGGGAAACGGCGAATTCTCTTGGCTGATGAGCCGTCTGCTGCGCTCGATTCTGAAAACTCGCACGGCATTTTTCGACTCTTCAAGAAGCTGGCATCAACTGGCACAACCGTGATAGCGACCAGTCACGATCCCATCATGTTGGACTATTGCGGCACGGCCTACACGCTGATCGACGGCCAGCTTGGGAAAGCAGCCCCGAATGCTCAATGAACTAATCACGAAAGTCGTGCATTCTTCGAAACGGTATCGTTTCGGCGCAGCGGCAATCGCAGTGTGCTTAGGATTATTCGCATTTGCTGTCTCGGCTGATCTCTTCATGACGTTGTCCCCGCAGCAGAAGGCGCAGTCAGAATTGGGAAACAACGCCGTGCGGGTGGACGTGCCTGTGTACACGCGGGCGGGCGTGGTTGAACAGACGCTGCCGCAACTTGATTCCCCAGAGAGGGGCTTTACTACCCAACTCGAGACTTACGATCTCTATGTCGATAGCAATCCATCAGCTTCCCTTGTCTACAAGGAGTCTCACTGGGAAGAGCAAGCTCCCGATTTTGGGTTGGCATTGGTTCAGGGCCATTGGCCCAGCGCTCCTGGCGAGGTAGTAGTTACCGAGGACGTGAACTTCAACGTCGGAGAACACACAACCGCATTCAACGGCACGCTACCGCTCCGCATCGTTGGCGTTGTATCGAATTCCTTCCACAGCCAGGAGAAAGCGGTGTACGGCGCATCGGGAACATGGAACACCATCGACGCCGACGCTTATTCCATGACCTCCGCTTCGGTCCGGCCGATTGTGTTCGGTTCCGAAGGAACGACTCCTGCCGAGCTCACCGACTTCATTAGCAGTCAGCTCGAAACTACAAACCTCGTTGATCGCGCCGCGCTTGACGACGCCTTTTCGACCTCACTCCTCACCCGCGAAAGCCTGCTCGCCACGCCGCCTTCAGGGTTCGCCGATAGCTATTCTTTCTTCTTCGGCCTGTTCGCCATTGTCATACCGTGTGCTTTGATCCTCTTTTTGTGGCGAGTCACGTACCTAGTTCTTCACCCGTTGAACCGGCGGTTCTTCGAGCTAGGAATCTCGCCCTTCCTGTTGTGGAAGTCCAGCACATCCACCCTGCTTCGTTCAGCCCTGATGTACTCCGTCTTAGGCCTCGTTGTAGGTGCAGGCCTGGCGCAATGCGTGCGCCCATTCATTTCGGGACTTGCAGGGTTGCCTGATCCTGGAGTCCTCATTCCGTGGAAATGGTTAGTGCTTCTTCTCGCTAGCTCGCTTGCAGCACTCCTGATTGGCGGTATTACCACCGCGCCGTCGACCCAGCCGCATCCGTTCTGGAAAGATATCCCGCTGCCGGCCCTATCGGCATCATTCTTGCGTTGGAGTGCTATAGCTATTGTCCTTGTGGCCGCACTCTTTACGGTCGCTTCAGCACTGCTGGGGCCAGACGTGTTCGAAACTTGGGCGCCATTGCCAACCGTGGCATTGTGCATCGTCTTTTCTCTTCTTCTCGCACGCTGTCCGCGAACCAGCCGGCCCTACACTCCAGCAGGCGTGGCCCTGAGACTTGCAGAGAAGCACCGGCAGCTTATTGGCACGGGTCTGACGTTGTTGGTCCTGTGCATGGGAACCGCAGTGTTTAGCAGTTCGATGTCAGCCAGCTTCACAGCCAGTGAGAATGACAGCTTGATGTCAACGATCGCCCCAAACCAGGCACACATTTTAGAGAAGACAGATGACGGGCTTTCCACGCGTGCTGAATCCGTTCAGCACGTAGCCACTGCGTTGGATGTGCCCGCCCCAGTTCGTGTTTCTTATGTCCAAGCCACACTGGACATGCCCACGGAGATGTCGGGGACCTTTGGCGTACTGAGCGTCGAATCCGTTCATGACGTAGAGCAACTCTTAGATCGAGAGCTTACTGCCTCAGAAAAAGAAGTCCTTAAGACTGGAGCATTAGTCCGTGATCACAGATTCATCAACCAAGACCACGTTTCAATCAACACGAGCAAGAATTCAGGCCACTCATCTCTTCCAGCGCTGAGTATGGCCTTCGGACCTCACTGGGAAAAGCTAGCTGGAGGAATTATCCTCACATCCACGGCGCAGAAACTAGATGCACCGGCAGGTAGGACACAATGGGTCTTTACGGGTCTCCAGGAAGACCAAGAAAAGCGCTTTCTTGATAGCGCTGCACAAGCCCATATTCCCCACGATCTCGTGCTACTCCCGCTGGTTCAAACCTCTTCGACACCGCGGGCATTCTATATCAGCTTGGCAGCCGCGCTGCTCAGCGCGTTAGCCGTAACCTTTGTTTTCTCGCGGCAACTTGCTCGCGCTACCGAAGCAATCGAGACCACCTTCAAAGTACTAGGCCTCGATTCTTCCTGGCACCTAAGAATCGTTGTACTCACTACGGCCACACTGGCATGTGCCGCGATCATTACTGGCTGTCTCGCTGGAATCCTCCCGCTTGCCGGAATGGTCTACGCAATGGGAGATGGCCTCACCTTTGCCATCGATTGGAATGCACTTCTTGTTGCCGCAGGCGCAATAGCATTAGGCGCTGCATGTGGCGTCGGCATGACATGCCTTCGCCACGTGCAGCGCCCAGCGTCAAGCGCAACCGCTAATTAGATCTGCTTCGGCGGAACGGAGCGCTGCTCCTTGCCGTTGTAGGCAGACAGCGGGCGGATCAGGGAGTTGTTCTCGTTCTGCTCCACGATGTGTGCGGTCCAGCCGGTGATGCGGGCCATCACGAAGATCGGAGTGAAGAACTCAATGTCGAAACCCAGGATGTGGTACGCAGGGCCAGCCGGGAAGTCCAGGTTTGGCTGGATCTTGATGGAGGTGTTCTCGTACATGGTCTTGGCCATCTTCTCGTACATCTCCACCCACTGCTCCTGGCCGTGGTCCTTGGCCAGCTCGCGGAAGGCAGCCTCCATGGTCGGAACACGGGAGTCACCGTTCTTGTACACGCGGTGACCGAAGCCCATGACGAGCTCCTTGTTCTTGAGCTTGTTGAGCGTCCACTCCTCTGCCTTGGCCGGGTCACCGACCTCCAGGAAGTTCTTCATCACGGCCTCGTTAGCACCACCGTGCAGCGGGCCCTTCAGAGCGCCGATGGCGGCGGTGACGGCGGAGTAGGTATCCGACATCGTGGAGGTCACCACGCGGGCAGCGAAGGTGGAAGCGTTGAAGGAGTGCTCAGCATAGAGGATGAGGGACTTATCAAAGGCCTCAATATCGGAGCGCGACAGGGCCGGCGAGCCTTCCTCCTCACCGAAGACCATCCACAGGAAGTTCTCCGCAAAGCCCTTCTTGCGGGAAGGCTCGATGTAGCCCTCACCGCGGCGACGGCGGATATCGAGGGCGACGATGGTCGGCAGCTTCGCCATGAGCTCCAGCGCGGTGCGGCGGATGTGCTCGGAATCCTTGGTGTACTCCTCCGGGTCCTGGGAACCGATGAAGGAGACTGCGGTGCGCAAAACGTCCATCGGGTGGCAGGACTTCGGCATGGAGGTGATCAGGTCAATGAGGTGGCGGTCCAGGTGTCGCAGCGCCTTCTCACGAGCGGAGAAACGGACCAGTTCATCCTGGGACGGCAGCTCGCCGTTCCACAGCAGGTAAGCAACCTCCTCGAAGGAGCAGTAGCGTGCCAGCTCCTGGACCGGGTAGCCGCGGTAGGTCAAGGAATTGGTCTCCGGGACAACCTTGGACACGGCGGTCTCATCGACGACGACGCCGTACAGGCCCTTGCGGATTTCTGGGGTTTCAGACATGGTGTTTTCTCCTTTTATTGGGTTCTAGTGTGAGTTTCAGGCCGTGTGCCCTAGTCGAAGGTGGGCTTGTAGCTGTCCTTGGAGTAGGTGAACACGCTCTGGTCGAAGGCGTTGTACTCGTCGTAGCGCACCAGCTCATACAGGCGGGAGCGGTGCTGCATGCGGTCGAGCCATTCCTCGGATTGCAGGCCGGTTTCCTGCATGTCGCGGAGGAATTCTTCGGTAGCGCCCATGGCCACGCGCAGGGTGGATACCGGCCAGATGACGGCGTTATAGCCCAGCTCCTCGATGCGCTTGGCGGACAGCAGCTCGGTCTTGCCGAACTCCGTCATGTTGGCCAGCAGCGGGGTATCCACGGCGGCGCGGAACTTCTCGAAGTCCTCCGGCGAGTACAGGGCCTCGGTAAAGATGAGGTCCGCGCCGGCGTCGGCGTAGGCCTTGGCGCGCTCGATGGCTTCATCGATGCCGTGGATGCCGGCGGCATCGGTGCGGGCACAGATGATGAAGTTCTCATCGCGGCGCTCGTTGACGGCGGCGGTGATGCGGCGAACCATGAGATCCGTCGGCACCACTTCCTTGCCGTCGAGGTGACCGCAGCGCTTCGGGTTGACCTGGTCCTCCAAGTGGCAGCCGGCCAGGCCGGCGTCCTCCAGCGCGGCGACGGTGCGGGCGGCGGACATGGGTTCGCCGAAGCCCGTGTCGGCGTCGACAAGCACAGGCAGGTCCGTGGCGCGGGCGATGTGTCCGGCGCGCTGCGCCACCTCAGTGAGGGTGGTGAGACCAATGTCCGGCAGACCCAGATCATTAGCCAGCACCGCGCCGGAGACGTAGACGCCGCCGAAGCCGCCGATGTCCTGGATGAGCCGCGCGGTCAACGGGTTGAAGGCGCCCGGCAGCGTGGTAATTCCCGGTGCGTTCAGCGCCTCGCGGAAGCTCTTGCGCTTGTCTGCATTGCTGATAGTGGAGCCAAATAGGCCAGCCATTTAGAACAGTCCCTTCGGGGTCTCGGGTGCGGTGGCGATAGCCTCGTCGGTGAGGCGAACGTTGAGCTCGCTCAGGTCAGTGAGGTTTTCCAGGTTCTGGGCGGCAGCGAGGAAGCGCTCCTGCTCCTCCTCCGATACCTTGCCGGCAGCCAGCTTCTTGAACTTGTTGATGTACTCCTCGCGGCCGAAGGGGCGGGCGCCGAGCGGGTGGGCGTCGGCCACCACGCGCTCATCCTCAATCACGGTGCCGTCCTTGAAGGTAATGACAGCCTTGCCGCCGAAGGCCTTCTCCTCCAGGTCGTTGGAGTGGTAGCGGCGGGTCCACTCGGGGTCCTCGACGGTGGAAATCTTGTGCCACAGGTCGATGGTGTCCTGGCGGTGCTTGCGCTCGTCGGAGTAGGAGGTCTCGTAGTCCCACTCGCCGTCCTGCAGGGCCACGGCGAAGATGTACATGATGGAGTGATCCAGAGTCTCGCGGGAGGAGTTCGGGTCCATCTTCTGCGGGTCGTTGGCGCCGGTGCCGATGACGTAGTGAGTGTGGTGCGAGGTGTGCAGGACGATGGACTCGATGTCCTCCACCTTCAGGCCCTTCTCAGCCAAGGTCTTCTTGAGGGCAAAGGCCATATCAATCGGGGCCTGTGCCTGGTACTCCGCGGAGTGCTCCTTGGTGTAGGTGTCCAGGATGGCGCGCTTTTCCTCGCCCTCAGCCGGGAGAGGGACGGTGTAGGTGCGCTCCGGAGAGTGGAGCATCCAGGCGATGAAGCCGTCCTCGCCTTCCCAAATCGGGGCCGGGGCACCCTCGCCGCGCATGGAGCGGTCTACTGCTTCGATGCCCATCTTGCCGGCAAACGCCGGTGCATAGGCCTTCCAGGAGGAGATGAGGCCCTTGCGGGACTGGCGGGTGGCGGTGGTGGTGTGTAGCGCCTGGCCGATGGCCTGGTAGATGGTGTCGACGTCGAGGCCGAGCATGGTGCCGATGCCCGCGGCGACGGAGGGGCCGAGGTGCGCCACGTGGTCGATCTTCCACTCGTGAAGGCAAATGCCCTTGACCAGGTTGACCTGGATTTCGTAGCCGGTGGCGATACCGCGGATGAGCTCCTTGCCGGTCAGCCCCTTGTGCTGTGCCACGGCCAGGATTGGCGGGATGTTATCGCCCGGGTGGGAGTATTCGGCGGCGAGGAAGGTGTCGTGGTAGTCCAGCTCGCGCACGGCAGTGCCATTGGCCAGGGCTGCCCACTCGGCGGAGTAGGTGCCGTCAACACCAAAGATGGTGGCTCCGCCTTTTTGAGCCGGGTGGGCCTGAGCGATGACTCGGGCGGAGGTCACCGGGCGGCGGGTGGCAGAGGCCACGGCCACGGAGGCGTTATCGATGATGCGATTGATGATCATCTCGGTGGTCTCGGCCGGAACCTCAACGGGATCTGCTGCGACCTTGGCAATCTTGTACGCCAGGTGCTCTTCGATGGGGAAGTTCTCAGCGGACTTGTGGGTACGTACTTCGTGGTTAATCAACGGGGTTTTCCTCCTAGACAACAACGGCTGCGATAGCCATCACACTATCCCCCGCCCGTGTGGCCTGCCACATGTGTAAACTGTGTTTATCTGTTGCAGGGTTTTGCGTTGTTTGCAAACCTTGTGTAATTACCTGTTGGGGCGGCTTTTTGGGAGGACGTACACAATGAGCAAGCACTACGCGGGGGCAAGAATCCACGCACTACGTAAAGAACGCAAACTCACCCAAGCGGCCATGGCACAACAACTGGGGATGTCCACCAGCTACCTCAACCAGTTGGAGAATGACCAGCGCCCCCTCACCGTCACCGTCCTCATGCAGCTGACGCAACGCTTTGGCGTTGACGCCACCTACTTCGCGGGAGACCGCGACCTGCGCGCGCTCGCCGAGCTGCGTCAGCTCTTCCCCGAGGCCTCCGACACCACACTCACCGACTTAAGCGGGCGCTTCCCCGAGCTACTCCCCCGGCTTGTCGCCGCCGCCGCGCACACCCCCTCGGAAACCGGTCCTTTCGAAGCGGTCCGCGACTTCTTCTACGACGCCCACAACTACATTCACAGCCTGGACGTCGCCGCCGAGGAGCTGTCCGATTCCCTCGGTGACCGCGTCCTGCGCCGTGGGCGCTTGGCCTCAGTCCTGCAGGACGAGTTCGGTGTTACGACACGATTCTCCTCGGCCTCCCCGCGCCGACGGACCTTCCACGACCGCGAGCTACACCTGCGCGCAGGACTCACGGAAGCCCAGCTCGTCTTCGAGATGGCGCTCCAGTACTGTCTTCTGGCCTATCCGGAGCACTGCGCGGAACTCGTGGCCGAGCTCCCCAGCGCCGAAGCGCGCTCCATCGGCACCTATGGTCTGGCCCAATACTTCGCGGCGGCCGTCACCATGCCCTATACGCAGCTCCTCACCACCGCGGAGGAGACGCGCTACGACATTGATGTGATCGCGGCATCCTTTGGCACTGGTTTCGAGACCACCGCGCAGCGCTTGTCGACGCTTCAGCGGCCCCACCACCAAGGTGTCCCTTTCTCCTTCATCCGAACCGACCGCGCGGGCAATATTTCCAAGCGCCAGTCCTCCACCGCTTTCCACTTTGCACGCAGCGGCGGCTCGTGCCCGTTGTGGGTGGTCCACCGTGCTTTTGAAACACCAAACCGCATCACGCGCCAGGTGGCCTCGATGCCCGATGACCACACCTACCTGTGGATCGCGCGCTTCGTCCAAGGCCAAGCTCAGGCCTGGGGTACACCGCGCAAGGAATTCGTCGTGGGGCTGGGCTGCGATATCGCGCAGGCGGATCGCGTGGTTTACGCCGATGCGCTCAACCTCTCCCCTTCCGAGGCAACCCCCATCGGCCCCGGTTGCGCCGCCTGCCCACGCCCGGCCTGTCCGCAGCGCGCCTTCCCACAGGCGGGGCGCTCCGTCAGCCTCGACCTCAATGCCACTCCGGTTTCGGCCTACGCGACCTCGTAGTTTCCACAGTCCGCCCAAGCTTTCGAACTTCCTGCGGCAATGTCCAGGCCGCTTGCCAAGATAAGACTCGTTCGGCACCACGCCGGGCTCTCGTCTCTCACCTACGCAGGAGGTTCTCTCATGTCCAACCCCTATGCAGCTCCCCAGCGACTACGGCGAGCGGTTCACCATGGAAGAAGCCCAGCATGCGGTGAGCACACTGAGCTTATAAAACCGAACCGAAGCTAGAACAGAGCTGGAGCCTGCCTACTCGAGGTCGTCGTGGGCAACGAGGCGGCGGGCTGCCTCGGTGATGGTGCCGGACAGCGACGGGTAGACCGCGAAGGAATCCGCCAGCTGGTTCACGGTGAGCTGGTTGGTTACCGCCACGGCGATGGGCAGGATGAGCTCGGAAGCGGTCGGGGCGACGATAACGCCGCCGATAACGCGGCCGGAGGTGGCGCGGCAGAAGAGCTTGACAAAACCGTGCTGCAGAGAGCGCATCTTGGCGCGCGGGTTGGTGTTCAGCGGCATCGTGATGGTGCGCGCGGCAACCTCGCCCGCCTCAATCTCCGCCTGGGTAAAGCCCACGGCAGCGATCTCCGGGCGGGTAAACACGGCCGTGGCGACCGTCTTCAAGCGCAGCGGGGACACGCCCTCACCCAGGGAGTGGTACATGGCGATGCGTCCCTGCATCGCGGCAACAGAGGCCAGCGGGAAGAGGTCGGAGCAGTCACCCGCCGCGTAGATGCCAGCAACGTTGGTGCGGGAAACTCGGTCAACCTCGATGTGTCCGGACTTCGTGGTAGCCACGCCAACGTGCTCGAGGCCCAGGTTCTTCGTATTTGGGATGGAACCGATGGACATGATGACGTGGGAGCCGTGGATCTCGCGACCATCCTGGGTCTTGACCACCACGTTGCCGTCCTCGGTGCGGGAGACCGTTTCGACGCGGCAGTTCTTTTCCAGCTCCACGCCGCGCTCAGCCAGGACGGTCTCGAGGACGTCGGCAGCATCGGCGTCATCATGCGGCAGAATGCGGTCGCGAGAAGCCACCATGGTCACACGCACGCCCATCTCCGCGAAGGCGGAAACGAACTCGGCACCGGTCACGCCGGAGCCGACGACGATGAGGTGCTCCGGCTCCTCCTTGAGGTCATAAACCTGCTGCCAGGTCAGGATGCGCTCGCCGTCCGGCTGAGCGCCCGGCAAGATGCGCGGGGTGGCACCGGTGGCAACGAGGACCAGGTCCGCGTCGAGGGTCTCGGTGGTGCCATCAGTGTGGGTGACATCAACCTTGTGCGCGGCACCCTTCACGCCGTGCTGGTCCTCGGAGAATGCGGCGCGGCCATCGATGACCTTGACGCCGATCTTCTCCAGGCCCGCGCGCACGTCGCGGGACTGGTTGCCGGCCAGCGCCTGCACGCGGCCGTTAAGCGCCTCCAGGCTCAGCTTCAGCGAGCCGAGCTGGTGGTTCAGGCCCATATCATCCGCGCGGCGGAAGTCGGTGCGAATGTTGGCGCCGGCAATAAAGGACTTCGACGGGACGCAGTCCAAAAGAACGGAGGAGCCACCGGGGCCCTGTTCCTCAACCAACGTAATGTGCGCGCCGTACTTGGCGCCGGCAGTCGCAGCCTCGTAGCCTGCGGGGCCGCCGCCGATAATTACGATGCGGGGGGCTTCCTGTGACACTGTCGCTCCTTTTTTAAAAATCTGCCTATAAGAACTCTGGGAAATCCTTGTCACAGTGTAGTAGTTAGAAAACTAATCCTCCACGTTGGCAAACTGTTCCGCCACGGAGCCGAAGAGTTTGACGCCCACGCCGATAGCCCTCTCATCGGGGGCCAAATCACCCATATGCAGATCGTGCTGCTCGCCTTCGCCGGACCAACAACCCAGGCGGGCCATGGAACCGGGGACCTTCTCCAAGTACCAGGAGAAGTCCTCGCCGCCCGAGGACTGCGGCGCTTGGACCACGGCTTGCGGGTCGATGGCCTGGGCAGCGCTGGCGAGGAGGGCGGTGGAGACGTCGTCGTTCAGCACCGGCGGAACCCCACGGTGATAGACCAGCTCATGTTCCACGCCCAGGGGCGCCAGGACCTGCTCCACAAGCTCAGAGAACAGCGTTTGCATCTCGCGCCAGATCCCGATATCCGCCGTGCGCATGGTGCCAGACACCGAGCCGGTCTCGGGAATCGCGTTCGGTGCATAGCCGGAATTCACCTGACCAAAGACCAAGACGGTGCCGGTGCGTGGATCGACGCGGCGCGAGAGCAAACCCGGCAGGTCCGTCAGCAGCTTGCCCAACGCATAGACGACGTCCGCCGACAAGTGCGGGCGCGACGTGTGCCCACCCGGGCCGGAGACGTTGATTTCCACGACGTCAGTCGCGGAGGTGATCGCCCCGGCGCGGACGCCAATGCGCCCGACGCGCAGCTTCGGCTCGACGTGGACGGCAAAGATGGAGTTCACGCCTTCGAGCGCACCCCACTCGATGACGTCGGTGGCGCCGCCTACCCAAACCTCTTCGGCAGGTTGGAAGATGACGCGAACGCCGAAGTCCAGCGGGTGCTCACGGTTGAGATCCGCCAAGGCACAGGCCGTGGCTAGTGCAATGGTGGTGTGCATGTCATGCCCGCAGGCATGCATGACGCCGGGGACCTCGGAGGTGTACTCAAGGCCCGTGACCTCCGTGACCGGGAGCGCGTCGATGTCGGCGCGGAAGGCCAGGCGCCCAAGTTCCGTATCGGGCCCGATGTCCACCATGAGGCCGGTTTCGGGGAAAAGCTGCGGCTCCAGACCGTACTCACGCAGGGTGCGAGACAGGAAGCGCGTGGTTTCCACTTCCTTATTGGAGGTCTCCGGGTGGCGGTGAATATGGCGGCGCCACGCGATGACCTCCGCGCGGTGGTTGCTGAACCACTCACTGACGTAGTCCGAGATCACTGCTTCCTCCTCCGTGGTGTCCTGTTGGGAAGAGTCTACAACTAGACCATGCGGTTCAGTTAGCCGGGCAGGTCACACGCCGGATATACTGAGCGGTCTACCTTCGCTACAGGTCGATATTGCGGGGACCGTAGAGGCGGTCGCCGGCGTCGCCAAGCCCCGGCACAATGTAGGCGTCCTCGTTGAGGGC
Source organism: Corynebacterium sp. HMSC059E07 (assembly GCF_001814395.1). Classification (NCBI taxonomy): domain Bacteria; kingdom Bacillati; phylum Actinomycetota; class Actinomycetes; order Mycobacteriales; family Corynebacteriaceae; genus Corynebacterium; species Corynebacterium sp. HMSC059E07. The sequence goes on from NZ_KV816287.1 coordinate 45,278, forward strand.
CGGATCAATCGCCGCGGTAACCAAGCGAACCGGCAGCCCCGAGTTGGCCAGCGCATCGACGCCCGGCTGCGCGGACACCATGCAGATCGCGGTGATATCGGTGGCGCCGCGATCCGCGAGGAGCTTCAGGGAATGCAGGAGGGAACCGCCCGTGGCGAGCATCGGATCGACGACAAAGACGCTACGCCCGCTGAGATCCTCCGGCAGGGCCTCCAGGTAAGGCACCGGCTCATGGGTTTCTTCATCGCGCGCCATGCCGATGAAGCCAACTTGGGCATCAGGGATCATCGACAGCGCCGGGTCAATCATGCCCAGCCCAGCACGGATGATGGGCACGATAATTGGCGGGTCCTGCAGGCGGGTGCCCTCCGCCGTGGCAACGGGAGTAACGCAATCAAAATGCTCGACGGGCAGGTCGCGCGCTGCCTCATAGACAAGCATGGTGCCAAGATCCCGCAGGGCTGCACGGAAGGCGGCATTATCGCTGCGGGCATCGCGCATGAGTGTGAGCCGGGAGGCGGCGAGGGGGTGGTCTACTACGTGGATATCCATGCCCTTCACTGTATAAGAATCGGCCGGGAACCGATCAGCGGGCGGCACAGTCTAATAAGCCATGACTAGCTTCCATACGTTTAATATCGACACCGAACACACCCGCAGGCTGGCGCACGAGCTTGCCGCCATCTCCCAGGCCTCCTCCACTCCCCCTCCTGAGCTACCGGTCGATACCGTTCTGGGCGGTTTCACTGGAACCTTTAACACCGCCATGGAGAACCTTTCCGCCCGCCTTGCCCAGGTCAGGGCGGATGCCGGTGCCGTGGCGGACTCCAGCTTCCGCATGGCCCGCGAAGCGGAAGACGCCGATGGTGCTCTCGCGAACGCGTGCGGGGGTCTGTGATGTTGGAGTCAGCACTCGCCCACATTGCCCGGATTCAGCCGGCGCAGCTTCCCGACGTCTCCCTGCCCACTGTGCCCGATCTCACTGCTGCAGGGCCGCTAGCGGAAATCGCGCATGGGGATCCACGGGCGTTGTTAGACACTGCGCGCCAAGCCACTGAGGATCTCTCCACCGCCCGCTCAGCTTTGGATGCTGCCCGCAGGCTCATCGCGGCGACGGTCAGGGACCTCATCGGTCTGGGCTTCGAGCTGCTCCAGCGCGGACTGCCTATCGCTCTCGGGTTGCTTATCCCGAATCCTGCAACACAGGCTGCGGCGCGTTCAGCATTGCAAGCCCTGGCCATGGAATACGTTGGCAAAGCGATGCTTCGCGTCAAGCAGCTGGCTGGGGAGCTCCTGCAAGCAGCAGCTCCCCTCATCCCCATTGGCCAGCGTGCTGTTCGCCCCTCGGTGCGCAGCCCGCAGGAGGAAGGCGTGGTGCGCCACGCACTCACCGCGTCCTCCACCGCAAGCGAAGGAACCACGCAAGGGCAGGCTGCGGCACAGGCCGCTCTGTCCCAGGTGGGGACTCCCTATGGGTGGGGCGGTACCGGCAATGGCAGCTTTGATTGCTCTGGGTTGACGCAATGGGCTTGGCGCCAAGCGGGGGTGGAGCTGCCGCGCACCGCAGAAAGCCAGACCGTGGGCCGTCAGGTAAGCGCAGACGAACTGCAGCCCGGTGACCTCATCGTGTGGGATGGGCACGTGGCCATGTACTCCGGCGGCGGACAAATGGTGGAAGCGGGCAGCCCTGTGCAAACCAATCCGCTGCGTACTAACAACATGGGGATGGCTTTCAAAGGGTTCTGGAGGCCTACAGGGTAGACTGTTTGCCCATGAACACCCGCGCGATTGTACCCATCCAGCTCTCCCTTTCTGAGGGTGATTTTTATACCCTCTGGGCGCCGAAGTGGCGCCAGAATGGTTCCGAGTGGCAGGCCTTCCTCGGTGATGACGAGTCCGTCTTGCTCTTTAACACCGAAGCCGAGATGCTGTGCTTCCTCGAATCCGGTTCGAAGCACGACCTGCTCGATCACCCAAAGTGGGAGGCTTTCAATTCCCAGGCGGCGGACCGCGTCGTTCCGGAGAAGAAGCACGTATACGACCTCATCGGCATGCCAAAGCACTTGGCTGGCCGCCCCAGCCACGAGAACGTGTCCACCGTCGCACGCTGCCTAGAAATTGCACACGCGCTGGCAGAGGTCGGGGCCGCGGAGCACACCGTTATTTTCTTCGCTTCGCATTCCATCTTGCGCAACCCCGCCCGCGGAGCCGATCACTATGCCGGTGACCAGGGTATGGGCGAATGGTCCGGCGTAGGCCGCGTTATTCATAGCAACTGGCGTGAGGTCATCGAGGACCTCGACAAAGTAGTCAAGGTCATCCCTTCCTCCGATTTCAGCCAGGAGGCAACCGCGGATGCCGCTACCCGCATCTCTGCCGCCAGCGAAGCCGCGGAAGAAGCACGCAAGAAGGCCGAAGAAGAACGCGAGGCGGCAGCGAAATCCGCCGATCCCTACGACAATTCCCCGTGGGCAGCCGCAGGCATCGACCCGATTAAGATCACCGCCAACCAGCGAACGGTCTACACCCTGCGCACCTACCTCAACGGCAAGCCGGTGTTCTTGGGCAAGTGGGGCGAGATCTTTACCTTCCCCAGCTCCAAGGTGCTCGTGCGCTGGATCATGGAGAACGACGACCATGACCTAGCAAAGGTTTCCACTTGGGAGGAGGTCGTTGCCGCGGCGAACGCGGGCGAACTCGAGGTCACTGTCCACCCGGATAACCAGTACACCTTCAATGGCATCGTGCGCGACATTGAAAAGGGTCCGGAGGCAGTCGATACGGATCAGATGAGCCGCTGCTACGAGGTCTGTGCCGACGCTGCCGACTGGGCCGGGGATGACTCCATCAACTCTTATATGCTGCAGAACCCGCGCTTCCAGGACTACCTGGGCTACATGCTCGGCTCCACCGAGCACGCGGGCTACGTCCCCTCCAAGCCCTACACCGAGCACGCGGAGTCCTGGAAGGGCCTGGAGGAAATGCTGACGAAGCGTTTCTCCCGCTTCTAGCTTCTACTTGGAAGACTCGCTGTCTTCTTCCGCATCGGAATCGCTCATTTCTGAAGCGTCTTCCGCGAATTCCGGATCCGCCAGTTCCTCATAGGCGGGCAGGATTTCCTGCTCGATGAGGCGCTGGCGGTCTTCTTCGCTAGCAAAGGAATTCTCAATGGCCTTGATGGTGAGGTCAAAGAACTCCTCGAGGCCATAGCCGAAGGTCTCGCTCAGGGCGAGGAAGACATCGCTGAGCTTCTCGCCCGCCACCGTGCAGGTAAAGCCGAGCTGCTGCAGCAGCGGCAGAGGGTGATCGGCCAGCTCCTCTGCGGGCATTTCTTCCAACGGCGCAAAGGCCAGCGCGATGCGGCGATCCCGCACCCACGCAGAGGCCTTGCCCGGGCGAACGCCGTCAAGGTCGGCACCGAAATCATCGACGAGATCTGTTGCGTGAACCAGACGCGTCGCACCGGCGTGCACGGCTTCCACGGCATCCTCGTACGAAGCCACGTCCCGCTCCCAGGGAATGAAATCTTCACGCAGCTTCTCCGCTGCGGACAGCTCAGTCAGCGCTGCACCGGCAACGGCCTCGCCGGCATCCCAGCTATTGGCATCGCCCTCCACGATGATCCGCGCATCGATTCCAGGAACGTCCAGTCCTTCCTGCACGGCGGCGAGGGCCTTGGCGGCGCCGAAGGGGAAAGCACTGGGGCGCAGGCGGAGCTCGGCGTAGACCACGTGGTCGTCGGCAAGCGCCTGCACAGCAGCGTGCGTGGCCGCGCGGAGCTCGTCCGGGGTGGATGCATCCGTGGGCAGCGGCGCCAACAGCGTCACTTTGGGCAGACGAGCGAAAATCTCGGCGCCGGAATCTTTGTTTTCAGGGCTAATCAGAGGTGCGTCATGCATGAGGTTCATCCTAGGACGGGGTCTAGGATTAAGCACGCTATGAAACATGTCCCCGCGCTCCTCACCGCCATCGCTCTGGCCGCCACGCCGCCAGCGTTTGCAGAAGAGGAAGAGTCATCATCGCCCACGCGCACCACCGCGCCGGATACCGACTCCTGCCCGCATTCCCTCGTTCCAGAGGAACCGACGACCACCTCGGAGCGGTTGGCTCCCGGTCAGGCAGCGCCCACTCCCCTGCCCGCGGTTGAGGGCGCGGCCTGCGGTGTCACCGCACCGTCGGGCTTTCGGGTCAATAAGGACGTCGTTGCCTCGGCGTGGATGGTCAGTGACCTGGACACCGGCGAAATCATCGCCATGAAGGACCCCAACGGGCGCTACCGCCCGGCCTCCATCATCAAAGCGCTGCTGGCGCTCGTGGTCATCGAGGAGCTTCCCCTTGATCAACGCATCACCGCCACGCTTGACGACGCCTCCGTCGAAGGCTCCGCCGTCGGCCTCGGCCCCGGCGGTGTCTATACCGTGGAGCAGCTTCTGCAAGGCCTTCTCATGGCTTCCGGCAACGATGCCGCACACGCTCTCGCGCAGGCTGTTGGCGGGGACGATGAAGCATTGGCAAAGGTCAATGCGAAGGCGAAGGAGATTGGCACGCGCTCGACGGTGGCGGCCAGCTACTCCGGGCTGGACGCGGCGGGTATGTCGACGTCCGCGGCGGATATCTCGCTGATTTACCGAGCGGCTTTTGCCAACGACACCTTCGCGCGCATCGTCGATACTGAGCACGTGGAGTTTCCCGGCTGGGGCGAGATGCCCGGTTATGAGCTCTGGAACGACAATGGGCTCTTCCTCAATGATCCGGATGGTATCGGCGGCAAGACCGGCTATACCGAGGACGCTCACCACACTTTCGTCGGCGCGATCAACCGCGATGGGCGCCGCCTCCAGGCGGTTCTCCTCGATACGACGGTTGAGCATGGTTTCCGCGCCTGGGAGCAGGCGCAGATGCTTCTCGACGAAGCCTCCGACGTCCAGCCCGGCGACGGCGTGGGGCAGCTCGATGATTTCGCGGCTGGAGGGCACAAGCCTTCGGAGTCGCAGGAGCCCAGCACAGCGCCTACCACGCCTTCTGCCACCGCCACCGCTGAGGCCCCGGCGGCGACGTCCTCCTTCGCGGACTCACAGGGCTGGATCGGGTGGCTGGTGGCGGGCCTCGTCGCCCTCCTCGTGGTGGCGGTGGCTACTTTTTCACTACTTCGGCGTTAGCCATGATGTCGTGCTGGCCGCGAAGCGCGTTCTTCGGACCAATCGTGGTCACCACGTAGAGGGCTCCGAAGAAGGCAATGAGCGGGCCGACAAGCGGCACGAGGGAGGCCACGCGCCACCAGTTGCGCTTAATGCTCTGCTGCCAGGTGAGCTTCTCGCGGGTGGTGACATCGCGCACCGTGTATCCAGCTATCAGCTTCGCCGGCGTTGCTCCTACGAGGACCTCGAAGCAGATGTAATAGGCCACCGTGATGATTCCCGAGAAACTGGTGAGCCAGACCTCATTGAAAGCGGAGTTGTACACCCCGACGCTAAGTAAGAGGGACACACCAATCGCCGCAATGACGTAGTCGATGACGGCCAAAACCACGCGGGTGCCGGGGGTTGCACGCGGGGCATCGTGCGCGGGCGCGAGAGCGTGGTGGCTTTCGTCCCAGCGGCCGGTATTCGCGTAGTCCTCCAGTTGCGCCCAAGTAAGCCGGGCGCCTGATTCTACCTTTTGGTCATAGCTTGCCCGGGAAGAAGGCTCGCAAAGGATGCGGGCGGCAACGGCGAGCTCCTCGCGCTCCGCATCCTCGGGGAGGTAGCCGAGGCCTTCGAGGCGGGCGTCGGCAGCCGCCAGTTGCACGCCCAGCTCGCGTGAGGTCGCGCGCGAATCCAGGGTGAAGTGTTCATACAGGTTCGGAGCGAAAGATACTGGAAGCATCGGCCTACTTTCGGCGCAGCAAGGCCCATGCGCCTGCGGCCGCCGCGCCGAGTGCGGCACCGGCACCCAAGGCCACGCCCGGGTTCGGGCCCCGGCGGATCTCATTGCGGACGCGGATAACCGCCTGATCCGGAACCGGCGGGACCATCAGCTCAAGGGATTCCTCGGTGGTGGCCGTCCACGCGGAAACGTAGAGCACGACGCGCCAGACCAGGTACATGACCACCATGAGGACAATCACAGGGCCGAACACGGCACCGGCTGGGTTGCCCGCCGCGGAGGACATGATGACGGTGGACAGCTGCTTGATGGCTTCAAAAAGCACCGCGCCAATGGCCGCGCCCATCAAGCCCGACTTGGTGGGCACCTTCGTGCGCGGCAGGAAGGCCACCATCCACCAAAAGACCAGGAAGTTGGCGATAAGACCAATCACGATTCCGGCGATAACAAGCACCGCTCCCATGCCAGGGAAGGACTCGATGCCGACCCACTCGAAGATCTTCTGGGTCAGCCCGGACGAACCCGCTGCCGTCACGCCGAAGGCGATGATCATGGCCACGAGCAGGCCAATGAGGCCCAGCAGGTCGCTGAGCTTCTTGGTGACAAAATTGCCCGGGGCATCAGTCGGATCCTGCATCCACATCGCTGAAATACCAATGCGCAGATTATTCATCCACCCCAGCCCGGACCACAGGGTGGTCAGGCCACCGATGCCGTACATTGCGCCGCGCTGCTCAATCGCGGTGTGCAGGAGCTCCGTGATCGAATTACCCAGATCGCCCGATACGGCGTTGGTGATCTGCTCCTCCAGCTGCTGCATGAGGTCGGGGCGGTTCGCCAGCACGGTCGCGGCGGCGGCCACGGTGAGCATGAAGATGGGAAAGAGAGCTAGAACCGAGAAATACGTAATTCCGGCCGCGAACTGGTTGCCGCCTTGGCTACCGTAGCGGTCCAGCATCTTCATAATGTGGTCGATGAAGCCGGACTTCTCACGGACTTTGTCTACCGCGCCCGGTTCATCGGCGTGAGCTCGCTCAATGCCGTAGTCATCGGTCTTCTTCTCATCAGGTCGAGTCGTTGGCGCCACTGGCGTTCCCCTTAAAAGTTAATTACAGAAACCTCTACACAGTCTTCATCATGCTAGCCAACTCAGCCGCGACGCGCGGGGAGGAACCCCACCGCCTCGTAGACCTTGTCCACGAGGGGGGTGGCGATCTCCGTAGCGCGCTCGGCGCCCTGGGCCAAGATGCGCTCGAGCTCGCCGCGGTCTTCCATGAGCTCGTCGTAGCGAGCCTTGAGCGGAGTGGTGAAGGCCTCGAGCGCCTCGGCCGTATCGACCTTGAGGTGGCCATAGCCCTGACCGGCATACTTGTCCACGAGATCCGGGATGCTCTCCCCCGTCAGCGCGGACTGGATGGCCAGTAGGTTGGACACGCCCGGCTGCTTCTCACGGTCAAAGGCCACCACGCCGAGGTCATCGGTCACCGCGGACTTGATGCGCTTGGCGGAGGTCTTGGGAGCATCGAGCAGGTTCACGATGCCCTTCGGGTTGGCCCCCGACTTCGACATCTTGGACGTCGGCTCTTGCAGGTCATAAATCTTGGCCGAGCCTTCCGGAATGAAGGCCTCCGGCACGCGGAAGACCTCACCGTACTTGTTGTTGAAACGCTCCGCCAGGTTGCGGGTGAGCTCGAGGTGCTGGCGCTGGTCCTCCCCCACCGGCACGTAGTGCGGGGAATAGAGAAGGATATCCGCGGCCATCAAAACGGGGTAGGTAAACAAGCCCACCGAGGTGCGGTCCTGGCCCTGCTTTTGAGACTTGTCCTTGAACTGGGTCATGCGGGAGGCCTCACCGAAGCCGGTCAGGCACTGCAAAACCCACGTCAACTCCGCGTGCGCGGGGACGTGGGATTGGACGAAGAGGGTAGATTTCGCCGGGTCGATGCCCAACGCGATCAGCTGCGCAGCACCCGCCACAGTGCGGTGGCGCAGCTCCTCCGGGTTCTGCTCCACCGTGATGGCGTGCAGGTCCGGGATGAAGTAGAAAGCCTCGTGCGAGTCTTGCAGGTCAATCCACTGCTTGAGCGCTCCGAGGTAGTTACCCAGGTGGTAAGAGTCCGCCGTGGGCTGAATGCCAGAGAGGACTCGGGAAGCGGAGTTCGATGCAGAAGTGGAGTCAGTCATGGTTGACCACTCTACTCTGCCGCCTCCGCTGGGGCGGCGCTGCGTCGGTTAAATCTTGCGGGAGGTCGGGCTAATAACGTCCATCATGACGGCGAAACCGGCCACCATGAACGCGCCGCCAACGCCCTGGAGGACGATCGGGCCAAGGAAGGCAAAGGACGGTCCGACGATGGTCCACCACCAGATACCCAGGGCAAGCAGAATAGCGCCGAGGACAAAGTAGATGATTGCGCGGGTCATGAGCATCTCCTGCGAAATAGAAAAGGACGTTAAGACGGGATTATCGTACCACTACTTGGAGTGGGCTACTTGTACTCGACCAGAAGCGGAGAGTGATCAGACCAGCGCTCCTCCACCGTCGGCGCCTTCTCCACCCAGGTGCGCTGCGCGCGCTCCAGCATGGCCTTCGTGGCCGCCTGGTAGTCAATGCGCCATCCGGCATCGTTGTTGAAAGCCTGGCCACGGTAGGTCCACCACGTGTAGGGGCCATCCGCCGCCGGGTGCAGGCGCCTGGCGACGTCAAACCACTGCGGATCCTTGGCCGCCTCCCAAGCGGTCTTGGTTTCGTAGTCCACCACGCCGAGCCAGTCCCCCAGCCCCTTCTTGTCCTGCGGCTGCTCATCCGGGAAAGAACCGAAGACGCGGTCCATGAAGGCGCGCTCCTCCGGCAGGTGGCCGGACTTTTTCTCGTTGGCCTTATTGTTCTTCAGGTCCTGGGCGCGGTGGCAGATGTTCCAGTCACCGCCGATGACGGCCTCCGGGTAGGTCGCGGCCATCTCATCCAAAACTTCAGAGAACTCATCCAAGAACAAGTACTTCTCATCTTGCTTCGGGGAATCGGTATCACCGGAAGGCAAATACAGGGAAGCCACCCGCACGCCTTCCACGGTGGCTGCGATGAAGCGGCCGGATTCGGCGAAGGAGCCGAAGCCCACGGAGACGTCGCCAAGCGCGTGCTTCGATAGGATACCCACGCCCGCGCGGCCCTTGGCGGCAGATTCGGCCTGTACCAGGTTCCATCCGGCCTCCAGAGCCGGGGCCAAGGCCTTCTGGGTCTGCTCGGGGTTGGCGCGCACCTCCTGCATGAGGACGACGTCGGCCGGTGTGGTCTCCAGCCACGCGTTCATGCCTGGGTTGTTCTCATTGCGCTGTTTGCAAGCCGCGCGGATGCCGTTGACGTTGACGGAGGCGATGGTGAAACTCATGCCGGACAGTCTAACTCTGTTCAATAATCTTCACGGAAGGGGCTAGACGGCGCTTGTCCCACATTGTGACAACCCAGGTGAGACAGCCTGCCACCGCCAGGCCCGCACCGGCCAGCGCGGTGGAGTTATAGGAGTAGCCCGCGCCCACGACTGCGCCGCCGATGGCCGCGCCCGCCGCATTGGCGATGTTGAGGGCGGACTGGTTCAATGCCGCCGCGAGGGTCTGCGCATCCCCCGCCACGTTGACCAAGCGCAGCTGCAACGACGGCACAAGGATGGAGCCGAAGAAGGCCAAGACGCCAAAGACAATCGTGCCCGCCCACGCGCTGTGCGCCACGAAGTAGAAGGTCACCGACACACTAACCATGCAGATAAGGGCAAAAATGATGCCGAATTCCAGGTTACGGTCCGCCAACCAGCCACCGGCGACGTTGCCTGTCGTCATGCCGATGCCATAGGCCATGAGCACAATCCACGTGTGGCTCGGGTCCATGCCGGCGACGTCCGTCATGGTCCACGTGATGTAGGTATAGACGGCGAACATGCCGCCGAAGCCAACGGTGCCGAGGAACACGGTGAGCAGAACCTGGCTGTTCTTCAAAGCACCGAGCTCAGTAAACATGTCCGTTTGTGGCATGCGCGTCATGTGTGGGAAGAGGAAAAAGAGCAGGATCATCGTGAGCCCCGCAATGGCCACGACCAGGAAATACGCCGCGTGCCAGCCCAATCCCTGGCCTAGGGCCTGGGCCGCGGGCACGCCGATCACGGTGGCGATGGACAGACCCATGCCCACCATCGACATGGCAAAACCTTGGCGGCCAGGAGGTGCCATCGAGACCGCCGCCAGGTTAGCTACGGAGAAGTACGCGCCGTGCGGCAGGCCAGCGATGAAGCGCGCCACCAGCAGAACTCCGTAGTTCGGGGCCAAGGCCGTGAGCAGGTTGCCCACGAGCAAGAAACCAATAAGCAGGATAATGAGGCGGCGGCGTGGGAGCTTGCCCGTGAGTGCAGCGATGACCGGCGCGCCCACGACAACGCCGAGTGCATAGACGGAGATGACTACCGACGCCGTGTCTTCCGTAATCCCGAAATCATCCGCGATGAGCGGTAGCAGGCCCATCGAGGTGAACTCCGTGGTGCCGATGGCGAAGGCACCCAGCGCCATGGCGATCATGACGATGGTGCGGCGGGTTGAGGAGATTTCCGTTTGGCGCGGGACGGGACGGCGTTGGATGCGGGGAGCGGAGTGCGGGAGATTCACGTGCGCGTACCTTAGTCCCTTTCCCGCGCGCAGACGAGAAGGCCCTAGCGATCACACAGCCCCGCTCCGCTGGTGGCGCGAGTCACAGGGGGACCGGCACCGCGAGAAAATAAGACAGGTATCCTGTGAGGTTGAACAGTTTTCAACTTCTTTAGGAGAACCATGGCAAAGATTATCTGGACCCGTACCGACGAGGCGCCGCTGCTGGCGACCTACTCCTTCAAGCCGGTCGTGGAGGCCTTCGCTTCCACCGCGGGCATCGAGGTAGAAACCCGCGACATTTCCCTGGCCGGCCGCATCCTGGCCCAGTTCCCGGAGCGCCTTGGTGACAAGAAGGTTTCCGACGCCCTGGCTGAGCTTGGCCAGCTGGCCAAGACCCCGGAAGCCAACATCATTAAGCTGCCGAACATCTCCGCTTCCCTGGTGCAGCTGAAGAAGGCCATCGCTGAGCTGCAGGCAGCCGGCTTTGATCTCCCGGAGTACGAAGAGGCTCAGGAGAAGTACGACGCCGTCAAGGGCTCCGCCGTCAACCCGGTTCTGCGTGAGGGCAACTCCGACCGCCGCGCCCCGATTGCGGTCAAGAACTTCGCTAAGAAGAACCCGCACAAGATGGGCGCTTGGTCCGCTGATTCCAAGACCAACGTGGCCACCATGGACGCTAACGACTTCCGCCACAACGAGAAGTCCGTCATCATGCCGGAGGAGGACACCCTCTCCATCGTCCTGAAGACCGCCGAGGGCGAGCAGACCCTGCTGGAGAAGCTGCCGGTCCTCAAGGGCGAGGTCATCGACGGCACCTTCATGTCCGCCAAGGCACTCGATGAGTTCCTCAAGGCGCAGGTTGCCCGCGCCAAGGAAGAGGGCGTTCTCTTCTCCGCTCACCTCAAGGCCACCATGATGAAGGTCTCTGACCCCATCATCTTCGGCCACGTGGTGCGCGCTTTCTTCGCTGACGTCTTTGAGAAGTACGGCAAGGAGCTCGAGGCCGCTGGCCTCAATGGCGAGAACGGCCTGGGCGCTATCTACGAGGGGCTGGACAAGCTCGAGAACGGTGCTGAGATCAAGGCTGCCTTCGACGCCGCGCTTGCCGACGGTCCTGACCTCGCCATGGTCAACTCCCACAAGGGCATTACCAACCTGCACGTTCCGTCTGACGTCATTATTGACGCCTCCATGCCGGCCATGATCCGCACCTCCGGCCACATGTGGAACAAGAACGACGAGGAGCAGGACACCCTCGCCGTCATCCCGGATTCCTCCTACGCCGGCGTCTACCAGGCCGTGATCGAGGATTGCAAGGCCAACGGCGCTTACGACCCGACCACCATGGGTACCGTCCCGAACGTCGGCCTCATGGCACAGAAGGCCGAGGAGTACGGCTCCCACAACAAGACCTTCAAGGTCCCGGCTGCGGGCACCGTCGAGGTCCGCAACTCCAAGGGCGAGGCCCTCATCTCCCACGACGTGGAAGCTGGCGATATCTGGCGCGCCTGCCAGACCAAGGACGCCCCGATCCAGGACTGGGTCAAGCTGGCCGTCAACCGCGCTCGCCTGTCCGGCATGAAGGCCATCTTCTGGCTCGACCCGGAGCGCGGTCACGATGCCAACCTCATCGAGCTGGTCAAGAAGTACCTCCAGGATCACGACACCGAGGGCCTGGACATCTCCATCGAGGACCCGGTCACCGCGACCAAGACCTCCGTCGAGCGCATCCGCAAGGGCGAGGACACCATCTCCGTCACCGGTAACGTCCTGCGTGACTACAACACCGACCTCTTCCCCATCCTGGAGCTGGGCACCTCCGCGAAGATGCTGTCTGTGGTTCCGCTCATGGCTGGCGGCGGCCTGTTCGAGACCGGTGCCGGCGGCTCCGCCCCGAAGCACGTCCAGCAGGTTCAGGAGGAGAACCACCTGCGCTGGGACTCCCTCGGTGAGTTCCTGGCCCTGGCTGAGTCCTTCCGCCACGAGCACAACACCAACGGCAACGCCAAGGCTGGTGTGCTGGCCGCTGCGTTGGACAAGGCCACCGAGACCCTGCTGGATGAGGGCAAGTCCCCGTCCCGCAAGGTGGGCGAGAACGACAACCGCGGCTCCCACTTCTTCCTGACCCTCAACTGGGCCAAGGAGCTGGCTGCGCAGACTGACGACGCCGAGCTGGCCGAGGCCTTCAAGCCGGTTGCTGAGGCCCTCGAGGCCAAGGCAGGCGAGATTGAGCAGGCGCTTCTCGACGTCCAGGGCGCCCCCGTCGACCTCGGCGGCTACTACGCCCCGAACGAGGAGAAGCTCAACCAGACCATGCGCCCGGTCGCTGCCTTCAACGACATCATTGATGGCCTGAAGAAGTAATTCTGCGCTAGGCGCTTAACAAAAGACCGCTTCGTCTCCTCCCCGGAGTTCGAGGCGGTCTTTTCTTGCTTCATTAACCACAAACAGGCCTAAAACAGCACTCCGCGACGCTATTTTTACCCGTTGAGCTGCGAAGACTTTTTCTTGACTGTTTCTTGCTTCTCGCGCCTTATCTCGCGAATTTCTCGCCCTTTTCATGCCGAGGACCCCAGTTAGTTAAAAAGTTTTTCAATACCTGGGAACCGAGAAACCCTCGCCTCCGACTACTAGTGCAGTTGATATCAGCACCTGTCCATCGCCCCTCCTGAACGCCCCGCGAACGTTCAGCAGAGGCCCTAATCAATAGACCCCGAAAGAGCACTACTTATGAGTCGGACGGCTCTGCGATCCTTCATTCAACGCATCCACTTTTATGGCGGCATGTTCGTCGGCCCCTTCATCCTCATCGCGGCATTGACCGGCTGTCTTTATGCCGTGGCGCCCTCCCTGGAGAAAGTGGTCTACCACGACGTATTGACGGTGCCTACCGTGGAGAATCCGCTGAGCTTGGAGGAACAAATCCAGGCCGCGCAGCAGGAACACCCCGACATGCCGGTCACGCAGGTCTGGCCGGCCACGACACCGACGGATTCCACGCGCGTGCTGGTCTCCGATGAAAGCATCGACGAGAGCCTGCAGCGCACCGTCTTCATCGACCCCGCAACCGCCAAGGTCATCAGGGACTACCCCACCTACTCGGGCCTAGGCGAGATGCCGCTGCGCCGCTGGATTTCCTCCCTGCACGAAAGCTTCCACCTGGGCAAGGTCGGTGAGCTCTACTCGGAGCTAGCCGCTTCGTGGTTGTGGGTCATGGCCTGTGGAGGCCTCTACATGTGGTGGATTCGCCGCCGCCCGAAGAACAAAGCAACCGCGAACGCCGCACAGCAGCAGCCTAAGCGCTCTGCCCGCTGGAAGGCCACCCGCCTGCATTCCACCGTCGGGGCTTGGATATTCATCGGCCTTCTCGGCTTGTCTGCCACCGGCATCACCTGGTCCGGTCTGGCCGGAGGGAACGTCGATTCCCTCGTCGAGCGCATGCACTGGAAAGCCACTCCCATCAACACCGCCCTGCACGGCACCACCGCTGAAACGCATGAGCACACCGGGCATGAAGGCCACGAGGGGCATGGGGCGTCGGCAAGCGCGAGCGTGGCTGCCGACGCCGAGCGTGTCCTCGCCACCGGCCGCGCCGAGGGACTGACCGGACCGCTGCGCCTGTACCCGCCAGAGGACGCCCACTCCGCCTGGCAGGTCAGCGAACGCTGGGTAGAATGGCGCACCACCTCCGATGCAATTTCGGTAGATGGCACCACCGGCGAGGTCATCGACCGCCAGCCTTTCTCCAGCCTGCCGCTGTTTAGCAAACTCAGCAGCTGGGGAACCTACCTGCACATGGGGATCATGTTTGGCCTTCCACTGCAGATCGCGCTGCTCGCACTGGGCCTCGCCACCGCCGCGCTGGTGGTGCTGGGCTACTACATGTGGTGGAAACGCCGCCCGCGCTTCCTCCCGACTGCCCACTTCTCCTGGGCCGCCACAGGACTGGGCGCGCTATTCGCCGCCACCGTCGGAGTCTTCCTGCCGCTCTTAGGAATCACCTTGGCAGCTTTCCTGGTTCTCGATGTCATTCTGGTGAACCGTGCCACAACCCAGCGCAAGGAACGCACGCCGGTCCCGGTCGGATAGTTTAGTGAAAGCGATCACATAGGGCGGAGCTTATTAGGTACGGTAGTTTCTTATGACTAACCCACTGCTAACTCCCTCCACGCTGCCCTACCAGCTCCCGCCGTTTGCGGAGATCAAGGTCGAGCACTACCGCCCCGCCTTCGACGAGGCACTCGCGCTTCACGACGCCGAAATCACCTCCATCACCGACAACCCCGCCGCCCCGACGTGGGAAAACACGGTGGAGGCGCTCGAGCGCTCCGGCCAGGACCTCGACCGCGTCATGGCGGTCTTTGGCAACCTCTCCGGCACCGACGTCACCGAGGAGATGGAGGAGATCGCCGCCGACATCTACCCGCGCCTGTCCGCGCACTATGACGCGATCTACCAGAACGAGGTGCTCTACGCACGCATCAAGGAGGCCACGCCGCCTGCCGACGACGCCGAAGGCCAGCGCCTCCACGACCACCTCCTGCGCACCTTTGCCCGCAAGGGCGCCGACCTCGACGCAGCCGACAAGGCCCGCCTGTCCGAAATCAACCAGCGCCTCTCCGCGCTCTCTGAAGAATTCGGCCGCAACCTCATGGCGTCTACCCGCGAGCGCGCAGTCTCCTTCACCGAGGAAGAACTCGAGGGTCTGCCCGCCGAGCGCATCGCCTCCGCCAAGGCCGACGCCGAGGCGTTAGGCCGCGAGGGCTATGTCATCCCGCTGGAGCTGCCGACCGTGCAGTCCGAGCTGAGCCGTCTGGCGCGGGAGGATGCGAGGGGGAAGTTGTATGGGGCGTCGGCAAGCAGGGGCTCCGAGAACAACATCCCGGGGCTCATCGAGGCCGTCCAGCTGCGCGCCGAGCGCGCCGAGCTGCTGGGCTTTGCCACGCATGCCGACTACGTCATCGCCGAAGAAACCGCCGCGACTGCCGACGCCGCCCGCACCATGCTCTTCGACCTCGCCCCCGCCGCCGCGGCCAATGCCGAAGGCGAACAGAAACTCCTCGCGGAAGAAGCAACGCTCAACGGCCAGGGCTTCAGCGCCGCCGACTGGCCCTACTGGGAATCCAAGGTCCGCGCCCGCGACTTCTCCCTCGATGAGGAAGAACTGCGCAAGTACTTCCCGCTGGACCAGGTCCTGGAGAAGGGCGTCTTCGCCGCCGCCGAGCGCCTTTATGGCATCACCGTCACCCCGCGCGATGACCTCGAAGGCTACGCGGAGGGGGTCCGCGTCTGGGAGGTGCGGGACGGAGACGTCCCGCACGTAGATATCGACTCGCACGAGGATAAGGGAATCGGCCTTCTCCTTACCGACTACTTCGGGCGCCCCACCAAGCGCGGCGGCGCGTGGATGAGCGAGTTCGTGGGCCAGTCCCGGCTGCTGGACCGCAAGCCGGTCATCGTCAACGTCATGGGCATCACCAAGCCCGCCGACGGCTCCCAACCGCTGCTCAGCATGGACGAGGTCCGCACCGTCTTCCACGAATTCGGCCACGCCCTGCACGGCCTGCTTTCCGACGTCCGCTACCCCACCTTCGCCGGCACCAACGTGCCGCGCGACTGGGTGGAGTTCCCCTCGCAGATCAACGAGAACTGGGCGCTCGATGAGAGACTGGTCAAGGAATACGCCCGCCACGTGGAGACCGGCGAACCAATCCCGGACGAGCTTCTCGCCGCCATCTCCGCCGCCTCCGAGTTCGGCCAGGGTTTCGCTACCTCGGAGTATCTGGGGGCATCGATCATCGATCTCGCGTGGCATTCCCTGAGTGCTGCCGACGCCGCCAAGCTAGAGGCCACCCCGGAGGCCGTCGCCGAGTTTGAAGCCGAGGCCCTACGCGCGGCCGGGCTGGACAACGAGCTCATCGCCCCGCGCTACCGCTCGACGTACTTCAACCACATCTTTGCCGGTGGCTACTCCGCGGGCTACTACTCCTATCTCTGGGCCGAGGCACTCGATGCCGATGGTTTCGAGTGGTTCAAGGAGCAGACCGACCTGCGCGCGGCTGGCCAAAAGTTCCGCGACGTGATCCTGTCGAAGGGCGCATCCCGCGACTTCACGGAGGCCTACCGCGAATTCCGCGGCCGCGACAAGGACGTCGCGCCGCTGCTCAAGCGCCGCGGCCTGGCCGGCGCCTAGTCCCGACTAGTTATCCACAGATTTCGTCAAATGGCGAGTTGGGGGCTTGGCGGCGGGATGGAGCGCTTTTAGGCTGCGGGGTATGAGATTGCAGACGTACTTCGCCGCCCTCGGCCGCGCCATTGACCTGGTGGCCGAGTGCGCGGGCCTGTCTGAATCTGACTTGGTGGCCCTCGGCGCCGCGCCTGCCGACGCCACCGTGTTCCTCTCCCTCCACCACACCTACTTCGGGCACACCTCATCGACGAAGAAGCAGCGCACGGCCGTGGAAGCCGCGCGCCGGCGGGGACACGGGCTGGTGACCTTGCAGCTTATCGAGCACTTCGTGGCCAAAGTTCGGGACCACAACAAAGCATGGGATTTGCGCGTGGAGCTGTGCCAGACCAGCGCGGAGCTGGTGGAAAAGGTAGCTCGCAAGCGCCTGCGTCAGATGCGTAAGCCCCGCACGTATGCCGAGCGCGCCAAGCTCACCCAGCATGGCAACGGCCTTGCCACGCTCACGGTCACCGCGGACTCGCTGCAGCTGACCGGCGTCTTCGAAGGCATCGACCAGGAACGCCCCGGCGAGAGTTTCCTGGAGAACCTGGAGGGCGGTGGCATCAAGACTGAGCTTGCCACCATGGCGGTCCTGCAGCTCGATGACTATGCCGAGCTGCTCAAGGGCAATACGGAGAAGGACGGCGAGGAGTTCATCGTCCGGACGACCAGTGGTTCGACGATGACCGGATCGCAGCTGGTGGAGCGCGCTTTGCTGGACAAGGGGATCATCGTGGCGGTCAGCCGCGAACACGGTCCGCTCGATGTCTTCCGCTTCCAGCGCTTCGCCACCGCCAAGCAGCGTCTTGCCTTGGCCGCGGAGAATCCCTGCTGCGCCTGGGAGGGCTGCAAGGTTCCCTTTGAGAAGTGCCAAATCCACCACATTAAGGCTTGGGCCCGCGGCGGGCCCACCAACATCCTCAACCTGGTGCCGCTGTGTCCGTACCACAACGGGGTCAACGACGACGACCCCGATGCCCCGCCCTCGCGCGGCCGCATGGATCGCGTCGGCGGGCGGGTGGCATGGATCCCGCCATACGACGCCGCGCCGGTCTTCACCAGCGCCTTCAACTAGCCAGCCTTCAACTAGCCACCGCGCCCACCTTGGCAGCACTCATCTTGGCAACGTATAGCCGGGCAAGGTGCATGATTGTCCCGAACCCCGCAGGAAATCACTTCCTCGCGGGGCCTTCGGCGTGCCGACTTACCTCATGGAACTGATCATCCGCTCAAGCCTGTCCTGCAGGAATTTTGGCCGTGCCGGTTGGCCGGGCGGGCGGGCGGGCGGTTTAGCCGGCGTTGCGCAGCGCGGTGGCTAGCCCGTTCATCGTGACCTGGATGGTCTTGGATACCAGGAACTGGTCGTCGCCGCGGCGGTAGCGGCGCAGCAACTCCAACTGGACGGCGTTGAGCGGAAGCAGGTAAGGATAGCGCCGCTTGAGTGAACGTGCTTGGCGCTGATTCTCGCTCACCAGATCCGCGTTACCGGTGACCTTGAGGTAGACCTCGCGGGTGCGCTCAAATTCCTCGGATATCAGGCCGAAGATGCGGTCTGCGGTGTCCTTGTCGTCGACCAAGTTGGCGTACAGACGCGCCAGCTGCATCTCCGCCTTGGCCATGACCTGCGCCATGTTGGCGAAGACAGAGCGGAAGAAGGGCCACGTGCGGTACAGCTCGCGCAGCTCCTCCCAGCGCTTTTCTTCTCCAGCTCCGGTATCTGCTCCAGCCTTCTCGGTCACTGCTACATCCGCTGTGGCATTTACCGCTCTTGCTGTACCTCCGGAGGCTGTCGATCCTCCGGAGGGTTGCTGAACCCACGCCGTCACCGCGCTGCCCACGCCGAACCAGCCCGGAATGTTGGTGCGGGACTGCGACCACGACAGCACCCAGGGAATCGCACGCAAATCCGTAATCGCGGTGGTCTGCTTGCGCGAGGTCGGGCGCGACCCCAGGTTAAGCTCGCCAATCTCGTGCAGCGGGGTGGACTGGGTGAAGTAGGTGATGAACCCGGGGTCGTCGACAAGCTGGCGGTAGGCCACGCCACTCAACGCCGCCAGCTCGCGCATGATCTCGTAGGCGCGCTCCGGATCCGTAATGGGCTCGGTATCCAACAACGATGCCTCCAGCGCTCCGGAAACAAACGCCTCCAAGTGGCGGCGCGCAGTCTCCGGCGCACCGTACTTCGCAGAAATCACCTCCCCCTGCTCGGTAATGCGCACCGAACCCGACACCGCCCCCTTCGGCTGCGCCAAAATCGCGTCATACGTCGGACCACCACCGCGGCCTACCGCACCACCGCGGCCATGCGCCAGCCGCAACTCCACGCCGTGGCGCGCGCAGAGCTCAACGAGGGCCAGTTCGGCGTCGTATAGCGCCCAGTTCGCCTGCAAATACCCGCCGTCCTTGTTGGAATCCGAGTACCCCAACATGACTTCTTGGATATCCCCGCGCGAGCTCAGATGTTCACGGTAGACGGGCACCTGCCACAGCTTCTCCAGGATGCCGGCGCCGGCCTTCAGATCCTCGATGGTCTCAAACAGCGGCACCACATCGACCTCGCTCAGGCCCACCTCCTTGAGCAGGACCATCGGCTCCAGAATGTCGGAGACCGTTCCCGTCATGGAGATGATGCAGTGCGACACCGACTCCGGCCCAAAGTCCCGCACAGCGCGTGCCGCCGCACGGAAGATGCCCAGTTCCTTCGCGGTATCCTCGGTGAATTCCTTCTCAGCACCGGGGAAAAGCAGCGGCCGATTGGTCTGCAGCTCGCGCACGAGCAGCGCGACCTTCTCCTCCTCCCCCAGCGCGCGGTAGTCCGGGGTGATGGTGGCCGCGGCGAAGATCTCGGTGAGGACGTTCTCGAAGGACTCCGAATTCTGGCGCATGTCCAGCGTCGAAAGGTGGAATCCGAACGTCGTCACCGCTGAGCGCAGCCGAGCCAAGCGGTCATCGGCGATGATGTCGTCATTGAACTGGCGCAGCGAGCGGTCGATCACGTCCAGGTCACGTTTGAGTTCCTCCGGCGACGCATAGGCGCTTGGCGACGTCTCCCCCTCCAACCTCGCCAACACCTTCTTACGGATGCCGAAGATCGCCCGGCGGTAGGGTTCGTCGACGCGGGATTCTTCGTCGTTGTGGGAGGCGTCGGCAAGCGCGCCCAGCTCTTTGGAGCTGGAGGAATAGCGGTCTGACAGGGAGAGCTCGCGCTCCAGCTCGCCGAGCTCGTCGGCATAGTACTGGAGCACCGTCGCCGCGGCCTTGCGGGTGGCATAGGTCAGGGTGTGCTCGTCGACGTACGGGTTGCCGTCATGGTCGCCGCCAATCCAGGAACCGGGACGGACAACGGGGGAATCGGGCAGCTGCTGGCCAAAAGTCTCGCGCATGGCGTGGCGGATGGCACGGTTGAGTGCAGGGACCTGGTCGAGCAGCGACAGCTTGTAATAGCGCAGGCCGACGTCAATCTCGTCTTCGAGGGTGGGGCGGGCGATGCGAATCAGCGCGGTCTGCCACAGCAGCGTCATGCGCAGATACATTTCCTTCTCGATTGCCGCCATGTCGCCACCGCGGTGTGATTCCTTGAGGAGAGTCTTGATGCGGGTTTGCGTATCAAAGACGGTGCGGCGGCGGGTTTCGGTGGGGTGCGCGGTGAGAACGGGGGCGACGTGCGCGCCGCGGATGACGGAAGAGGCGTCGGTTGGCGTGACGCCTTCTTCCTTGAGCTTGGCGAATGTCTTGCGCAGGGAGACGGGCGCTTCAACGGACTCGTCATCCAGATCCTCTACGAGGTTGGCGATGAGCGCGAAATAGCTGAATGCGCGTGCCACGAGGTTGACCTTGGTGATGTCGAGATCGCGGAAGATGGCGACGAGGTCTTCGGGCTTTGCATCGCCGTGCGCCACGTCGAAGGCCATGCGGCGGGTCGATTCGACGAGCTCGAAGACGTCCTCGCCTTCCTGCTGCGCGATGACCCGCCCGAGCACCCGGCCGAGGAAGCGGATATCTTCGCGGACTTGTTCAGGGGCGGGTGTGCTCACGGCAAAGTGCCTTTCTGGGCGTGATGTGTTCAGCTGGCACATCTCAATGTAGCCCAGATCACTATTGGGCGATAGTTATTTAAGGAAAGAGCTTCCGGGCAGAATTAGTTAGCGAACGAAGCAAGCGAGCCACGCGGCGTGGAGGCGCGAGTCGCCGTTTTCTTCCGGATGGAAGCTCAACGCCGTGACGCATCCTTGGCGCACGCCCACAATCACCTCGCGCCCCGCGGCAGGACGAGTTCGTGCCCCAGTACCACTCCCCTCACCGCTGACCTCAATGTCAGGTGCAGGGAGGGGCACGGTGGCGATGACCTCGACGCCCTCGCCCGCGCGGGTAACGATGGGCGCGCGGATGAAGCTCGCCTCGATGGCTAGAGGCTCGCCGACCTCTGAGGCATTTACGCCGGATCTCTGGCCCTCCATCGCGACCGGCACGGTGCGCTCCTCAGAGAAGCGCTGGTTGCCGAAGGCGTTGCGCCGCACGGAGACGTCGATAAGCCCCAGCGCCTGCTGGCCCGGGGCGGGGTTTTCCAGCTCGCGGGCGCTGTAGATGAGCCCCGCGCAGGTGGCCAAGACCGGCAGCCCATTTTCGACGGCGCGGCGCAGCGGCTCAGCGACGCCAAAAGAGCGCGCCAGTTTATCGATGGTGCTCGACTCGCCGCCCGGCAAAATGATTCCGTCCAGCCCGTCGAGATCCTGCGGCAGACGCACCCGGCGCGTTGCAGCGCCGAGACTCTCCAGCACAGCGATGTGCTCTTCCACTCCACCTTGCAGCGCGAGCACTCCGACGAGCGGTCGCGTCGCTGTGTTCATCGCGCGCACCGCGTTTACCAACCGCGCTCGGCCAGGCGGTGCGGGGCGGGGATGTCGTTGACGTTGATGCCCACCATGGCCTCGCCCAGGCCGCGGCTGATCTTAGCCAGCTCGGCCGGCTGATCGTAGAGGGTCGCCGCCTTCACGATGGCCTCCGCGCGCTTCGCGGGCTCGCCGGACTTGAAGATGCCGGAGCCGACAAAGACGCCTTCGGCGCCCATTTGGCGGACGAGGGCGGCGTCGGCAGGCGTAGCCACACCACCAGCAACGAACAGCACGACCGGCAGCTTGCCGGTCTCCGCCACCTCAGCAACCAGGTCATACGGGGCCTGCAGCTCCTTGGCGGCGACGTAGAGCTCGTCGCGGTCGAGGTTCTGGAGGCGTGCGATTTCGCCCTTGATGGTGCGCAGGTGCTTGACGGCCTCGGAGACGTCGCCAGTGCCGGCCTCGCCCTTGGAGCGGATCATGGCCGCGCCCTCGGTGATGCGGCGCAGGGCCTCGCCCAGGTTGGTAGCACCGCAGACGAAGGGCACGTCGAAATCCCACTTGTTGATGTGGTTGACGTAATCGGCTGGGCTGAGCACCTCGGACTCGTCGATGAAGTCCACGCCCAGCTCGCCGAGGATCTGCGCCTCCACGAAGTGACCGATGCGGGCCTTCGCCATCACCGGGATGGACACGGCGTTGACGATGCCCTCGATGAGGTCCGGATCGGACATGCGGGCCACGCCGCCCTGGGCGCGGATATCGGCCGGCACGCGCTCGAGCGCCATGACGGCGGAAGCGCCCGCGTCTTCAGCAATTCGTGCCTGCTCCGGGGTAACGACGTCCATGATGACGCCGCCCTTGAGCATGTCAGCCAGTCCACGCTTGACGCGCGTCGTGGCGCGTCCCTGTTCATTCTTCTGTTCAGTCATGGCTCACATAGTGGCGCAGAAAATTGGTCCAAGACAAGAGCCATTTCCCGAGTGTTGAATTAGACCACTTATGATGGGGCCGTGTCTTTCCGCCTCGACCCATCTGATACGCGCGCGCTGCCGGTGCAGATCGCCGAAGCCCTCCGCGCCCAAGTCGCGGCGGGCATTCTGCTGCCCGGCGAGCAGGTTCCGTCGACGCGCTCACTAGCCCGCGATTTGGGCATTTCCCGAGGCAGCGTGGTTACCGCCTATGAGCAATTGACCGCCGAGGGCTACCTGACCGCGGCGGTTGGATCGGGCACCGTCATCAACCCGCACCTGCCCCACGGGCGCGCCCCGCAGCCTCATCCTGCGCCACGGCCCTCCCCTGCCCCACCGCGCGTGGAGTTGACCCCCGGTTTGCCCGATACGGCCGGAATCATCACCCCCGAATGGAGGGCGGCGTGGCGCAAGGCCGCGGTGGATCCTTCCGGAGATCTCCCCCGCGAGGTGGCCGCGCACCTGCGCCACATGCGCGGGCTGACCGTCGACCCGGCTTATGTCGTCATCACCGCCGGCGCCCGCGACGGGCTGTCGGTGCTGCTGCGCGCGCTGGGCGGCCATTTGCGCGTGGGCGTGGAATCCCCCGGCTACCCCAGCCTGCGCCGCATCCCCCAGGCCTTGGGACACACGCTTGTCGACGTCCCCACCGACGCCCACGGCGTCACCGTCCCCACCGTTGACCTCGACGTTCTCATCGTCACCCCCTCCCACCAGCACCCCTATGGCGGTTCGCTGCCGGCTGCCCGGCGCGCGGAGCTCGTCGAGTGGGCGCGCGGCAACGACGTGCTCATCATCGAGGATGATTTCGATTCCGAGCTGCGCTACGTCGGCCAGCCCTTGCCCGCGCTCACCGCGCTCGCCCCGGAACACACGGTGTTGCTGGGCACGTTTTCCTCGGTGATTTCGCCGTCGATTGCCTGCGGCTATCTGGTCGTGCCGCCGAGCTTGCGCTCGGCGGTGGATCAGGTACGGGAGGTCTTCGGCCAGCCCGTCGGCGCTATCCCCCAGGCGGCGCTGGCGAACTACCTGGCCAGCGGGGCGCTGCGGCGGCATACCGGCCGAATGCGCCGTGCCTACAAGCGCCGCCGCGACCTCGTCCAAGCCGCGCTGGAAGACGCCCCCGCAACTCTTCTGCCCATCCACGGCGGGCTCCATGCGGTGTTGTTGTGTGAAGAGGGCGTCGTCCAGCGCGCGGCCAATCTGGGCCTCACGCTGACCCCGCTGCGCGATTATTGGGGCGGCGCGCCCGCCGAGGAAGGCGTGGTCTTGGGCTTTGGGCATTTGAGCGACGTCGAACTCGCCGCCGCGCTGGAGCTGGTCAAGCAGGCTTTAACTAGCTGACACGTAGCTGGCCTGGCGCGTAGCTGCCCTATCGCATACAAGGCTAGCTAGCGCTGGCCAAAGTAACGGTGGCGAGGGTGCGGCCTGTCGGTTGCTCGCTGCCGCCTGCGGGTTCCTCGGTGACCATGACTTTGACTGCCGCGCCGTCGAAGGGCATCCATACCCCATCGTGTGGGTCCTGGCCGATGACCCCCGCCGAAGCCATGCCGCCATCGGCGCTGACTGCCCATACCTGGGCGCCCATGCCATCGGCGAGCTGCGGCTGGCCATCCACCATCGCGCCGGATTTCGCCATCGACGCCGAAGACACGATATCCAGCTGTGCGCCCGATGCATCGGCGTTGCCCTGCATGAGATCCTCTGCCCCCATGATGGCGTGCATCGACTTCTCGCCGGGCGATTCAGCTTCTACCCGCGCGCTATCGCTCGTCTGATTCTGCGAGTCATCGGACTGCAACAAGGGCGGCACGGCAACCATGCCTACTACGAGGACCGCCGCGGCAGCCGGCACCGCCACGAAGGTCCGCCAACGGCGGCGCGGAAGCTCGATGACCTCGGCAGCTTCGCCACCGTTAATTTCCGCAAAGACGGCATCTTTCATTCGCGCCGGTGGCTCGACCTCGGGGAGGGAATCGAGGAAGTCATCGAAAGTCTCATCAGAAAACTCATGCGTGTTGCTCATCTTCCCTCCTTTCCGAGAACCGCTTTTAGCTTCTTTATGCCATCGCGCACACGCGTCTTCGCCGTACCCAGCGGTACTCCCGTTGATTCTGCCAGCTCAGCATGCGTCAAACCATCGAAAAAAGCGAGCGCCACCGCGGTGGAATGCGGCTCCCCAATCTCGTCGACTGCCCGGCGCAGGAGGTGAGCCTCCACATTGTTCAGGGCTTCGTCTTCGATCGGCTCAGCAAAAGTGGCGTGCTCAAGCTTCGAGTCGCGGTCATCGCGCTGTACTGCGGCCACATGGCTGCGCAGCTTATCGACGGCCCTCCCATGCGCCAACCTGCCCACCCACGACCGCGCGTTTCCTCGCTGCGGGTCAAACTTCGCAGCGGAGGTCCAGACCTCAACGAAGACATCTTGAGCAACTTCCTCTGCTAAGGCGGGATTGCGCAGAACGCTCAGGCAAACGCTGTACACGGTGGGCGCGAGGGCGTCGTAAAGCGCGCTGAAGGCATGCTTGTCTGCGGAAGCGGTCTGAACCAAAAGGCGGTTCAGCCGCTCGTGTTCATTGGGGGACATCGCAGGCACGGGTGTTGAGCTTACCTCCAGCAGCGGGGTGGACATGGCAGTTTTACTTAGTCATTTCCTCGCTCGGGGCCATCATCTCCGAGCTGGGCATCATGTCCATGTCTTCCTTCTTGTCGTTGCAGGCAACCAACCCGCTGGCGGCAACAGCAAGTGCAGCGGCGACAGTAACAAGCTTCTTCATTTCGGTGCTCCTTCTTCAAGCAATCGGGGCTCGGCTTTTCCGGGCCCTGTATCTGACTATTCGGAGCCGCCCCGCGATGCGGATTGGATGGATTTAAAACCAATCCGTTTTTCACTCGTGCTCCGAACTAGTTGCATACCCACACCGCACACCAAGCGAAGGAGTACAGCATGCTATCAACGCTGTTCATCGGGTTTACCGGTGGCCTTATCACGGGCATCTCGCCCTGCATCTTGCCGGTCTTGCCGCTGGTCCTCGCCGTTAGCGGCGGCTCACGGTGGCGGCCATGGCAGGTCGTAGGCGGACTCGTCACAAGTTTCAGCCTCGTCACGCTGTTTGCGACAACGCTGCTCAATTCCCTAGGACTGCCCGCCGACATCCTGTGGAAGGTGGGAATCGTGCTGCTCGTTCTCGTGGGCCTGGGAATGGTGTTTCCCCGCGTGCAAGAAATCCTTGAGTGGCCTTTCCAGAAACTCCCGAAAGCTGGCAGCTTGCAATCCAAGGCCCGCGGCAAAGGCGGGTTCGTCGTCGGCTTGGCCATGGGCGTTGTCTTCGTCCCCTGCGCCGGCCCTGTACTCGCCGCCATCTCCGTGGCGGGCGCCACTGGGACTGTCGACGCCCACATCCTCGCCCTCTGCCTCTCCTTCGCCCTCGGCGTGGCCATCCCCCTGCTGGCTTTCGCTTTGGGTGGCAACGAGATGGAAAAACGCGTCGATGCCTTCCGCTCTCACCAGCGCGGGGTGCGTATCACCGCGGGAGTGGTAGTTATCGCCATGGCTGGTGCGATTTCACTCGGCGCGCCCGCCTGGCTGCAGCAGAAGCTCCCCAGCATCAACGCCGACGCCACCCCAGTTGAACAGGCCGCCCGCACAGCCGAAGGAACCCCAGTGCCCGCGTTCGCGGGGTTGACCGGCTGGTTCAACACGGATGCGCCGGTCGATCCGCGTACCTCTGGCAAGGTCACCCTCATCGATTTCTGGGCCTATGCCTGCATCAACTGCCAGCGCAACAACACGCACCTGACCAAGCTCTATGCGCACTACAAGGACTACGGCCTCGACATCGTCGGCATCCACGCGCCGGAATACGCTTTCGAGCACGAGGCTGCCAACGTGCGCCGCGCGGCCCGCGAGCAAGGAATCGAATACCCGGTGGCGCAAGACAATGACTTCGCCACGTGGAAGAACTTTGGGAATCGGTACTGGCCGGCGCACTATGTCGTCGACAAGCACGGCATGCTGCGCCAATCCCACCATGGCGAGGGCGACTACGCCGAGACCGAGCGCCTCATTCGTGAGCTTCTCCTCGAGCGCGACCCCAGCATAGAGCTACCCGAACCAATCGAGACCGCCGATGCGAACAGCGCGCCGCGCTCGCCGGAGACGTACCTCGGCACCGCACGCGCACAGTATTTCGCCAACGCCGACTACCGCGTCGGCACGCACCAGTTCACCATGAACGAGCCGCCGTTAGGTCAATATTCGCTGGGCGGGACGTGGACGCTGGCCGCCCAGCCCATCACCGCCGGACCTCACGCGCGCCTGCGACTGAACTACCGCGCCGCCTGGGTACAGCTCGTGGCTTCAGGGCAAGGAACGGTTCGCGTGCATCGCGCCGATGGTTCGGTCCGCACCTTTGACATCACCGAGGACGGCACGGTGGATCTCGTCCGGGAACCTGACAATCACACCGAAACAATCGAGCTGGAAGTAAGCGAAGGGCTCTCGCTGTATTCCTTTACTTTTGGCTAGCGTGGGAATCATGAAGCTATCTCTGCATGGACAATCCGCCGTGGCCGTCGAGGCTCCCCAGGGTCGCATCGTTATCGACCCCGGTCCCCTCTCTGACCTGAGCTGCCTCGAAGGCGCCGAAGCGGTGCTGCTCACGCACGCACACGGTGACCACCTCGACGTCGATGCCGTGCGCGGGAGCGGCCTGCCGGTGTGGGGAACGCGGGAGGCTATCGACGCCCTCGGCTCCGGCACCATCGTGCATGCTGGAGAGACGTTTACAGTTCTGGGCCTTGAGATTCACGCGGTGGGCGGCCTCCACGAGGAGATCCACCCCAATATCCCGCGCCCGGAGAACCTGGGTTATTTCTTCGGCGGCGTGCTGCACCCCGGCGACCAGTGGGTTGTCTCGGAAGGA
Organism: Corynebacterium sp. HMSC059E07; assembly: GCF_001814395.1. Taxonomy (NCBI): domain Bacteria; kingdom Bacillati; phylum Actinomycetota; class Actinomycetes; order Mycobacteriales; family Corynebacteriaceae; genus Corynebacterium; species Corynebacterium sp. HMSC059E07. The sequence goes on from NZ_KV816287.1 coordinate 72,731, forward strand.
CTCACGGTAGACGTGCTCCTGCTCCCCATCGCCGGCCCGTGGGTGCGCGGGGCGGATGCCGCGGATTACGCCATGCGCATCGGTGCGCGGCTTACGGTTCCCATCCATGACGCCGTGCTTTCCGACGCCGGCAAGCAGATCACCGACGGCATGCTCCAACGCGCCGGGGTGAGCGGCTATCGGCGCCTGCGGGTTGGTGAAAGCATCGAAATTTAAGCCGAACCAACCGCTCGGTCTATTTTTATTCTCGGGCTTGCCTGCGGTTTCTAGAAAACCACTAACGGCACTGAACCGCTTGGTCTAGCCTTTCCTGACATGAGCACCAAATACGATAATTCCGCAGTAAACGAGTGGTCCTTTGCCACCCGCGCCCTCCACGCCGGCCAGAACCTGGACGGCTCCACCAACGCACGCAACGTGCCGATTTACCAAACCACCTCGTATGTCTTCAACGATGCCGAGCACGCCGCCAACCGCTTCAATCTCTCGGATGCCGGCCCGATTTATACCCGCCTGACCAACCCCACGCAGGACGCGCTGGAGGAGCGCCTCGCTTCCCTCGAGGGCGGCGTCGCCGCCGTGGCTTTCGCCTCCGGCCAGGCCGCCGAAACCGCGGCCATTTTGAACCTGGCCTCCGCCGGCGACCACATTGTTACCTCCCCGCGCCTCTACGGCGGCACCTCCACCCTCTTTACCGTGACCTTGAAGCGCCTCGGCATCGATGTCATCCTCGTGGAGAACCCCGACGACCCGGCATCCTGGCAGGACGCCGTCCAGCCGAACACGAAGGCTTTTTACGGCGAGACCTTCGGCAACCCAGTCGCCGATGTCCTCGACATCCCCGCCATCGCCGAGGTAGCCCACAAGAACCAGGTCCCGCTCATCGTGGACAACACCATCGCCACCGGCGCGCTGGCCCGCCCGCTGGAGCTGGGCGCAGACATCGTCGTGGTCTCCACCACCAAGTTCTACAGCGGCAACGGCTCCGCCATCGGTGGTGCCATCATCGACGGTGGCTCCTTCGACTGGACCGTCGAGCGCGACGGCGAGCCCGTCTTCCCCTACTTCGTCACCCCGGACGAGGCCTACCACGGCCTCAAGTACGCCGACCTGGGCGCGCCGGCCTTCGCCGTCAAGGCGCGCGCAGGCCTGCTGCGCGATACGGGTGCCGCCATCTCCCCCTTCAACGCCTGGCTGACGCTGAATGGCATTGAGACGTTGCAGTTGCGCGTCGTAAAGCACAATGCCAACGCCCAGGCCGTGGCCGAGTACCTGGAGTCCCATGCCAAGGTCACGAAGGTCAACTACGCCGGCCTGGAGTCCTCGCCTTACAAGACCACCAAGGAGAAGCTGGGCTATGACTACACCGGCTCCGTGCTCTCCTTCGACATCGACGGCGGCCGCGAGGAGGCCTGGGCGTTCATCGATGCGCTGAAGCTTCACTCAAACCTGGCCAACATCGGCGATACTCGCTCATTGGTGGTGCACCCGGCGACCACGACACACTCGCAGTCCGACGAGGCAGCGCTTAAGGCCGCGGGCATTACGCAGGCCACGGTGCGCCTGTCGGTGGGCATCGAGGATGTCAACGACATCATCGCCGACCTCGAGCGTGGGTTCGCGGCCATTGGTTAGCGCCATCCCGGAGCTCGCGCCCGAAGGCGAGCTCGCCGTCGTCCCCATCGGTGACTTCACCACCGAAGCAGGCGCCGTGCTTGCCGACGCCCACGTGGCCTACCAACGCTGGGGCGCTTTCGCCGGCGACCCGGACGGCGTCAACAATGTCTTGGTGGTCGAGCACGCGCTGACCGGGGATTCCAACGTGGCGGACTGGTGGGCCGACCTGGTGGGCCCAGGCAAGGCCCTGGACACCACGCGCTGGTGCGTTATCGCGACTAATGCGCTGGGCGGCTGCAATGGCTCGACGGGGCCGAAGTCGCTGCACCCGGATGGAAAGCCGTGGGGCGGGCGCTTCCCTGCGCTGTCGATTCGGGACTTGGTGGAGGCCGAATACGACTGCTTGACGCAACTGGGCATTTCCCGCGTGCACGCGGTGCTCGGCGGCTCGATGGGCGGGGCGCGGACTCTGGAGTGGAGCTTGCTGCACCCGGAAAGCGTGTCCGCGGTGTGCGTGATTGCGGTGTCGGCCAGGGCTTCGGGCTGGCAGATTGGCATCCAATCCGCGCAGATTTCCGCGATCGAGCGCGACCCGTTTTGGCATGGCGGAAATTACTACCTCACGGACAAGACTCCGCGGGATGGTTTGGCGGCGGCGCGCCGCATTGCGCATTTAACGTATCGCGGCGAGCAGGAGATCGACGAGCGCTTCGGCGCTACCGCACAGCAAGGCGAGAATCCCTTGGGCCCGCACCGCCAGCTCAACCAGCGTTTCGCGGTGAACTCCTACCTGGATTACCAGGGGGCGAAACTCACCGAGCGCTTCGATGCGGGTTCCTACGTGGTGCTCACGGAGGCGCTGAACCGGCATGACGTCGGCCGCGGGCGCGGCGGGCTCATCAAGGCGTTGGCGGCCTCCCAGGTGCCGACGATGGTGGTGGGCGTGGACACGGATATCCTCTACCCCTATCACCAGCAGGAGCACATCTCCCGCAACGTCAACCAGCTGCTGGCGATGGCCAAGATTGTCTCCCCCGTGGGACACGATGCTTTTCTGACGGAGACCCGGCAGATGAACCGTATCCTGCGCAACTTCCTGCTGCTCTCGGCGCCAAATGGCTTAGACGTGGGCCCTGCGTACGTGGGCGACGAGTATTACATTTAAGAAGCCGTTTGGCTCTTTCCGGGAGCCAAACGCGTTACGATCCAAGCGCGTCGATGGAAAAGGCCATGAACACCATCGCCGCGCCCAAGATGCCTGTAAAGCAGGCATCGAAGCGCCGGGAGCGCACCGCGAGCACGCCAACCCGCGAGGAATCGCAGGTCAGACGAACCACCGTCAGCCACACCAGCGCCCCGCCCAGCAGCAGCGTGGCGCGGCGCCAGTGCTCGAACACGGCATAGAAGCCCGACACCACAACCGCCGCCACGAACAAGCCGATGGCCAACCACTGAAGAGCCGGCGGCAGCGCCGAGGGCTTCAGGTGCGCATCGTGCGGGTTCGATAAAGACACCGGCGGCGCAGTTTTCCCGCGCGGCTGTGCTGGTTGCTCAGACATACTCACTACTCGAGCGCTCGACTTCACGCGCTACTGAGCGGCGAGCTTTTCGGCACGCTCGACGATGTTGCTCACCAGGAACGCGCGCGTCAGCGGGCCCACGCCGCCCGGGTTCGGGGAAACGTAGCCGGCCTTCTCCCAGACGTCCTCAGCCACGTCGCCGGCGAGTTTGCCGTCGACGCGGGACACGCCGACGTCGAGAACCGCGGCACCTTCCTTAATCATATCGGCGGTGAGCATGTGTGCCTTGCCAGCGGCCGCGATGATGACATCGGCCTCACGGGTCTCCGCGGCCAAGTCCTTGGTGCCGGTGTGGCACAGCGTCACCGTGGAATTCTCGCTGCGGCGGGTCAGCATCAGACCAATCGGGCGGCCCACGGTCACGCCGCGGCCGATGACCACGACCTTGGCACCATCGAGCTCCACGCCGAAGCGGCGCAGCAGGTGGATGCAACCGTTCGGCGTGCACGGCAGCGGGGCGTCCTCGTTGAGCACCAGCTTGCCCAGGTTGATCGGGTGCAGGCCATCGGCGTCCTTGGCTGGGTCGATGAGCTCGAGCACGCGGTTTTCATCCAGGTGCTTCGGCAGCGGCAGCTGCACGATGTAGCCGGTGCAAGCATCGTCATTGTTGAGCTCTTCGATGACGCGCTCGAGTTCTTCCTGGGTAACGTCGCCAGGCAGGTCCTTGCGAATCGAATTGATTCCGAGCTTCTCGCAATCGCGGTGCTTCATCTTCACGTAGGAATGCGAACCCGGATCATCGCCCACCAGGACCGTGGCCAGTCCCGGGGTAATTCCCTTCTCCTTGAGGGCGGCCACGCGCTGGGCCAGGTCCTCAAAAATCTCGTCGCGGTACAAGTTGCCATCTAGTTTGGTAGCGCTCATGCCCACCATCCTAGACTGATGCCTATGAGCAGCTTGCACATTGTCTTCGACAACCCCGTGATCCCCACCAACACCGGCAACGCCATCCGTACCGCCGCCGTCACGGGCGCGAGCCTGCACCTCATCGAGCCCCTCGGCTTCAACTTCGAGGACAAACACCTCAAGCGCGCGGGCCTGGACTACCACGACCTGGCGGATCTCAAAATCCACAAAGACTTCGACGCCTGCATGGAGGCCCTGCCCGGTGCGCGGGTCTTCGCCTTCACCACCCACACAGATAAGTGGTTCACGGACATCGACTACCAGGAGGGGGACGTCCTCCTCTTCGGCACCGAGCCAACCGGCCTGCCTGAGGAACACGCCTTCCACCCGCGCGTAACGGAGCGCGTGCGCATCCCCATGATGCCGGCTAGGCGCTCGATGAACCTGTCTAACGCGGCCTCGACGGCCGTGTACGAGGCCTGGCGCCAGCTCGGCTTCCGTGGCGCGGTGTAGACAAATTCAGTCGCGAGGAACATTGGGCCTGACCTACACTGCCATTAGCTGTGAACAGCCTGCTTGTTTCCTGCCCTCGCTACCGAAAGTTTCTGTATGTCTCTCTTCACCACCGCCCCTTCTCTTAGCCGCCGGTGCCGTCTGCTCGCGGTCCTCAGTGCCGCCGTGCTGATTTCCAGCTGTTCTGACACAGATGCCGGGCCCACAGCGAACTCGGAAAGCACCAAGGAAAACTCCGCTGGCGCAGAAATATCTGAGATTCTTGCAGCTCCTGTTTCGACATCCGCGACGAACAGCGGCTCAATTTCTACTAGCACCGTAACGACCAGCCAGCAACAAACCTTGGCAGAGCCACCAGTTCAGCGGGCCGCGATCGACCCAGGCAACGATTCTTCCGGACAGCGCGGCCGCGATGACAACAGAGGCATTTATTATCACAACTCTGTTGACTGGGAATGGTTAAAACAGCCAGGTGAAATCGTCCCCGGCGGAAGGATTTTTAACGAGACGAGAAATAGCATGTGCTCGACAGGTTTTCTCGCTTCCCGGGGAGAGCGTTTATTCATTATCACCGCGGGACACTGCGGCAAACTGGGTGACCAGTTTTACGTTCAGGATGCCCAGAATAATTGGGCGTATGTAGGAGAAATGGTCGAGTCTTACCTCCAAGAGGACGCCCACGGAGGCATCTACGGCACTGACATCGGCCTCATTGAACTCCTCGGAGACGCCCGCTATACCTCCTCCCTCCCACTTGATCTGCCAATGCAAGGGTGGATCACTCCACAGGAAGCTCAGCAAAGAAACATGATGATTTGTCGGCTCGGCGCAACGACCGGGTACTCGTGCGGAGAGTTTGAAGACTTCGGAAATGGTGGACTTTTCTATTTTCGTAGTATCACCGATCGTGGCGATTCGGGTGGAGCCGTCTTTGCTGCCAACAATTCCGGTATGTGGGCACTCGGGGTCAACTCGAACGTCAGCGATAACAACAAGACCCGCGTAGGCGCCATGGAGATCGGCAGCGCCATTAATCACTGGGGGCTGACCATCCACGGATAGCTCTAACGCTTCCGTGGCGCGGTCTAACAACTCGCGGCACAATGTGGGTGGACTTTCACAACAAAGGAGACACCTTGCCTAGCCTGCGCCCACTTCTTGATTCCCTCACTACCCGCGTCGAAGCTTCGTCTGCCGCGCACGCCGCGCAGATCGCGCGCGTGGATCCCGTCCACCGCCCCGGCGCGGTCAACCTCGTGCGCTACATGGAATTGCGCTCCCAGGACGCCGTCGAAATCCAGGAAGGCCTCACCGCGTTGGGCGCCACGAGCCTCAGCCACCCGGAGCCCGCAGTGCTCGAGCGCCTCCACGCCGCGCGCAACGTGCTCGACGCCTTCGATGGCCACGCACCGACCTACCCCGTGCAGCCGATTGCCACGGCCTATGCGGACGCGGACGATATCCTCGACGCCAACACCGAAGCCCTCCTCGGCCCCACTCAGGAGGACACCCACGCGCGCATCATGGTGACCCTTCCCACCGAGGCCGCAGATGACTATGAGCTGGTCCTCGGTTTCGCCCGCGCGGGCATGGAACTAGCCCGCATCAACTGCGCCCACGATGGCCAGGATGCCTGGCAGAAAATGGTGGCACACGTCCACCGCGCCGCCGAGGAGGTGAGGCGCGAGATCCTGATTTCCTGCGATATTGCTGGCCCCAAGGTCCGCACCGGCAGCATCGAGCCGGGTCCGCAGGTCATTCGCGTGCGCGGCGAGCGCACCGCGGCAGGTGAGCTGCTGAGCCCGGCAACGCTCGTGCTTCACGACGCCCCCTCCTCTACCCGCGCCCACGGGGTGGCGGGGGAGGCGTCGCCAAGCGCGGCCCGCCCGGCGGTAGCGCTGGAGGTGGATGGCGAGTGGTTGGCGCGCCTGCACCCCGGCAGCGAGGTGCGCTTCACGGAAGCGCGCGGGCGCTCGCGTGTGTTCACCGTGGAGAGCGTAGAGGCAGGCGTGGCCGTGCTGCACGGTGAGCGCAACTGCTATCTAGTCGAGGGGACGGTGCTCAACCACGGCGGGGAGATCACTCGGGTGCATGGGGTGCCGGCTCTCGAGCAGAAGATTCGCCTGCACCGCGGCGAGGAGTTGGTGCTCAGCACGTCTGCGGAGCCGGCGCGGATTGTGGAGGGTGAGGTCACCACTATTGGGTGCACACTGCCGGAGGTGGTCGGTGCGCTGGAGGTGGGGCACCGGGTGATTTTCGATGATGGCGCCATCGCCGGCCGCGTCCGCGAGGTGCGGGATAATGGTGCGGCGCGCGAGGCCGTCGTCACCGTGGAGCACGCCGGGCCTACCGGCACCAACCTGGCCGCCTATAAGGGAATCAATCTTCCGGATACCGACGTCCCGCTGCCCAGCCTCACCGAGGAAGACATCGAGGCGCTGCGTTTTGTGGCCACGCACTGCGATATCGCGGCGGTCTCTTTCATCCGCACGCCGGCTGATGTGGCTTTCCTCTACGACACTCTCGAGACGATTGCCGCCAAGCAGGAGTCCGAGGAGATGGCGCAGCGGGTGCGTGACCTCGGCATCGTGCTCAAGATTGAGACGGTTCCCGCCTATGAGCAGCTGGGAAGCGTGCTGCTGGAAGGCATGCGGCATGCCAAGTTCGGCATCATGATTGCGCGCGGCGACTTGGCCGTGGAGTTGGGTTTTGAGCAGATGGTCCAGGTGCCGGGGCGCATCATGAAGGTCGCGGAGGCGGCCCACATCCCAGTCATCATGGCCACGCAGGTTCTGGAGACCCTGGCCAAGACGGGGCTTCCCTCCCGCGCGGAAATCACGGACGCGGGCTATGCGCTGCGCGCGGAGTGCGTCATGCTCAACAAAGGCCCTCACATCACGGAGGCCATCCAGATTCTGGACCGCATGTCCCGCAAGCTGGGCCAGTCGCGGCTGAAGAACCGCCAAAAGCTGCGCCAGGTGAGCAGCTGGACCAACTAATTCAGGCAACATGTAGGAAACGCGGCGCCCCGAGCGCCGCGTGGTGAGGATCACCTAACCGAAAGCGGCGAAAACTAGACAGACCTATATTTACTTAGGTTAACCTATAACGGTAATGCTTTAGAGGAAGAGAGCTCACCGTGAAGTTGTCTGGGTGCCCACGGCAAACCGCCGACGCCATCCCCATGGGATGCACCATCACCTTGGGAAACGAGTGCATTTCCTGCACCTGCGACGCCGCTTTAGCGGTGCGCCTCGGCGAGCTGGGCATCCGCCCCGGCGCCACGCTGACCATGGGCCCGCGCGTGGCCGGCGGCGCCCGCGTTGTCTCGGTGGGCAGCTGCCGCTACGCCATCGACAAGGCAACACTGCAAGCCATCGAGGTCTAAACCATGGCCACCACGAAACCCAGCTGCCACGGCGATCCGGGCGGCGCGCTAGCCCCTGCCGGAGCACCCATCATCGCGCTCGTCGGCTCCCCGAATTCCGGCAAGTCCACACTCTTTAATGCCCTGACCGGCGCGAAGGCGCAGACCGGCAATTGGCCGGGAACCACCGTTGAGGTCAGCCGCGGTGCGTGGAAGCTGGGTGAATCCACCGCCGATCTCATCGACTTCCCCGGCACCTACTCGCTCGATCCGCTCAGCCCCGATGAGGCGCTCACCCGCGCCATGCTCATCGATTGCCCCGATGATGAGCGCCCCGACGCCGTCGTCGTGGTCGTCGATGCCAGCGCCGTCGCGCGCGGCCTCAACGTGGCCCTCCAGTTGGCGGAGCAGCCCTATCGCCTCATCATCGCGCTGACGAAGACCGACGTGGCGCTCAACCAGGGTCAAGTGGTTGACGCTGCTGCACTCACCGAGGCCACCTCCATCCCGGTGGTGGAGGTTGATGGGCGTAAGCGAGAGGGCGTCGAGAAGCTGCGCGAGGTCGTCGTGGAGTCTTTGGCGCACCACCCGGTGCAGCTGCGCGAGGACACCGGCCTGGAGGGCCGCTTCGCGGAGCTGGATGCGGCGGCGAAGGCCTCGGTGAGCGAGGTCGAGCATGCCACGCCACTCTCCCACCGCCTCGATGCGGCGGCCCTCCACCCAGTCGTGGGGCCACTGCTGTTCTTGGCCGTGATGTGGCTGGTCTTCCAGATCACCACCACGGTGGCCGCTCCCCTCCAGGATGGTCTGGAGGCGTTGGTCTCCGGCCCCTTGAGCGATTGGGCGCGGGCGGGGCTTGAAGCCATCGGCTTAGGTCACCCCCTCGTTACGGGCTTGCTTGTCGACGGCCTCATCGGCGGCGTCGGCATGGTCCTCACCTTCGCCCCGCTCATGGCGCTGATGTTTTTGTGTTTGGCGGTGTTGGAGGATTCCGGCTACATGGCGCGTGCGGCGGTGGTCACAGATCGTCTTATGCGGGCCATCGGCCTGCCAGGTAAGGCTTTTATCCCGATTGTCGTGGGCTTTGGCTGCAACGTGCCGGCGATTTCGGCCACGCGCGTGCTGGGCAGCCCGCGGCATCGCATTATGACCGCGCTGCTCATCCCGTTTACCTCGTGCTCGGCGCGCTTGGTGGTCTTCGTCATGCTCTCGGCCACGTTCTTCCCAGAGCACGCCGGCAGCGTGGTGTTCATCATGTACGTCATTTCCATCGCGCTGCTCGTGCTCGTTGGCTTGGCGCTGCGCAAGACGCTGTGGCGCGCGGTGCCTGAGGAAGCGCTGGTTATTGACTTGCCAACGTACCAGCTGCCCACCGCGCGCCTAGCGCTGAGCGTGATGTGGACGCGGTTGAAGGGCTTCCTGCAGACCGCCGGTGGCATCATCGTGACCACCGTGGTCGTGGTGTGGCTGCTCATGGCCATCCCCGTTGGGGCCGCGGTGCACGAGACTACCTTGGGCGAGCCACCAGCACCGGAGGATTCCGCCTACGGCGCGGTCTCGCGCACCATTGCCCCGGCCTTTGCTCCGGCTGGTTTCGACTCGTGGTCCCTGGCCGGCCCGCTGGTCACGGGTTTCGTGGCCAAGGAGGCGCTGATTTCGACGTGGGCGCAGACCTACGCCGTCGACGACGTCACCGACGCCTCCGCCGAGGAACAATCCCACAGCGCGCTCAGTGACCACGTGCGTCAAGATTTCGACCGCGCCTCCGGTGGCCATCCCCTCGCCGCGGTGTGGGCCTACATGCTCTTCCTGCTGACCTACACTCCGTGCGTGGCCACGATTGCCGCGCAGCGCCGCGAAATTGGCTGGCGCTGGACGCTCTTTGGCTTCGGCATTCAGCTGGCCACCGCGTGGGTGCTGGCAGTGAGCGCCTTCCAGATACTGAGGGCGTTTATCTAGTGCCCGCCTCGCCCATTCACGCCGTGCAGCAAGCCATCGAATCCGGTGTGCGCTCGCGCGTAGCCATCGCGGCGCAGACCGGGCTGGAGCCCGGCACGGTCGATGTGATTCTGGATCACCTCACTGCCAGCGGAGTGCTCGATATGGAGCCGCTCGGCTCCTGCCCCGCGGGCGGATGCGGGTCTTGTTCGGCGGCCTCGGCGTGTGCCGGCCCCAGCAGCACCCGCGGACCGGTACTGCTTAAGCTTCGTCGCCGCCGCTAGGAGCAGGCGCAGACTCGAGGGCGGGGAGGCGGCGGGAGCGCAAACGGGTGAGGAGTTCGGAGGCGTCGGCAGGCGTGAGGTCCTGGCCGGCCATCTTGACTGGGCCCGCCACAAGGTCGAAGCGCACGGTGCGCACACCCGCGAGGTGACCCAACGGCCCCACCTTGAGAGTGAGCTCCTGGATGTGCGGGGTGCCAATCACCATGACGCGGCGGTTGATGCGGCCGCGGTGCACGATGGTCACGGGCTGAGGCGATTCCACCAGCGTCACCGACTGCTGCTTGCGGTCGATGGGGCTGATCCACGTCGCCCGGCGCGGGGAGGTATAAGTGGGCTGGGTGTGCCCTTCAGGGCGCGCATAGTCCTCAATCTGCGCGCGGTCTAGATCGGAGATGAGGGCTAGCAACTCCAGCGCCTGCTCCCGGGTGCCCACCGGCAGGATGCGCGTGGAACCAGACTGCTTGCCGCCGCCCTTCGCGCCATACCCGGCCACCGAGACGTGCACCTCGTACCAGCCGAAGCGCCTCCACAGAAAAGGCTGGCTCACCCGCACGCCGTGGATGCGGCTGATGCGGATGGTTTGGCGGCGGCGGTCGGCAAGACCGTAGGAGACGTTGAGGGCGTTGGCGGGGGCGTCGTGAAGCGCGGTGAACGTCCACGAGGAATCCACCAGACTCCACACCCGCCCCATGAAGCCCACGATGATGGGCAGCAGCGCGGTCCACATCCCGGGGAGGAAGAGCAGGCCGCCGATGACGAGTGCGGTAACCAACGTGGGCAGGCGCAAAGCCTCAGCGGCAATCGTGCGCAGAATGGGAATCTCCGGGATCAAGGCGGCGGGAGTTTCCGGCTCCGGTTCACTGGCAGGCCCCTTATTTGTGCGCCGCAGCAGCTCCGCGCGCAGCTCCTCCGCTGTCGCCTTGGTCAGGTACTCGATTTTGATGACGGAGGAGGTGCCGCCCGCGGTCTCCACACGGACTGCGGCCAAGCCCAATAGGCGCGCGATGATGGATTCCACGACATCCACCGCCTGGATGCGCTCGTAGCGCGCGGAACGGAAGGACGTTGAGATGACGCCGTGGCGCAGCGCGATTTCATCCTCGGTGAGCTTGTAGCCGAGCTTGCGCCACCAAATTCCGGAGACGAGCCAAATCACCGTGCACACCAGCACGAAGGCACCGATGCCCAGCAGGGTGCCGCGGCCGACCTCCCCCAAGTGCCCACCCTGCACGTAGGACAGGACATCCGACACCATGGAGGCGTTGACGTTCACCGCGAGAACGGCCACCAAGGCCAGAATCAGCGACCAAAAACGCAACAGCGGGGTAAAGCGGTGGACGCGGGTGTAGCCGTCGGCGTCGATAAGCGCGCGGTCCTTCACAGCCCACTCATCCTCTCGCGGGCCTTGACGGCGAGACGCTCGCGCAGGGCGTCGGCGTCGGCAGCAAGGAGGCCGGGGATGGTGGCGTCGCTGCTGGGCGACGCCGTGTGCAGCTTCACCTTCTTCAGCCCCATCGCCCGCTCGACGGGGCCGGCGGTGACGTCGACGAACTGGATGCGGCCGTAGGGCACGACGGTGAAGGTGTGCCAGATTTTTCCGCGGGTGACCAGTAGTTCGTCGGCGGTTTCCTGCCAGCCTAAGTTTTTGACCTGCGCGGGGATGAGCCACAGTTCGTAGAGTGCCCACACGAGAAGCGCGCCGGCGACCCAATAGAGCCAATCCCACCAGAAATATGCCGCCGCGGCCGCCAGGGCGGCGAGGATAATGTCCCAGCTCAAATTCGTGATGTAGCGGGCTTTCGTGAGTGACGGGGATACGGGGTTCATGCCAACACACTAACACGAACCCTTGACAAGTTGTTGGGTTTATACAACACTGTGGTGCATGTCCCCAAAGAAAAAGCCAACCCGCCCACTATTTAACCGGGTCCGCGTGCTCCGCGCTGAACGGGACATGACGCGCGCACAGCTTGCCGCCGCCATCGGGGTCAACCCCCAAACCATCGGCGCCCTCGAGCGCGGCGACCACTCCCCCAGCCTGGATCTCGCCTTCAATATCTGCGAGGTCTTTGACTTGCCCGTGGAAGCCGTGTTCTCCCGGACCGAATTCACTCCCATGTCCTCCGAAATCTACCGAAAGGACTAACTCGCTCATGTCCGCCGTCACCATTCCCGATTCCGTTAAGACCCGCAAGCGCTACATCACCCTGGCCGATCTCTCCTCCTGCCTCATCATCGCTTCCATACCCCTGCAGTTCTGGAGCGCCTTTACCTCACTCATGGTGGCCGCCCTTGGAACTTTGCTGTGCGCGTTGATGACCGCTCGCCTGCGCACCACCATCAACGCGGCAGACCTACCCGGAACGGAACTTGATGAGTACCAGATGCAGCAGCACGTCGAAGCCCGCGACGACGGCCTCAAATTCTCCCTCGCAGCACTCGTCATCTTGCTGCCAGTGACTGGCCTTATCGCCTGGGGTGCCCGAACCATGCCCATCATGGACGGCGTGTTCGTGTCCCAGCTCTACCTCAAGATCATCCTGCTGCTCATGGTGTGGGTGCCGTTCTCGGTGGCCCGTTCCCTGGCGGGAAAGATGAACCGCGACGAGCTCATCTCAAAGGAATAAACCTCTTAGCGGAAATCCCGCGAGCCGCGCGAAAGGGCCTCGCCGAAGGCCAGCGGCTCCAGCTGGTCCGCAGCAACCGTGACCGCCCCGGAGGCATTCTGCACGATGCCACGCACGATGAGCGCGGACGCTGTCCGCGCGGTGACTTTATCCCGGGCCCACAGGCCGGGCGAGACCATCACGTTCATCAACCCGGTCTCATCCTCCAGGCCGAAGAAGACCACACCGGCCGCAGTCTGCGGACGCTGGCGGTGCGTGACCACCCCGGCGATGCGCACGCGAGTGCCGTCCTCCACGCCCGGCAAATCCGCCGCCGATAGGATGCCGCGGGCCTGCAACTCCCCGCGGACCTGCTCCATCGGCTGCTGGTCGTGGGTCACGCCGGTGCTCGCCACGTCTGCGGCCATGAGCTCGAAAGCGCTCATGCCCGGCAAGGACGGCGCCTCAATCGCAGACAGCCCCGGCAGCATCCCCGCCCGTTCCGTTGCGGCCACGCCCGCCTGCCACAGTGCCTGGCGGCGGTCCACCCCAAAGACATCCAAGGCCCCCGCCACCGCGAGGGCCTCCACGTGATCGACGGTAAGGTCGGCGCGGCGAGAGAGATCGGGGACGTCGGCAAACGGCGCGGCCGCCTCAATGCGATCGGCGGCCTTATCGCCCAAACCTTTGATGAGGTTAAGCCCCAAGCGAATGCGCGCCTGGCCGTCCGCACCCACCACCACGCGCGCCTCGCGGCCCGACTCGTTAACGCTAACCGGCAGCACCTCCACCCCGTGGCGGCGGGCGTCCTGGATGAGCGACTGCGGCGAGTAGAAACCCATCGGCTGCGCGCGCAACAAGCCCACGCAAAACTGCGCCGGATAATAGCGCTTGAACCACGCCGAAAAGTACACCAAGGAGGCGAAAGACTGCGAGTGGGACTCCGGGAAGCCGTAGGCGGCGAAGGCCACGATCTTGGCCCACAGCTTGTCCGCCACTTCCCCGACTATCCCGTTGGTCTCCTCCAAGCCCTCATAAAAGCGCTGCTTGAGCGCCGCCATCTTGGCTGGCGAGCGCTTCGAGCCCATCGCGCGCCGCAAGTCATCAGCCTCCGCGCCGCTGAACCCAGCGGCATCGACCGCAATCTGCATGAGCTGCTCCTGAAAGAGCGGAATCCCCAGCGTCTTGCCCAGGGACTTCTCCAGCACCGGGTGGTCATAGGTCACCGGCTCCTTGCCATCGCGGCGGCGCAGATAAGGGTGCACCGACCCACCCTGAATGGGACCCGGCCGGATGAGTGCCACCTCCACGACGAGGTCGAAGAAGACCCGCGGCTTGAGCCTCGGCAGCGTGCTCAGCTGCGCGCGCGATTCCACCTGGAACACGCCCACCGCATCCGCGCGGCAGAGCATGTCATAGACTTCCGGGTCAGCCAGGTCCAGCTCCCACAGGTTGACCACCCTGCCGGTGCTTTCCTCCACCAAGTCCATCATGTGGTGCAGGGCTTCGAGCATGCCCAGGCCCAGCAGGTCGAACTTCACCAGCCCGGCCGCGGCACAATCATCCTTATCCCACTGCAGCACCGAGCGGTTTTCCATGCGCGCCCATTCCACGGGCACGACATCCGCAATTGGCCGGTCGCACAGCACCATGCCGCCGGAGTGAATGCCCAGGTGGCGCGGCTGCCCTATAAACTGCTCGGCCAAGGATTCGACGTCCGAAGGCGCGGGCGCGATCCCCTTCGACCAGGCATCGGCCGAACCCTGCGGGTAGCCCAACGCGCGGGCAGCATCCCGCAGCGCACCTTTGCGCCGATACGTAATCACGTTCGCCACCTGCGCGGCGCGCTCGCGGCCGTGCTTGGCGTAGACGTACTGAATGACCTCCTCGCGCCGCCCCGATTCAATATCGATGTCGATATCCGGCGGGCCATCGCGGTCCGGGGAGAGGAAGCGCTCAAAGAGCAGGCCCGCGGAAATCGGCTCCGCATTCGTAATCCCCAGCGCGAAGCACACCGCCGAATTCGCCGCCGAGCCGCGCCCCTGGCACAGGATGTTCTCCCGTTTACAAAAGTCCACGAGATCACACACGATGAGGAAGTAACCGGGAAAGCCTAGCTGCTTAACGACGCCCAGCTCATACCGCATCTGCTCCCACGCCCGCTCCCGAAGCTCCTCGGGGCGCGTGGCATAGCGCGCTGCCGCGCGCTCGAAGGTGAGGTGTTCTAGCCAAGACATCTCGGTATGGCCTTCCGGCACGTCGAAATCAGGCAGGTTTGGGGCCAGCGCCTCCCAGGTGAAGCTGCATTCCTCAAGGACGCGGACGGTTTCCGCGATGAGCTCGGGGCGCTCAGGCAGCAAGCGCGCCATCTGTTCCCCGGAGCGCAGCCAGGACGAGCCCATGGGGTGGGAGTTGGGGGAGGCGTCGACAAGCGCGAGGCGTCTAGACAAGGCTTCTTTCGCGCCGGCCAGCCGCGCGTGTTGCCGCGTGGCGGCAGCTGGGCGGGTAGAAGCGATGGCGCGCGGAACCGGCAAGGAATCCAGCAGTAGGTGGTGGTCCGCGTCCTCCGGAAGCTGGGTACAGGCATACTCCAGAACCATGCTGTCTATTTTTATTCCATCGACCAGAAGATCGAAATGCTCCGCCCACTCCCAGCCCACCAAGAACAGGCATTCATCCTGTAGCTGCGCGGCAATCTCCACCAGGGGAGGATAAGACACGGCCCCCTTCTCCCCCGCCTCCATGTGGGCGCGGGCGATGAGCCGAGATAGGCGCCGATAGCCCTCCGGGGTGCGCGCCAAGACCGTCAGCGGGGCCGGGGCGAGACTAAGCTCCGCACCAAAGACGGCGGGCAGACCCACCTTGGCAGCAGCCTCCGCAAATTTCATGAGGCCATAGAATCCATCCCTATCTACCAGCGCAATCCCCCGCAGGCCCAGCTCGACGGCGCGCGCCACGAGCTCCTCCGGCTCGGAGGCGCCATGAAGGAAGCTATATGAGCTCACCGCATGCAGCTCCGCGAAGGGCACGGCGGAATGCCCAGCCTTCGGCTCCTCTGCCGCCCCCGGAAGGTGGTCCACCGGCACCGGGACGGGCCCTGGGCGGCCAGAGAGAATCCTCTCCACCCGGGACCACGGCAGTGCCTCACCCCCATTGAATCTCATAGCCCCACACACTATATTCGAACATGTATTCCAGTCAAGGTTTTCATTGAACAAATACTCGGATAGACAAAGCGGTTCAATCGTTGCTAGTTTTTCGTGCAGTGCATACTCCTGCGGTGATACGACTTGCCGCACAAACCAAGAAGGGACACTAGGAACCCACTATGAGCATCCGTCGCGTACTTGCTGCCACCTCGGCAGCCGTCATCGCTGCAACTGGCCTGGTTGCTTGCTCCTCGGACTCCGCCGAGTCCGAGAACTCCGGTGAGGCCATTACCAAGGACTCCACCATCACCATCGGCACCACCGACGCCAACATGGAAGAGTGGGCCGTATTCCAGGACCTGGCCAAGGAGGCCGGCTTCGATGTCAAGCTGGAAAACTTCGCCGACTACAACACCCCGAACCAGGCTCTGGACCAGGGCAAGCTGACGACCAACAAGTTCCAGCACCTGAAGTTCCTGGCTGAATACAACAAGGGCAACGGCACCGACCTCGTCCCGCTGGCAGCTACCGAGATCTACCCGCTGGCCATCTACTGGAAGGACCACAAGGACCTCGGTGACGTCGAGGGCCAGGAAGTCGCCATCCCGAACGACTCCACCAACCAGGGCCGCGCCATCGGCCTGTTGGTCCAGGAAGGCCTGGTCACCCTCAAGGAGGGCAGCCCGCTGACCCCGACCCCGCTGGACATCGATGAGAAGAAGTCCAAAGTCAAGGTCACCCCGGTGGACGCCGCCCAGACCCCGGCCGCCTACGGTGAGGGCAAGCCTGCCGTTATCAACAACTCCTTCCTCGAGCGCGCCGGCATTGACCCGCAGTCCGCCGTTGCTCAGGATGACCCGGACTCCACCGAGGCCGAGCCTTACATCAACGTCTGGGCCGTGCGTGCCGACGACGCCGATAACGAAACCCTCCACGAGCTGGCCAAGCTGTGGAAGGACCAGAAGGTCACCGACGCGGTCCTGAAGTCCTCCGGCGACACCGCCGTGGCCGTGGACCGCTCCCAGGAGGAGCTCCAGGAGATTCTGGACCGCCTCGAGGAGCAGGTCTAGAACCTATTCTGGTTCCATTTGTCCCCCGCGTTCACGCGACATTGCGTGGCCGGGGGATTTGGCCGTTTAGTTTCTCCGCCCCTCGCCCAACCTTCCCGCAAACTTCCACAAGGACATTCACGTGACTGAACACACTGGCGCCCGCCAGGGCACCCGGATTGAATTCCGCAACATCACCAAAGTCTTTAAAAACAAGAAAACCACCACCACCGCACTCGATAATGTCTCCCTGACCGTCGAGCCCGGCGAGATCATCGGCATCATCGGCTTCTCCGGCGCGGGCAAGTCCACGCTGGTGCGCATGATCAACGGCCTCGATAAGCCGACCTCAGGGCAGCTGCTTCTCGACGGCACCGATGTCGTCCCCCTGCCCGAGTCCAAGCTACGCGGCATCCGCCGCAACATCGGCATGATCTTCCAGCAGTTCAACCTCATGTCCTCCCGCACCGCGGCGGGCAACATTGAGTACCCGCTGAAGCTGCAGGGCGTCGAGAAGCAAGAGCGTAAGCAGCGCGTCCAGGAACTGCTGGAATTCGTCGGCCTGGCGGACAAGGGCGATAACTACCCGGAGCAGCTCTCCGGCGGCCAGAAGCAGCGTGTCGGTATCGCCCGCGCCCTGGCGAATAACCCTTCCCTGCTGCTGGCGGATGAAGCCACCTCAGCGCTCGACCCCACCACCACCCATGAGGTTCTTGACCTGCTGCGCAAGGTCAACCGCGATCTCGGCATTACCATCGTGGTCATTACCCACGAGATGGACGTCGTGCGCTCCATCGCAGACAAGGTCGCCGTCATGGAAGGCGGCCACGTTATTGAGTCCGGCAGCGTCTATGAGGTCTTCTCCAATCCCCGAACCAAGGTGGCGGAGAAATTCGTGGCCACCTCGCTGCGCAACACCCCGGACGTCGTCGAGGCCGATGACCTCTTGGCCCACGAGGGCCGCCTGTTCACCATCAACCTGACGGAGAAGTCCGGCTTCTTCGATGCCGCGGGCAAACTCGCGGACGAGGGCGTGTCCATCGCCGTGGTCCACGGCGGTATCACCACCTTGCAAAAGCACTCCTTTGGCAAGATAACCGTCCGCCTCAACGGCCCGGACGCAGCCATCGAAGACTTCTACGCACACATGCAACGCACCACCGAGATTGAGGAGATCCAACGATGAACGTCACCTACCTCGCGCAGGCCAATTGGGACCGACTGGGCAGTACGCTTGTCGACGCCATCAAGGACACCCTCATCATGGTCGCCACGACCCTGGTGCTTGCGGGCATCATCGGCCTCGTGCTGGGCATCCTGCTCTACACCACGCGCCCGGGCGGCATCCTGCAGAACAAGCCCATTCACTTCGTCATCAACATTCTGGTGAACTTCATTCGCCCGATCCCGTTCATCATCCTGCTGGCCTTTGTCCAGCCGCTGACGGTGGCGGTGCTGGGAAGCTCCATCGGCCGTGAACCGGCCACGTTCGTCATGGTCATTGCGGCTACCTTCGCGGTGGCACGCATCGTGGAGCAGAACCTCGTAGCGCTGGATCCGGGCGTGATTGAGGCGGCCCGCGCGATGGGCGCTTCGCCGTGGAAGATCATCACCACGGTCATCATTCCGGAGGCACTGGGCCCGCTGGTGCTGGGCTACACCTTCCTGTTCATCGGCATCGTCGATATGTCCGCGATGGCCGGCTACGTCGGCGGCGGCGGTCTGGGTGACTTCGCCATCGTCTACGGTTACCGCGCCTTCGAGTGGGAGGTCACCGTGGTGGCTACCCTCATCATCATCGTGCTGGTGCAGGCAGCGCAGTTCTTCGGCAACTGGCTTTCGGCCAAGATTATGCGCCGCTAACCGCGCCAACCCCTATCTATACGCTGCGCTTTTCGACGCGACGCGCGACGTAGATTCGAGAGGTCTTCGGTTTGTCTCCGCAGGAGGAGACAACACCGGAGGCCTCTTTTTCTTCCAGCTCCACGTCCCATGCGCGGCCGTCGCGGTGTCGCACAGCGGCAGTACCTGCCGCTGCGGTATCTGTCGCGTCGACGGTGAGATCGCCGTAGTGGAGGGTCTCGGAGGCGTCGAGAAGCTGGCGTGCCACCGCGAGCTCCGCTACCTGGCCCCGGGGCGTGGTGAGGCCGGAACCACGGTTGGCGGGGTAGAAATACTCGCCGTGCAGCGCCTTGCCCACGAGTTCACGGCCGGCCTCCACGTTGAGGCGGCCAAAGGAATATCCCCAGGGCATCAACAGCACTGACGGCGCGAAACGGTGCCCCTTGGTGTGAGAGGTTTCCCACACGGTCTCCTCAAATTCGCACGCCAGGGAGGCGGCAAGCGGGCGGCCCTTGATTGCACAGCAGGCATCGCGCTTGGCGTGGGTGCACACGAGCACCAGCGGCAGGCACGTGCCAGTGGGGTGCTCCAGATCCAAATCGAGGATGTCCTCCGGGCCGTTGAGGACATAATCCTGTACCAACCCCTCGCGTGCCCACACGACGAAACAGCGGAAGTGCCCCGCCCCCCGTTCATGCCCGGCGCGCCCGGGGCGGCGAATGAGTTGCAGGCCCGCCACGCCTTTGAGCTTGGCCTTGAGCTTCGCAGTCAAGCCGGGGTCAAAGGTACGTCCGTCAAGCACGTCGCGAGACCACGCCGTGGGCCACTCAAAAAGGACGTACACAGATTCTTGTTTTGCGGTACCGGCCAGGGGCTCGACCTGGACGTCGGAGCAGAAGGTCATGGCGCCATCTTAACTGGCATCACTTTCTTCACAACAATGTGGTTACGATGCCTAGCTCGATGCATATAATTCCCCGTAGTGCCACTACGCTCGAAACCATGCCGAAACACAGTCTCTTGCGCACAGCCGCCCCAGTGGCCGCACTCGTTGTCTCGGGTGCGCTCGCGCTTCAGGGATGCGCTCCGTCTTCCTCCCCGGACGGCAGCCCCGACGGCCCCACGAAGACTCTCGACGCCACCCTGTCCGGCGCCTCCACCTCCACGGCTACCGTTACTCCCACTGCCCCCTCCCCCGCCGCACCGGCTGGGCTGACCCCGCTAGGCGACGCCAACATGGAGATGAAAACCCTCCGCCCACCGGCCCCCTCGGAGCTGGTGGTGACCGATGTCCGCGTGGGCAAGCACGAAGGTTTTGACCGCGTGGTCTTCGAGTTTGTCGGGGACGGTTCACCGGGCTGGTTCATCGATTACACCGATGCCCCCGCCCAGCAGGGCTCCGGCAACCCGATTGCTTACAAAGGTTCCACCGCGCTCGACGTCAGCATCGACGGCACCGCTTATCCCTTCCAGCTCGACATGGAAGACCCGAACATCGGCACTGTAAAGGGCGCCGGCGGGCTGGTGACCCAGGTGGTCAACGGCGGCACCTTCGAAGCCCGCTCGCAGTTCGTTATCGGGCTTGATGAGCGCCACCCATACTCGGTCCAGGTGCTCAGGGGGCCGACGCGCCTGGTCATCGACATCTTAAATTAAGCCGTTCAGGCATAGGTTGCCTCCACCGACCAGCGCCCGCCTGCCCACACGAGGAGCCAGGCGCGCTGGCCTTTGTCGTTTTCCCCGACGACTTGCAGGCGCGCGCAGCGTTGCGCCGCACCCGCCTCCCACCACCCGGTATCCACGGGCCACGGGCCGGCCCACCCAGTCACCCGGTAGCGGTGCTGGCCCCACCCCAGGCCTGCTGGCTCCCCGGAAAGGAGGGCCTCGGCGGTGACGATGATGTCCTTCGAGGAGACGTCGATAAGCCGAATCCTCGCAGCCGGGTGCGCCAGGCTCGCCGGAAGCGGCGCCGGGATGCGCCCCGGCCACGTGCCCTCCGGCTGCGGGTCGCGCTGCTCGCCATAAGGGACGTACTCGATGCGCTCGGCCACCCCGCGCCCGGCCGCCGGGCGGGGCTGCAGCACGCGGTCCACCCCCAGCTGGGATTGCACGCGCGCGATGACACGCTTGGCCTGCTCGGTGGATTCATCCGCGCCCCACAAAAGCCCGTCCCCCGGCGGGGCGACCTCCACCGGTTCCAACGCCAGCTTGGCGATGCCCCCTCCCTCACCCGGCGCACTCCCAGCCCGCGCAGTACTCAGCCAGCCGTCGAGCTGCCAGCGCACACGATCCGCCGTGGCGGCCTCGCTGAGCGCTTCCTGGGTACGCCAGATCCGCTCCAGGCGCTCACCGCCCTCAAACTCCGCGGCAACGCGCAGGCGCAGGCACACCATGCCGGCCTCCTCGAGAGCCGCGTGGAGGCGAGCCGCCAGCTGACGCGCGGCGAAGGCCGCGGCATCCACGCGCTCCAAGGGCTCCTCGAAGCCCTGCTCCACGCCCAGGTCAGGGCGCGCGAATTCCGGCGCCACGCGCCGATCCGGTGCGGCCGCGGCCACCGCGTGGCACCGCCGCCCGGCCTCGCCGAAACGGGTGGTGACTTGGCGCAGCGGCAGGCTCGCCAGCTCCCCTAACGTGCGCACGCCCAACTGCTCTAAGGAATGCACCACGTCCGCCGCGCACCCCAGCGCCACCTCCGCGGCCAATACCCCCACCGGCTGCTGAGCCAGAAAGTCGCGCGAGCCGCCTGCCGGGACTACCGCGCCCAGGTTGCGGTGGCGGGCGGCAATCAGCGCGGTGGCAATCTCGTCCGCGACGCCGACAGTGGCGTCGAGGTGGGATCTGGAGGTGGCGTCGACAAGCATCTCCACCGCCTTCGCCTCACTGCCGTGGAAACGCCCGGCCGCGCCCGCGTCCACGATGACCAGCCCAGGGCGCAGCACCTCCACCGACGAAGCCACCGCGTCCATGCCCGCGGCAATCTCCGCGAACACCACCCCGTCCCGGTCCGGGTTGGCCTCCTCCACGCGCAGCTCCGGCAGGACGGCTTGGGCTTGGCGCACGCGCATCCCGCGGCGCACCCCCGCCCGGCGCGCCGCCGCGTTGCACACCGCCACGCGGTGCTGGGCGGCGATGACACACGCCGCCCTCTCGGCATCCTGCAGCGCCTGGATGGGCCAATCCGGGAACCACAGCGCCGCGACCCTCACACTGCCTCCAAGTGCGGGCGCGTGTCTGGTCGCTGCCCGCACGTGAGCACTCCACGCCGCGGGCGCATGCTTGCCGACGCCACCCGCACCCCTATATCAACCCCCCGAATCCGCCCGCTGCCCCGGCCCAAGCCACGCACTGCGACGACCTCCGCGCCGATCTCCACGGCCGTGCCCGGCAGCCGGGTCCCCACGGTGAGCAGGGCCGCCTGCCCTGCCCGCACCTTCGCCAGCACGGGGCGCGCCCGGGTGGGGCTCAGCGCACCTGTCCCCTTGTGCACGACGAGGTCCAGCCCCTCACACAGCACGCTAGTTACCGCCCAGGGCTCCGCGCCCGGGTCGGGCACCGTGATGACCCGGGAGACATCACCATCCTCGGCCACTTGTGCGAGTGATAGATCCGGCCAGCCCACTACCCCGATGTGTCCGCCCACCGCGCTAACATGAGTTATCAGCTCCACCACGAGCGCGGCGCATTCCGCGCAGGCGGTTGCCCGTTTACGCGGCAGACCACCACCCGGGAGCAGCTCAGATAACTTTTCAGGGACGCCAAGAAGTTCCGCGTCCGGCTGCACCTGCACCGAATCATCCGGGGTTTCCAGGCGTTGAATCTGGGCGCGTAGAACCGCAATCTGGTCGGCCCGTGAGCCGCCCGCTACGCGAACACCTGTTTGATTCATGGCTCCTATTATGAACCTCTCCCCGGACACGCGCAATTGCGCTGGTAGCGTTAGGCGCCATGAATCCCCTCCGCGCGCACACCACCCCAATCCCCACTCCGCCGTGGGTACGCCTCGGCGCCTCGCTGCTGGCTGGTGCCGCCGTGGCGGCAGGCACCAGCCGCATCCACTTCGGGCTCGCCATGGGGCTCAGCCTGCTTCTCCTCATCGCCGCCTGCGCGCTCGTATTCCTGCACCCCTACCGCGCGGACCTGCGCGATTATGCCCAGCGCCACAACGTCACCATGCTGCCCAACGCCGCGCAGCTTATTCCCCTCATGGTGCTGTGGTTGATGGTTATGCTCTCCCCGCTCCTCGCACTACCTGCCTGGGGCAGCGCGCTGGTGTGGGCGCTCGTCGCGGGCGCGGCCTTCCTGCTCTTTCCCCACGTCGACGGCTCCCGCAAGCTCGCCTACGCTCCCCCTGCCTAGGCTGCGACTTAAGCCAAGTCGCGCGAGGTGGCCCAGCGCGTGAGCTGGTGGCGGTTGGACTGCTGGGTCTTGCGCAAAATATTGGAGGCGTGCGTTTCCACCGTCTTAACCGAGATGAACAGCTGCTTGCCAATCTCGCGGTACGTATAGCCGCGCGCGAGCAGCCTCAAGACCTCCAACTCGCGGCGCGTGAGCGCATCCACCGCCGGGTCTTGCCCCTCCTCCGGCTCCGGTGCGGGCGATCCGGAGGCAAAAGCGTCAAGGACAAAGCCCGCCAGGCGCGGCGAAAAGTATGCGTCCCCGCTATGCACCTGCACCACCGCCTCGGCCAGGTCCGGGCCGGAAATATTCTTCGTCACGTAGCCGCGCGCGCCCGCCCGAATCAGCGCAATCACATCCTCCGCCGCATCCGACACGCTCAGCGCCAAAAACACCGGTCTCGACGGCTGGTTAGCCGTCGCGTTAATAACGGCGAGGCCACCGCCGTCGGGCATGTGGACATCGAGAAGCACCACGTCCGGGGAGGTACGCGCAATGCCCTCCAACGCCTCCGCGACGGTGCCCGCATCGCCCACGATCTCAATCTCCGGGGCCGCCGCCAGCTCGGCGCGCACGCCCGCGCGGAAGACGGAATGATCATCAACCAAAAAGACCTTCACCATGCTCATAACGCTACCGCCAGCTCTACCTCGGTGCCCTCCCCCGGGGTCGAGGAAATCCGCACGCGCCCACCAGTTCCCTCTACGCGCGCGCGAATACTGTCACGAATCCCGTGCCTATCAGCGGGAATAGCATCCACGTCGAAACCCACCCCGCGGTCGCGCACGAAGATACTCAGCTCGCCCGCCAACAACTCCGCGTAGACATCCACCGCGTCCACGCCCGCGTGCTTGCCGGCATTGACCATAGCCTCGCGCGCCGCCTGAATAAGCAACTTCGCGGGCTCCGTCAGCTCCGTGTCCTCACCCACCGTCACAGCGGATACCCGCATGTCGAAGAGGTCCTCCACCTCCCCGCACGCCGCTTCGAGGGCACCGAAGCAGGTGGTGGGGGCGGCGGAGGGGGCGTCGAAAAGCCAGGCGCGCAGCTCGCGTTCTTGGGCGCGCGCCAAACGCGTCACCTCGCGCGAATCCCCCGCCCGCTTCTGAATCAGCGCCAGCGTCTGCAGCACCGAATCGTGCAGGCGGGCGGCAATCTCGGCGCGCTCCTCCGACACTGCCTTGGCCGCCTGCTCCTGCGATAGCGAACGCCAGAGCTTCAGCACCAGCGGCACCACCAGCGCACCAAAGCCCACCAGCGTCAGCGCCGTGGCCAGGATCGCCGAACCCGATCCGCTCTCCCACGTCACCGCCGCCACCACGACGCCACCGATGACCAGAACAGCACCGGCCGCCACGGCAACCAGGCCCACCGGCGTGTTCAGCCCGCGGTCATACGCCAACCACGCCAGCACCGCGCCGACGGCCACCACTGCCAACGGCACCGCCACGCTTAGCGACGCCCCCGAAACCCCCAACACACCCACCGCACTACCCACCAACGCCAGGAACACCAGCATGAGGGAGAGGGGGCTGCGGCGGGTGGAGGGGGCGTCGTCAAGCGCGGGCGTGAAGATCCACAGCCCGGCATAGGCCATCGCCCCCACCCCGCCCAGCAGGGTCAACGCGGTCAAGGCGATGCGCACGGAGAGCGCCGAAACCCCCAGATTCTGCGCCAACCCCGCTGCCACGCCGGCCACCACGCGGCCAGATTGGGGGCGTGACATCACGGGATAAGGCGCCGCGTTCTCGGCGGGGACATAGGGCGAAGTCATACTAGACATAGTCCCACGCACCACCCCTCCGGCACATCGGGGACAACCCTGAGGTCTAAAAATCAGGGCGATTACCGATACCGCCGCGAAGCCCCGCGCGGCACCATAAAAGTATGACGAAGAACAGCACTTTCAACCAGATGTGGACAACCCGCCCCGTCCGCCTTCCCAAGAAGCAGGGCGGCGACGCCCAGCTCGCCGGTGTCTGCGAAGGCATCGCGGTGCGCTACCAGCTCGATCCTACGATTGTGCGCGTGGCCTTCGTGGTCGCAGCACTCGCTTTCGGCGGGGGCATCGCCGCCTACCTCGCCGCGTGGGCGCTCATGCCGCGCTACGGATCGCCCTACTGCCCGCTCGATGCGGCCTTGGGCAAGGATGGCGTCAAGGAGGAGCAAGAGCTCGGCTGGATCCTGATTGTCGGCGTCCTTCTGACGTTTAGCTCCGGCCCACTGTTCCTCAGCGGGCAATTCCTCGCCGGCCTTCCGCCCGCTACGCTGACCTTCGGCCTGCTGGCGCTGGCGTGGTACGCCCTTCACCAACGCGAGCCGCTACCACCTAGCGGGCTGCTGGCCGCCGAACAGCCGGTGCGCGAAGAGCCGGTCAACCTCAATTCTTATACCCCGGCGGACGGCCACCCTTTCCCATCAGGCCGCAGGACCCCACCGTCCTGGGATCCACTCGGCGTAGTGCCCGATGCCTGGAACCTGCCGGAGCCGGGCCCGCGGGAAGAACCGAAAAAGAAGCGCGGCTCGCAGTGGGTTGAGGGCGCAATTGCTCTCGGTGCCGTGGGCGCCGCCTTGACGGTTACCTTCCTTGGAGTCACCTTCGTCTCCGAGGCCGACGAGTCCGGCTTCAGCGCCCGCTTCAACGTCGGTGAGCAAGACATCGCGCCCACCCATGAAGATGAGCTCGAGGACTACTACGACCTGGGCATCGGCGAATCGACGGTGGACTTCAGCCAGCTCCACGACCTCACAACCAAGCACGACGTCACCGTCGACGCCGGCATCGGCGCCGTCGAGGTCATTCTCCCGAAGGACATCCCCGTCGCGCTGACCTGTGATGACGGCCTGGGTGAGAGCAACTGCACCGAACGCCAGGACCCTGACGCGCTGCTGAACATTCACATCGACGCAGGCATCGGCGAAGTCACCGTCACCGGCTAAACTGGCCACCCATGATTCACTTCGGCAACGACTACCATCGCTTAGCCCACCCCCGCGTCCTTGATGCCATCGCGGGGGCGGGCGGGGCTTATGCCGGCTATGGCGCCGACGAACTGTGCGCCACGGCCGCTGAGCGCATCCGCACTGCCTGCCAGGCGCCGAACGCCGAGGTGCATTTCATGGTCGGTGGCACGCAGGCCAACGCCACCATCATCGCGCACCAACTGCGCCCCTGGGAGGGCGTTATCGCGGCGGATAGCGGGCACATCGCCACCCACGAGACGGGCGCCATCGAGCACACCGGGCACAAGGTCATCACGCTGCCGAACCAGCTGGGAAAGATCACCGCCGCGCAGGTTCGCGCGTGCATGGAGGAATACCGCGCCTCCGGGGTGGAAGAGCACATGCCGGAGCCCGCACTGGTCTACATCACACAGCCTACCGAGTTCGGCACCGCCTACTCCCGCGCCGAACTCGTGGCCCTGCGCGAGGTCTGCGACGAGTACGAGTTGGGCCTGTTTGTCGACGGCGCCCGCCTCGGCTATGGCCTCTCCGCTTCGGATATCACCCTGCCGGACCTTGCCGCGCTTGTCGACGTCTTCACCATCGGCGGCACCAAATGCGGCGCCCTCTTCGGCGAAGCCATCGTCTTCCCCGCGGGTGCGCCGCGCTTTCGCAATGCGATGAAGCAAAACGGCGGCCTCCTGGCCAAGGGCTGGCTGCTCGGCGCGCAATTTGCCTCCCTCTTCAGCACCCCTCGTGCCTCCGCCGATGCGGTCGCCGGAACGGCTGCAACGACCCTCTACGAGCAGATCTGCGCCCGCGCCAATGCCCAAGCCCAGCGCATCGCCGAGGCATTCCGCACCACAGGCATCGACATGCTCTTCGACTCCCCCACCAACCAGCAATTTGCGCTGTTGACACGCGAACAGGAAGAGAAGCTCGCGCAGGACTTCGTGTGCCAGTTCTTCGAAGAACACGAAGGCCTGCGCGTGGTGCGTTTTTGTACGGCGTGGTCGACGGAAGAGGGGGACGTCGATAAGCTCTGCGCTGCGATTTCTGCGCTCAAGTAGCGAGGTTCCCCACACTGGTTTAGGCTGTGGGCTATGCAACTGGGGGGTTACATTCAAGCACTAGCGCGCGGGCTCGACGTGGTCGAGCAATGCGCCGGTGTCACGCGCGCGCAGCTAATTGAGATGGGTGCGCGGCCGGATTTCGCGGAGAAGCTCCTGGGGCTGCACGCGGTGTATTTCGGGGACACGATGTTCCGCTCCCGGCAGCGCAAAGCGCGCCGCACGGGCCACGACGTGTTCACGCTCCTCGATATCGAGCGCTACTGTTCCAAGCTCAAGGCCCGCAAGGCGTGGGAGTTGCGCCAACTGCTGGCTGCCACCCCGCGGGAGAAAATCCCCATGGTGGCGAAGGCGAAGCTCAAAGAGTGGCGCCCGCCCAAGGACCCAGCGCCGGGCGTGCGAGTAACGCGGCGTGCGGGCCGCAACCACACGCTGAGCATTACGGATTCCTCGCTCAATATTTCCAAGTTGCTGGCCGTGCTTAAGACCACTGACAAGGACTTGCTCACTGCGGCGCATACCGTGTTCCGCGGCGGGGGCGGCTCGGGCCAGAAGCTGCAGTCCAACGTCATCGTGCGCTTGGATGAGCTGGACCGCATCGTGGATGGCGATGGCGAGGAGATCGAACTGCAGCTGACGAATGGGGCGACGATGACCGGTGCGGAGTTCGTGCGCGAAAAGCTTGCCGACGTCGGCCTCATCACCCTCGTCCACCCCCACCACGGCCCCGCGAACCTGTACATGGCGAGCCGTTTCGCCAACACCAAGCAGCGCCTCGCACTGTCTGCGGAGCACCCGACATGTGCCTGGCCCGGGTGCAACGCGCCTGCCGACGACTCCCAGATTCATCACCTCACCCGCTTCCAAGATGGCGGGCCGACAAACATGGCCAATATGGTGCCACTGTGTGCGTATCACAACGCGGTCAATGACGATGATCCGGAAAAACCCACCGGCCGCGGGCGCCTCGACCGCATCGATGGCCGCGTGCACTACCTGCCGCCGTGGGCCGGCCCACCGATTCCCATCGAAAGCCCGGCCCACCCGCCGCGCTCCGCTCCGGGGCGAGCACCAGGCACTGCTCGCGCATCCTCAGATCCGCCAACATCCGGCCCGCCATACGGCTCTGGACCCGGGGCGCCGCCGCATAACTCCGGCGAACCTCCGGACCCGCCACCGAGTTAATGAGTTCAACCAGCCCGTGAATCGTCGCCCAAGTCCCCAGGTCGAAGTCCAACCGGTCGCCGGATCAACCGGATCGATGGGTCGTAGGACGCCGGCTCACCGGCCTGCGACGCCTTAGCAACAAACAGCCGCTTTCACCAGCCGCCCGCTGAGATTTTTCGCTCGGCGTGCGGCTACTCGCGCGCGCGTTAAAGAGGTATGCGAGAGCTCTCGCCCGATTCGCGGAGCTGTACAGCAACGAGGCAACACAAACGCTCTACTCCGTGCCTCGGTCGGAGCTCGTGGCGACAAAGACGGTGCCGACGACAAGCCACGCGGGCTTGGTACCAGGGACCGAAAACGGGAGCGCGGCCGCGCCCTGTTAATTCAAGGCACGGCCGTGCTACGCAGCGTCGGGGAGTTTGCTTCGCTTTACTCCCACTCGATGGTTCCCGGCGGCTTCGACGTCACGTCGAGCACTACTCGGTTAACTTCCTTGACTTCGTTGGTGATGCGGGTGGAAATCTTCTCCAGCACGTCATAGGGCAGGCGCGTCCAGTCCGCGGTCATAGCGTCCTCAGAGGACACCGGGCGCAGGACAATCGGGTGGCCGTAGGTACGGCCGTCGCCCTGGACGCCGACGGAGCGGACGTCGGCAAGCAGCACCACCGGGCACTGCCAAATCTCGCCATCCAGGCCAGCGTTGGTCAGCTCGGTACGCGCGATGAGGTCCGCCTGGCGCAGCGTCTCGAGGCGCTCCTCGGTGACCTCACCAATGATGCGGATGCCCAGGCCCGGACCCGGGAAAGGCTGGCGCGCCACGATCTCCTCCGGCAGGCCCAACTCACGGCCAACCGCGCGCACCTCATCCTTGAAGAGCAGGCGCAGCGGCTCGACGAGCTCGAACTCGACGTCGTCAGGCAGGCCGCCCACGTTGTGGTGAGACTTAATGTTCGCGGTACCGTCACCGCCACCGGACTCCACGACGTCCGGGTACAGCGTGCCCTGCACCAGGAAGGCGGCGTCCTGGCCGTCCAGCGCCTGGTCGACGGCTCGCTCGAAGGAGCGGATGAACTCCGCACCGATGGCCTTGCGCTTGGCCTCCGGCTCGGTCACACCGGCCAGCTTGTTGAGGAAGGCCTCGCGCTCGTCGACGGTGATGAGCTTGGCGCCAGTCGACGCCACGAAGTCGTTCTCCACCTGTTCACGCTCACCCGCGCGCAGCAGACCGTGGTCGACGAAGACACAGGTCAAACGGTCACCGATGGCGCGCTGCACCAGCGCTGCTGCCACGGCGGAATCCACGCCACCGGACAGGCCACAGATTGCACGACCTTCCTCGCCGATCTGCTCGCGCACATCGTTGATGAGCTGCTCCGCGATGTTCTCCGCGGTCCAGTTCTGCTCCAGGCCTGCTACCTCCGTCAGGAAGCGCGTGAGCACCTCTTGGCCGTGCGGCGAGTGAAGAACTTCCGGGTGGTACTGCACGCCAGCCATCTTCTTGGACAGGCACTCGAAGGCGGCCACGGGAGCGCCCTCGGAAGAGGCGGTGACTTCAAAGCCCTCTGGGGCTTCAGAAACCGAATCGCCGTGGGACATCCACACCTTGTGCGTGTCCTCGAGGCCCTTGTGGAGCACACCGCCGGACACGGTCATGTCCGTGCGGCCGTACTCGCGGGCACCCGTGGAGGCCACGGTGCCGCCCAGGGCTTGGGTCATGGACTGGAAGCCGTAGCAGATACCAAAGACCGGGATGCCGAGCTCGAGCAGCTCCGGCTTCAGTGCGGGGGCGCCGTCCGCGTATACGGAGGACGGGCCACCGGAGAGGATCAGCGCGGCCGGGTTCTTGGCCTTGATGTCCTCCACGGAGGCGGAATTGGGGACAACCTCGGAGTAGATGTTGGCCTCACGCACGCGCCGGGCGATGAGCTGCGCGTACTGGGCGCCAAAATCCACCACGAGGACAGGACGCGGGGTTGTATTTGGGTTAGTCACGGTCATCAGTTTAACGCAAGAACCCACACCCTAGACCGCAGGGAGTGGCCCAAAATCTTTAGCGGTGGCAGCCGCCTTGCTCAACGCCGCCCGAAACGCCCGCAAGGCGGGGTGTCCCTCGCGCCCGGCGCGCACCGCGGTGTAGAGCGTGCGGGTGGGATTACCAGGCAAGGAAACCACGCGCATGCCCTCAATTTCGTAGAGGAAAAGGTCCGAGATCACCGCCACCGCGTGTCCGGTGCGCACCAGGTGCGCATGTAGAAAGGGGTCCGGGGTTTCATAGAGCACGCTGGGGTTAAAGCCATGCCGGCGGCACAGCCGGTGGACGAACCGCCCCAATAAAAACTCCTCCGGGTCCATGGCAAAGGGGATTTCCTCGTCATGCGCTGCAAAATCCTCTAAGCGCAACTCGCTCCAGGGCCCGGTGAGTGGGGTGATGAGGCGGAGGGGGTCGTCGAGAAGCAGCTCCCGGTGGGTGTGCTCATCCGTGGCGGGCATGTCCGACTCGTACTCCTCACCCAAGATGAGGTCCACCTCCCGGCGCGCCAGCAGCTCCATCGCGCCATCGGCTTCACGCTGAATGATCTGCACGCGCAGGTCCGG
Source organism: Corynebacterium sp. HMSC059E07 (assembly GCF_001814395.1). Lineage (NCBI taxonomy): Bacteria > Bacillati > Actinomycetota > Actinomycetes > Mycobacteriales > Corynebacteriaceae > Corynebacterium > Corynebacterium sp. HMSC059E07. The sequence goes on from NZ_KV816287.1 coordinate 103,692, forward strand.
GTACTCCCTGGCCAACTCCGTCAGCGCCCGCGGGACCAGCGAGGACATGATGGTTTGAAAGGTCGTGACCTTAATCGTGCCCCGCACCGCGTTGGTTGACGCAATGACCTGCGACTCCGCCTCATCCGCCAACGCGAGCATTCGCTCCGCGTAGGAGGCCAGGATTTCTCCCTGTTCCGTCAAACGCACGCGCCGGCCGACCTTTTCATAGAGCGCCACGCCGACGTCCTTCTCACACTGCGCCAACTGCTGGGAGATGGCCGAGTGCGTATAGCGCAGCGATTCCGCCACCGCAGTGACGGTGCCGAGGCGGTGCAGCTCGTAGAGAATGCGGAGGCGGTGCAGGTCCAACATGACAGAATCCCTAACGGGTACGTGTTAAAAACTGTAGATAGACTAACAGTTCTTCCCACCCCACAATGGACTGCATGACCAATCCGTTTGCCGTTCTGTGCGTCATCGGCTCGTGTATTTCCCTCCAGCTCGGAGCCAGCCTCGCCATCCAGATTTTCCCCATTGGAGGCCCCTGGGGCACCGCCTCGCTACGCTTGCTCTTCGCCGCTGTGATTCTGCTCCTCATCGCGCGCCCGCGCGTGCGCGAGTGGAGCCGCGAGGAAGTGGATCTCCGCCACCATTTTCGGCCTCACGCTGGGCCTCATGAATGGCTTTTTCTATGCCGGCATCGAGCTCGTCGCGCTGGGCCCGGCGGTCACCATCGAGTTCCTCGGCCCGCTGCTGCTGGCGGCGTGTCTCTCCCGCTCGCTTCGCGACGCCACCTGCGTCGTCCTCGCTCTCATCGGCATGGGCCTGCTGGGGTTGGACTCCTTCAACGGAGACCCTCTCGACCTGCGAGGCGTGTTCTTCTTGCTGTGCGCGGGTGCGATGTGGGCCGCCTATATCCTGGCTAGCAAGAAGGCCGGTGCGCTCTTTAGCGGACAAGACGGTTTGGCCGTGGCTTTCCTCATCGGTGGCCTCGTGCTCCTGCCCGTCGGCGGGCGCGGCGCGGTGGCTTTGGCCAGCGACCCAAACCTCCTAATGCTCGCCCTAGGCACGGGCGTGCTGGCCTCGCTCATCCCCTATTCGTTGGAGTTCATTGCGCTGCGCAGGCTCGCCCCCAACGTCTTTTCCATCCTGATCGCCCTGGAGCCCGTCTTCGCCGCGCTCTTTGGCTGGCTCTTGCTCTCCCAGAACGTATCTCAGCTCAAGCTCGCGGCCATCGGGCTGGTCGTGGTGGCCTCGGTGTTGCAAACCATGGTGCCGGCGCGCGGGCGCGTGGTTTTCCGCAAGGTAGCGCTGCGCCCACGCCGCCTAAAGAAGCCCCAGCTGCCGTGGCGCCCGAAATCGCGCGCCAGCGACTCTAACGCTACGGCCACTGAGGCCAGCGCCACGGCCACTGGAGCGGTGACATAAACTCCGCCCCGAGCTTTGTTGAGCGGAGCAGCGTTACAACGGGCGGGCTAGCGAACGGCCAAGCCCACCTTCTGGAAGGACTTCAGGTCCGTGTAGCCGCACTTGGCCATAGCGCGCTTGAGCCCACCGACCAAGTTCAACTCACCCAGCGGCTCGTTGGACGGGCCGTGGAGCACGACTTCAAGGGAGGTCGCTGAAGCGTCCTCGGCGGTGCCAGAAGCGTCAGCGCCGGAAGCGTCGGTACCGAGGAGGGCGCCAGCCACGCCAACCGGCTCGATGATGCCGCGCGGGAAACGCGGGTGGCCGGCCGTGGACGGCCAGTACCAGCCCTTGCCGCCGGCCTCCGCCGCGCGGGCCAGGACCGGACCCAGAACGACACCATCGGCACCACAAGCAATGGCCTTGGCGATGTCTGCAGAGGTGAAGATGTCGCCGTCGGCAAGCACGTGCACGTAGCGGCCCCCAGTCTCATCCAGGTAATCGCGGCGTGCGGCCGCAACATCCGCGATGGTCGTCGCCATGGGGATATCAATGCCGACGGTCTCCGGGTTGGTGTTCACACCGGAGCCGACGATGATGCCAGCCGCGCCCGCGCGCATGAGGTGCAGGGCCGTGGTGTAATCCGCCACGCCGCCGGCAATCACCGGGGTATCCAGCGAACCGATGAACTCCTTCAAGTTGAGCGGCTCGCCACCAGTCTGCACGTGCTCGGCGGAAATCAGGGTGCCGTGGATGAACAGCAACTCCGCGCCGGCCTTAATAACCACGGGTGCCAGCTCACGGGCACGCTGCGGGGAGACACGCACGGCCACGGTCACGCCGGAATCGCGCACCTGCGCGATGCGCTCGGCCAGCAGCTCCTCGTTCAGGGGCGCTGCATGCAGCTCCTGCAGCGTCGACAGGTCACCGAAGTTCTCCGTCACGCGGGCAATTGCGCCCTCCAAATCCTCGTGGCGGCCCCACAGGCCTTCCGCGTTAATAACGCCCAGGCCGCCCTGCTTGCCCATCTCGATAACAAACTCGGGGGTGGCCAGCGCATCGGTCGGCGCCGAGACAAACGGGACCTCGAAGGTATAGGCATCGATGTGCCACGAGGTGTCCACGTCCTTGGAGGAACGGGTGCGGCGAGTCGGCACCAGGGAGATCTGGTTCAGGTCATAGGTGCGGCGAGCCTCGCGGCCCACGCCGATTTCTACGTAATCGCGCATGATTAGTCCTTAGCGGTAGTTCGGAGCTTCGACGATCTGCTGAAGGTGGTGCGGGTGAGACTCCTTGAGGCCCGCAGCGGTGATCTGGACAAACTGCTTGGTCTTGAGCTCGGCCAGGGTGGCGGAGCCGGTGTAGCCCATGGAGGCGCGCAAGCCGCCGACAATCTGGTGCACGATGGCATCGATGTCACCGCGGAATGGCACGCGGCCCTCCACGCCTTCCGGCACCAGCTTGTCCTCGCTCTTAACGTCAGCTTGGAAGTAGCGGTCCTTGGAGTAGGAGCGCTTCTCCCCCGTCAGACCGCGGCCCTGCATGGCGCCCATGGAGCCCATGCCGCGGTAGCGCTTGTACTGCTTGCCCTGGACCACGACGATATCGCCCGGCGCCTCCGTGGTGCCGGCCAGCATCGAGCCCAGCATGACGGTATCGGCGCCGGCAGCCAGCGCCTTGGCAATGTCACCGGAGTACTGCATACCGCCGTCACCGATAACCGGAACGCCCGCCGGGCCGGCCACCGCAGCGGCCTCCATGATGGCGGTGATCTGCGGGGCACCCACGCCCGCCACCACACGCGTGGTGCAGATGGAGCCCGGGCCAATGCCAACCTTGATGGCGTCGGCACCAGCCTCAATCATGTCGCGCGCCGCAGCACGAGTGGCCAGGTTGCCGCCGACGACGTCAACGCGGTCGCCGAAGTCCTTCTGCACGCGGGAGACCATCTCCAGCACGCGGTTGTTGTGGGCGTGGGCGGAGTCGACGACGAGGACGTCCACGCCGGCGTCGACAAGCTGGCCTGCGCGCTGGTAGGACTCCTCACCGGTACCGATACCCGCCGCCACGAGCAGGCGCCCGGAAGCATCCTTGGAGGCGTTGGGGAACTGCTCAGTCTTGACAAAGTCCTTGACGGTGATGAGGCCGACGAGCTTGTTCTCATCATTGACGATGGGCAGCTTCTCCACCTTGTTGGCGGACAGCAGCTCCAGCGCCTCCTCCTTGCTGACGCCCTCCTTGGCCACGACGAGCGGCATCGGCGTCATAATCTCGGAGACCTTGCGGGAGAAATCCGGCTCGAAGCGCATGTCACGGTTGGTGCAGATACCCACGAGAGTGCCCTGCTTATCGACGACCGGCAGGCCCGAAATCCGGAACCGCGCGCACAGCGTATCGACTTCATCGATGGTCATGTCCGGGGAAGCCGTGACCGGGTCGGTCACCATGCCGGACTCGGAGCGCTTGACAATCTCTACCTGCTGGGCCTGATCCTCAACTGACAGGTTGCGGTGCAGGACGCCGATGCCGCCCTGGCGCGCCATGCCGATGGCCATGCGGGCCTCGGTCACGGTGTCCATCGCGGCGGAAGCCAGGGGCACGCCGAGGCGAATGTTGCGGGTAAACTGCGCCGAGGTATCCACCTCGGAGGGAACGACGTTGGATTCTGCCGGAAGCAGCAGGACATCATCAAAGGTAAGGCCGTAGAGTGCAATCTTGTCGGGGTTGTCTCCGCCGGTGTGGACGTGGCTCATGAGGGTGGGGCTCTCCTAAACTGACCAGATAGTTTTATGCGGTAGCCCTCACTGTAGTGCGTGGACGCCCCGTAGTGGTAGCCGTGGGTAGAGGAATAGGTATCTATAGGGAATTGCCATGCGCGCACGGAGTCAATAGGCTCGCAGGCGTGAACTTTTTCGCCAACATGCCCCGCGATCCTTTCGCGGACGACCCGAACGACCCAGCTTCCTTCCTCGAGGAGGATGATCACGTCGAGCCGCTGTCCGAGGAGGACCGTCTCGCCGTCATCCACGATCTGGCCATGGTCCAAGAGTTTGCGCGCGTTTTAAGCCCGCGCGGCATCGATGGCATCTTCTTTTTCTGCGAGGACTGCGAGGAGAACCACTTCTACGAGTGGGACATCATGGCCTCCAACATGCAGGCCACGCTGGCAGGCCAGCTAGCCCCCGTGCACGAGCCGGGCGCGGAGCCGGACCCGATGCGCTACGTCCCTTGGGATTATGCGGTGGGTTATCTCGACGGCATGGACTCGCGCTACTAGCTGCGGTCAGCGCGGTAGAACTACCGCGCGTTAAACGGAAAGAACCTCTTCCCTCCTGTTGCGGGGGAAGAGGTTCCTTGTGGTTTTATTGCTGGAATTGCGCCGGCGGGAGCTGGCCATTATCCGTGGCGCCATCCGAAGCTCCGTCGGAGTTGTCGCCTTGCGGAGGCGTTGCCTGATCGCCGCCCTGCTGGCCTGGCTCCGGCTGGTTCTGCTCCGGCGGGCTCAGCGGGTTGCCCGCCGAAACCGTGCGGGTCACCACGACGGTGGAAACCGCAGTCTCTGTCTGCGTTACGGTTTCCGGCTCCGGCGGCTGCTGCTCCTCCACCGGGGCAGGCTTCTCCACGGTGTGCGTCTGCGTCACCGTGGCGCTGGGCTGCTGCTTCGTGGTACGAGGGGCCTCTGCCTCACGTTCCCGCTTAGCCTGGTCCACCATCTTCCGGGCTTCTTCAAGCAACTGGCGGGTGCCATCCATGTCGCCTTGGGCGGAACGCTTCTCCATCTCATCGAGCGTTCCGGCAAGCTCCACTACGGACACATCGTGCTCGTCCGCGCCGAAGAGCGACTGGTTCACGCCGTAAAGCGGAGATCCCGGGCCGGCGTTGACGACCACAGCGCCGGTACCTGCGATGAGCAGCGTAGCTGCGGCCGCCCCGATGAGTCCGTGCATGAAAGGCTTGCTTCGACGGCGGCGTGCCGCGCCGAGGGAAATGATCTCCGGCTCTTCCTCTGCGCCCTCAATGAGAGGGGCCGGAGGCATCTGCTTTTCGACGTCCCCGCGCAGCTCCAGCAGAAGCCCCGCCAGTTCATCACCGCCATCGGAGGGATCTGTTCCTTCGGAGAGAGTGGTGAGGAATGCATCATCATCAACCAAGGGCTGCAGCTGCTCAGCGACACCCTGCTGAGGCTCGTCCTTCTTTGCCATGATGACCTCCCTTCCTTATTAGAGAATTATTAGTTTGTCGGTGCCAAGTGCCGATGGCTCACTGCTAGCTCTGGGCTAGCCCAATTACTGGTTCACTCTGCTGGTTCACATTGTTGGTTCACTGCGTCTCGTGCGAATCGAGGGATTTGCGCAATTGCGCGAGTGCACGATGCTGCGCCACGCGGACTGCGCCAGGGGTGGACTCCACAATTTCCGCGGTCTCCTCTGCCGACAGCCCCACGAACACACGCAAGATGATAATGTCCCGGGCCTTGTCACTTAACGTATCGAGCATGGCCCGCACTCTGTTACTACCGTCCACGGCAAGGGCGGATTCTTCGGGGGTAGCGTCCTGAGCAGCATCCTCCGGAAGGTCTTCCGTGGGGTGAGTGTGGTCGCGGCTCAGGGCGCGGTGGGCATCGGTCACCTTGTGAGCAGCAATGCCATAGACGTAGGCCATAAACGGGCGGCCCTTATCTTTGTACGTGCCAATAGACGTCGCCACCGCCAAACAGATCTCCTGCGCCACGTCCTCCGCCGTGGGCTGGCGGTGGCCGCCGATGCGCGCGCGGCAATAGCGCAGGACCTGCGGGTGAATGATCCGCATGATGCGCTGGAGGGCGCGGCGGCTACCGTCGACGGCCAGCGGAACGAGGTCCGCTAATTCCTTATCGCTGTCGCGCTTCGCCGCCGTTGAGGATCCGCTCGCGTCTGTAGCCTGAGTAGCCACTGCCATCCTTGCCGTTCTGCTTTTGCTCTTCTGCTTAATGCATTACTTCATATTCTGTATGAACATCATGGCATAACCTTTTGGCGAAACCCCAAAACGACGGGTCTCATCCCCAGCTTTGACCCCACTCAAAAAAATTCATACACCGTTCATCTTAGCCTTAAGCGCAGGTCACAGGGGCTCCAGTTGAGGAGTCTTAGCCAGTTATACCTGCATGTCAGCATTGCGTAACGCGCTGTTTACCCAAGGGGGACACACTTCAATCTCGTCTCACCTCGCCCTGGCGCTCGCGGGAGTTCATCCCGCGTTGGTCCGCGCGCCCACAGCACGCACCGCGCCTGGGCACTCTATCTTTGACAAAGGAGAATCGAACGTGTCTCAGTCCTTCCTGCTCCCCGGGCCGAATACGGACTTTTGGGATTGGCAGCTTCATGGCGCATGCCGTGGGGAAAACTCTGACGTGTTCTATCACCCGGACGGCGAGCGCGGACGCGCCCGCGCCCAGCGCGAGAACCGCGCCAAGGCTATTTGCAGCACCTGCCCGGTCATCGAGATGTGCCGCGAACACGCTCTCGCCTCCGGCGAGCCCTACGGCGTGTGGGGCGGCATGAGCGAGTCGGAGCGCGTCGTTGCCCTGCGTTCTCGTCGCACCCACGCGACCGTCGGCGCCTAGTCCGCTTCTGCCAGCTCCCAGCCTTGGGGTAGGACGGCAAACCACCACCCCTATTGGCTGGACGCGACAAGGCTGCTCTCCCCACTGGATGAGCCCGCCGTGGGCCGTCGCACAGCGGGCCTTTTGCGAAGTTTCTTTAAGTAGCATCACGCCCCTCCCCCCACCTGCACTGATATCCAGCAGCCAGCACGGGCAAGGGGCAGCCGGTGAAAGACGCCAGTCTTTACAGCGCCTGCGCTAGGTAGCGGGCGGTCAGCGTGTCCTTGTCGAGGAACTCGCGCGGCGAGCAAGCCGCCACAACCTCGCCGCCGGCTGAGCCCGCGCCGGGACCGAGATCAATGATGTGATCGGCGTGCGCTAGGACGGCGCGGTGGTGTTCGACGCAGATGAGGGTGAGGTGGTCGTCGACAAGCGCGTCAAAGAGGCGCAGCAAAGTGTCAATATCTTTCTGATGCAGGCCCACCGTCGGCTCATCGAGCACGATGATGTCCGCAGTGGCCTTCCGGTCACACAGACGTACCGCCAGCTTCAGCCGCTGGCGCTCGCCGCCGGAGAGCGTCGAGAGCGGCTGCCCCAGCGTCAGATAGCCCAGCCCCACGGCAACGAGCTGCTCACACACGCGCTTGGCGGCAGTAACTTTGGCCTCGCGGCAAAACTCCACGGCTTCAACCGCGGGAAGCGCGAGTACCTCCGCGATGTTCTTGCCCGCCAGCTCGTAGCCCAAAACGTCGGCAGCAAAGCGGCGGCCCTCGCACACCTCGCAGGGCACATCCGCGCTGTCCATCGCACCAAACTCCACGGTCACCACGCCAGCGCCGGAACAGGCCGGGCACGCGCCCTCCGAGTTGAAAGAGAACATTCCCGGCGTGGCCCCATCGTTGGCCTTGGCGAAGGCCTTGCGCAGCGCGTCCATCGCACCGGTGTAGGTGGCCGGGTTTGAGCGCCGCGAGCCAGACAACGAAGACTGGTCGACAACGAGGATGCGGTCGTCGTCCGGCAGGCATTCCATCAGCGATGACTTTCCGGATCCCGCAACGCCCGAAATGACCGTGAGCACGCCCAGTGGAATATCCACGTCGACGTCCTTGAGATTGTTATGGCGCGCCCCGCGGATCTCCAGCGCGCCGGTGGGCTCGCGCACCTCATCCTTCAACGACACCTTCCCGCTGACGGACGGTGCGGCACCGACGGAAAGGATTTCGCCGCCCGCCACTCCGGCGCCGGGGCCAAGCTCGACGACGCAATCCGCAATCGCCATCGTCGCCGGGTTGTGCTCCACCACGAGCACCGTGTTGCCCTTATCGCGCAGCTGCAGGAGAAGCTCATTCATCCGCGTGACGTCATGCGGGTGTAGGCCAGCGGTCCGCTCATCAAAGACGTAGGTGACGTCTGTCAGCGCCGAGCCGATGTGCCGCACCATGCGCGTGCGCTGTGCCTCGCCACCGCTCAGCGTTCCCGTCGGGCGCGCCAGCGTCAGGTAGCCCAGCCCCAAATCCAGGGCGGCCTCCAACCCACGCAGCGGGGCCACGGCAAGCGGTGAGTTGATGGTGCGGAGCCATGCGGAGGCGTCGGCAAGCTCCATGGCGCAGACATCCGCGATGGAGACGCCGTTGAGGTAGGACTCGCGCGCGTGCTGCGCCAAGCGCGTGCCGTGGCACTCCGGGCAGTCGATGAAGACCACCGCGCGCTCGACAAAGGCACGCATGTGCTTCTGCAGGGACTCCACGGGTTTGCTCAACACGTTCGTCTTCAAACGCGTGACCAGCCCCATGTAGCTCATGTTGATGCCGCCAACCTTGACCTTGGTCTCGGTCTCATAGAGGTCCCGCTTCTGTTCCTCAGTGAAGTCCTGGACCGGCACGTCGGCCGGGTACAGCCCAGACTCGGCGTAGGCGCGCCACATCCACGAGCCCACCTTCATGCCGGGGTACATGATGGCGCCATCGTTCAACGTCAGAGTCTCATCAACGAGCTGGCGCTTGTCGACGTCCCCCACTTCCCCCTTCCCTCACACCTCGGGCACATGCCGCCGGTGCGCTCGAAGCGACGCACCTCTTTGACGCCATTGACATCGATGGCGCCCTGCCCGGAGGCGGAGGGCACGTTGAAGGAATAGGCCGCGGGGCCGCCGGCGCGGGGCTCGGCTAGGCGTGAGAAGAGCACGCGAAGGTGCCCGGTGATGTCGGTGGCGGTACCGAACGTGGAGCACGCGGAAGCCGCCATCGGTTCTTGGCCCACGACGATGGCTGCGGTGAGCCCTTCCAAGCGGTCCACGTCGGGGCGGGGTGGGGCCTGCATGAAGCCTTGTACGAAGCCGGGATAGGTCTCGTTGATGAGACGCTGCGGTTCAGCCGCAACGGTATCGAAGACCAGCGAGGTCTTGCCGGAACCAGACACGCCGGTGAAGACGGTGAGCTTGCGCTTAGGGATGCGCACGTCCACGTTCTTGAGGTTGTTTTCGCGGGCGCCGGTGACGGTGATGAATTCTTGTTCCACGGCTCAGCAGTCTAGTACCGGGGCGGAGATTCCCGCCCCCACGGCGAAGGCCCGCCGCCCCGCAAAAATGCGGGTTAGCGGGCCTTCCTTACGGCAATGTGGGAACCCTTGTGGCTACGCGGGAACCCTTGTGGTTGTGCGGGAAACGAATGTTTCCCGCACGCACGGTTTAGTGCGCGTGCGAGTGCGCGTGCGCAGCCTGTGCCGGCTCTTCCTCGGCGGGCTTCTCTACAACGGAAGCCTCGGTGGTGAGCACCATGCGGGCCACGGAGGCGGCGTTGACCACGGCGGAGTGGGTGACCTTCACCGGGTCGATGATGCCCTGCTCGAGCAGGTTGCCGTACTCCAGGGTGGCGGCGTTGAAGCCCTCGCCGTTGGCCTTCTCGGCAACGTGGGCGACCACGACGGATCCGTCCAGGCCTGCGTTCTCGGCGATCCAGTAGGCCGGGCGGGTCAGCGCGCGAGCCACAGCCAGCACACCAATCTTGGCCTCACCCTCGAAGCCCTCGGCGAAAGCCTCGAGCTCCTGGGAGATCTGGACCAGCGCGGAGCCGCCGCCAGCAATGACGCCCTCTTCAACGGCCGCGCGGGCGGCGTTGATGGCGTCCTCGACGCGCAGCTTGCGCTCGTTGACCTCGGTCTCGGTAGCGGCACCAACGCGGATGACGGCAACGCCACCGGACAGCTTGGCCAGACGCTCCTCGAGCTTCTCCTTATCCCAGGTGGAGTCGGTGCGCTCGATCTCGCGGCGCAGCTGCTCGCGGCGCTCCTCGACGGCCTCGGCGGTACCGGCACCATCCACAATCACGGTGTCTTCCTTGGACACGGTGACGCGGCGAGCGGAACCGAGAACCTCCGGGCCAACTTCCTTGAGGTTGATGCCAACCTCAGGGTCGACGACGGTAGCGCCGGTGACAACAGCCAGGTCATCCATGAAGCCCTTGCGGCGCTCGCCGAAGTACGGGGACTTCACGGCGGCGACCTTGAGGACCTTGCGGATGGAGTTCACCACGAGTGCCTGCAGCGGCTCGCCCTCGATGTCCTCAGCGATGATCAGCGTCGGGCGCGAGGACTCCGCGATCTTCTCCAACAGCGGCAGGAAGTCCGGCAGGGAGGAGATCTTGTTGCGGACGAGGAGAATTGCGGCGTCGTCAAGCACGGCGTTGTAGGTCTCCTCTTCCGTCGCAAAGTACGGGGAGAGGTAGCCCTTGTCGAAGGAAATGCCCTCGGTGACGTCCACGGTGGACTCGATGGTCTGGGACTCCTCGACGGTCACGACGCCGTCCTTGCCCACCTTGTCCATCGCGCCAGCAACCATCTCGCCGACCTCCGCATCGCGGGAGGAAACGGTGGCAACCTGGGAGACCTCCGCGGAGGAGTTCACCGGGGTGGCGCGCTTCTTGAGCTCCTCGACGACCTTCTCAGCCGCCGCTTCGATGCCCTTGTTCAGCTCGATGGGGTTAGCGCCGGCAGCAACGTTGCGCAGGCCTTCGAAGACGAGAGCCTGGGCCAGCAAGGTGGCGGTAGTCGTACCGTCACCGGCGATGTCGTTGGTCTTGACGGCCACGGACTTCACCAGCTGGGCGCCGAGGTTCTCAAAAGGATCGTCGAGGTCAATGTCGCGGGCGATGGTGACACCGTCGTTGGTGACGGTCGGGCCACCAAAAGCCTTGGACAGCACAACGTTGCGGCCGCGCGGGCCGAGGGTGACCTTGACGGCGTCGGCCAGCG